>JACVRN010000032.1 GCA_014534425.1 Pyrinomonadaceae bacterium
AGCGAGAGACGAAGCGCGAGCGAAACTCTTTGCCCGAATACGGCTCAAGCTCTCTGGCATCATGCGTCGAAAGAAATCTAGTGATGACATCAGCGGCGAGCTTTGAAAGACGCATGCAGGGGTCAAGGCCGCCCGCCGTCAAAGGCGAAACGGCTCCGGCTGCATCGCCTACCAGAAGCCCTTGCGTGTTCGCTATGCGGCGCAGGACTCCGCCCACGGGGATACGACCGCCGCGACGCTCCGTGCGATGCGCTCCTTCAAGGTCAATCATGCCGTTTAAGCTCAAGCGAAATTTTTCGAGCGCCGCTACGGGGTCAAAACTCTTGGCGTAGCCCCCTACGCCAACGTGCGTCTCCGTCCCGTCCTGCACGACCCAGGCTATGTAACCGGGCGCAAGCTCCGAATCCAGAAAACAATGAAAGGCAGGCTCGCCCTCGACCGGCACGCCACGGAAGACATCCTCCACGCCCACTATCCACTCTTCGTTGGAATCAAGCCCCAGGTCACGTGCGACGCGCGACTGCGCGCCGTCTGCTCCGACAATAAAGCCTGTCTCTACGCTTCTGGTCAGCCCATTAGTCTCCAGGTGAAGAATCGTGCTCGAATCGCTCTCGGCCTCAAGCCCTATGTAACGAGTGCCCGGCCACCACTCGACGCCTGCTTCTATGGCTTCATCAAGAAAGCGCTCGTAAAGCTCGCCCATGCGCCCGACCCTGAATTCGTCCAGAGGGCTTTCCAGTTCCATTGGGCGACGACGCGGGCTATAAAGCACCACGCGACGCACGGGCGCGCCGAGGCAATCTTCCGGCAGGTCGAAATCCTCAAGCGTGCGGCGAACAAAGATGCCCGTCGTGTGAATCGAATCATGAAGCGAGCGCTTGCGGTCAACCAGAAGCACTCGCACGCCGCGCCGACCCAAGAGCCTCGCGCACTGCAAGCCGCCTAACCCTGCGCCTATGATGCAAACGTCAAACTTCTTCAAGCTTCACTCCTGTTTGGTAGCAGCGACTTCGGATGGCTGAGTCGCCTGTCCTTCGCTTTGCGCGCATGACACGGCGCGCAGACTCGTGAAGTTCTCTCTGACAATCTCTTGCGCTTTTGTGCGCGACCTGTTCCAGGTGCGCCAATCCGTCTGGGCTTCAACGGGCCAGCGACTCAAAAGAGTCCGGGCCACGGTGCAGCGCCCGCCAGGGCTGAGGGCGGGAAGGGACGCGGCTAACGCGGGCACAGCGTCGGCACTCAGGCCCGCGACGTACGCAGCATCGAAGCCGCGTCCCCATATTTCGGCGTGTGAGAGGTTAGTGCGTACGATTAAATCGTCAGGATTAATCACATGAAGCATGCCTATGACCAGAAAGACGCCCACGAGCGCGCCCGAACTGAAACGCTCACGAGCGCCCCTCAGCACAGTCCACATGAACCACAGGAAGACCAGAGCGAGCCAGGCCATGAAAGCCATCGTGTAAAGCCTCTGCTCTGTGAGGCCGTACTCTCTCTGATAAAGACGCACGCGCTCGAAGGCCGAAGCCATGATGACAAAGAGCAGGGCTACCTGTGCGCCCGCCAGCACTCTAAAGATACGCTCATGCACGGGATTCTCCTTTCGCAGAAGCCAGTGCGCGAAGAGCAGCAGTGGAAGCACCAGCGCGGCCACCCACACAAGCTCAAAGAAGCCGCGCCGCGCGTATTCGGCATAAGTCAATCCGGTAGTCGCCTGCACAAGCTGAGCGCCGCCGAAGAAGTAGCGAATCTGAACCGTGACGAACGCCAGAAAGAGCAGGTCAAGGAGGCCGAGCGCAACGCCTATCTCCACTATGCCCAGAGAAGGACGCATGCTAGACAAAGGCTTATCAGGCTTCTCCTCTTCCTTCTTCTCCGTCTCGCTCTGCTCAGCCTGATTTTTATCGTCCGTGAGATTAAGGGCAACAATCGCCGCGTTGTCGGAATTAGCCAGCACAGCATCGCGCCCTTCAATCACGCCGCGCAGGATGCCTCCGGCCATCCAACTGAAAAGAATCGTCAGCCCCACGTGGCTGAAAAGAACTTCGGCGTTGATGTTGAAGGCGCTCTGGATTAGCCCTTCGAAAACCGCGTCCGCCGCCATCAGCAGCGCGCCGAAGATGAGCACGAGCGGAAGCGCTATGACCAGGCCGCGACCAACGGCTCCGGCGTATTTAGTCCAACGCGCGCGTGGAATCTCTCCCCACTCCACGTCGCCCAGGAGGATTGTCGGCATGCCAAGGGCCGCGTCGAAAACCGTCAGGCCGATTGCCGCCATGTGCTCTTTTATGCTCGCCAATCTGAGGCTCACGGCGCACGTGCGAAGGACTGTCAGCGACAGCGCCAGCAGGATTGCCACTGCATCCAAAAGGTTCAGCGTGCGCGAGTCTCTCCAGACGAAACATGCCGCGAAGAAGATTAAAGGCAGAATAATCAGTCGCCCGTCACTCGTTAAAACGCCGCGCCGCCAGCGCACCAGAAGCGCCAGAGCGGCCACCAGCGCCAGCAACATCCACAACAGCAGGTTCAATCCCCAGGGCGTAGCGCGCAGCAGCGCATCGCCCGCCACGCCAAGCACGAGTGCGGCTTGCAGCACGTCCAAGCCCCTTCTTGTCCTGTCCTTCATAACGGCTCCCTTCAATGGTCGTAGCCTTTGAGTCTTCGCAGTACAGCCGCAGCCACATTCTTTACCTGCCAGGAAATCCTGCGGCTCAAGCCTCGGACGCTCGCCACCTGCTTCTGCGCCTCGTCCAGACGAAACAGAACCTTCCTGTGAAGCGGGCTGTTCTCGTGCCCTATGATGAAATGCGTCGCCGCCCCGCCCTCTCTAATCAAGAGCATGGGGCTTTCCACTGCTTCGGGAAGGTCGAAGACGAAAGTGGTCGTGTAGGTTTCGCCTGGGCGTAGCGGCGTCTGTATGGGAGTGCCGCCCGATTGAGAAAGCTCCAGCGCCTGCATGGCTTCTGGCGAAGGGCCGTAGCTTCTGCCCTGCGCGTCCCGTACACTCAGCACGCGGCTGTTAGGCGTCAAGGGCGCATCGCCCCGCCCACTGCTTATTGTCTGCTCGTCAAAGCGCGTCCTGACGGTCACAACATAAAAGATGCCTCTGGCCGTAGCCTGATTCTGTGACGCGCCTACGCTCCTGGTCTTCAGAACATCCGTCACGGCATAAGCCAGATGACAATCAATCTCGCAGAAATGCTTCTCTTCGCCGCGCGCCAAAACCTTCTCGCCGCTCATGAGGGAGAAGACGAACATCAGCCCCAGGTAAATCGCAACGCAACCGAGGGCCGCAAAGAGCATGAATTTCAGGCGCGGCCACTTTCGTGTGAAGAGCGCGTGCACGGCCACACACAGGATGATGAGCAGCAGAGCGCAGCTTCCCATAAGCGCGAGAACACCCAGAGCCGCTTCCAGATTAACGTTCGTGTCCATCAATCCTTATCCTCTACGGCTTAACCATTCTCGCTCTGTAAAGGGCTTTGCAATGCAAAGCCGCCGCGCAAAAAAAAGCGATGCGACCCAGGTTAACGGTCACGCATCACTTTTATCAGCGCCTCCATGTGATTGAGATAGCGCTCCAGCGCACGGCGTCCCGATGCGGTCAGCTTGTATTCCGTCTTAGGCGTGCGCCCGTCGAAAGACTTTGTGCAGGTGATATATTCCGCGTCCTCAAGCTTTCTGGCGTGCACGCTCAGGTTCCCGTCCGTGGTCTTCATCAACTCCTTGAGTTCGCTGAAGGTCAGAGATTCGTTCACGGCGAGGGCGCTGACGATGCCTAAACGCAGACGCTCGTGTATCAGGCGATCCAACTCCGGCATTCCCTCTTCGGCAGACTTCGCCGCAACGCCCACGCCCTTCAAGCGTGCTCGCTCATCTTCGGCGCGAGACTTTCGCCCGCGCTCTTTCAAAAGCGCGTTACCTTTAGCCACCGTGCCTCCGTGCGATGATGATGCCGAAAATGATATTGAGCAGGCCGAAGCCGCCTGCCATGTAGTAGTTTCCCCATGACCCCGGACTGAAGATGGCAATCGCGCCAAGCAGCATAAAGCTCAAGCCCTTGAGTGGAACTATGCGTACGGAGAAAGCGCCGCCCGTAACGACTCCCGTGCCATAGAGCAGAAGCCACATTCCGGGCACGTCCCTCATCATGCCCGCCCTGTAGAAGACGAATGTCAACAGCGCGCCCACCAGAAGCGGCGGCGTCAGGCCCAGGATAAATTTTCTGGCGGGGCCGGACATAAGCGTAGTCTCCTGCCTGCGCGCTTTTCTGTCCATGGCCCATCCGCCCACGAGCAGGGCTATGAGAGCCTCTACGAACCAGACTTCAAGCCACGGACGGCTGTAAGTCTGCTGCGCCGCTATGTAGGACGCTACGAGCGCCGTCACTCCCATGAAGAATGCGCCCCATCCGGGCACCGCCGTGAAAGAGGCCGCGCGCTCCATCGTCTCGCGTATGAAGCGCAGGTTGTCCATCGCTCTGGAATGAAGCGACGGAGGCTCTTCTGCCGTCTGCTCGGATGTTCTTGGTCGAAGCTGGTAGATGGATGCCATGCTAGGAATAATACAACTCATTTCTGAATTGTCAAGTACTTTATTCTGCAAAGCGAGAGGGCGACGAGCAAAGCTTTCATCTGCTTACGCTCTTTTATCAGGGAGCGGTGATTGTGCCGTCCTCGCCGACCTTGACGGCTGTGGCTCCGAAGTCCGTGCTGGATAGCTGGCGCAGGATTGGGAGAATCGTTCCAGCTTTATCTTGGCGCGGGCCGTTCTGTCCTTCCTGTATGAGCGGGTGAACTACGCCGCCCGCGAACGCTCCGTCGGGCGCGAGGTTGACTTCGAGAATCAGAGAGAGCGCGGTAGGGCCTTTGAAGGGAAAGCTGTAGAAGGCGAAGTTGCCTAGAGAATAGGCTATCAGTCGATTGCGGTAGATTTCCATGCCGCGTACTACGTGCGGGCCGTGGCCCAGGACTAAATCCGCGCCAGCGTCTACGACGGCATGCGTGAAGGCGCGCAGGTCTCCGCGCGGAGCGCCGAGGAAAGTTTCAGGGCCGCGCGGGACGTTCTGTGCCGCAGCGCCTTCAGCGCCGCCGTGAAAAGAGACAATCACTATGTCGGCCTTCTGTGCGACCTGTGTGACTATGCGGCGCGCTGTCGCTATGTCGTTCAGGTTATAGGAGACCTCGTTGGTGGCGAAGGCCACGACGCCGATTCTCTTCCCCTTGATGTTGAGGTACGGTATGTCGTTGAGGTCGGCCCCGGCGTGCGTTATTCCCAACTGGTCAAGCACGCGACGAGTGCTCTGTCGTCCCTCAAGGCCGAAATCCGAGGCATGATTATTTGCAAGGCTCAGCAGGTCAAAGCCAGCCTCCTTTAAATGCTTGCCGTAGCGAGTGGGGACGCGAAAGGCATAACAGAGTTTGGAGTTCGGGCCGCACTTCGCGGACTTCCCCGTGCCGTCGAGCATAGGCCCTTCGAGGTTGCCGAAGGCTATGTCTGCTGCGGAGAGCAGTGGCGCAACGTCCACCAGCATCCGTGCGCCGTCTTCGGGCGGCAAACCTCTGTCGGGCGGATTCGTGGAACCCAGCATGATGTCGCCGACAGCCGCGATTGAAATCTTTTCTGCGGTCTGAGCCTGGACTACTGGCGCGGGCGCGGCCTGAAAGTCGCGCGTGTTCGCAGTGCCGCTCTTGCAGGCGGTCACGAGCAGAAGCAGAGAAGTGAACGAGGATAGAGAGACTAACAGAAACCATCTTCGACGGAACATACTGGAGACCTCTGGGCTTACTTTCAGTTTTAACCTTATGATCGAACGTTGCGGACGGGGCGTGCGCGAGGGCGAGTCGCACTCAACGGCAGCACCAACTGCGGAATCTCCGGCGAGCCTGCCACATGGAGGAAGAGAATCCCGCTCAGGCTTATATTGTCCCAGGAAGCAAATTAAGGCAAGTCGGAAGGATTGATTCATAGGTTCATTGATTCAATGAACCTATGAATCAATTTCTTCTGCACTTATGAGCTTATCTTTCCGGCCTTCTCTGCGGTGCTGGCTTTGGAGATGGCGGGCATGTCTTCTATGAGCGCCTGTTCGACTATGCGGCGCTGCTCAAGCTCGTGGATGGTGTAAGAGCCTGTGGCGGGGCTGGCCGATGCGGAGCGGCCCACAAAGTAGGGGCGCTCGCAGGCCGACAGTATGCTCATCAGGCGCGGCTCTACGAAAGTCCAGCCGCCCATGTTCTTAGGCTCTTCCTGCGCCCAGACAAGCTGCTTCGCGTTCGGGAAGCTAGCGAAAATCTCGCGCAGCCGCCGTTCGGGGAACGGGTAGAACTGTTCCAGGCGAATAATGGCTACGCGACGGTCTTCCGCTTTCTTTCTTCCCAGATTCAAGTCGTAATAGAGCTTGCCGCTACAGAGAACTATGCGCTCGACTGCGTTGCGGTCTGTGATTTCCGCGTCGTCAATGACGGGCAGAAAGCCGCCGCTCGTCATCTCTTCAATCGCGGAGGTGGCGGCGGGAAGTCTCAAGAGGCTCTTCGGCGTCATGATGATGAGAGGCCGTCTCATCTCCTGCCTGACCTGGCGGCGCAGTAGATGAAAGTACTGCGCGGGCGTGGTCGGATAGCAGACCTGTAGGTCGTTCTCGGCGCAGAGTTGCAGGTAGCGCTCAAGACGCGCGCTGGAATGCTCAGGCCCCTGTCCCTCGTAGCCGTGCGGGAGCAGAAGGGTCAGACGCGACTTCTGACTCCACTTGTCCTCGCTGGCGGCTATGTACTGGTCTATGATGACCTGCGCGCCGTTTGCGAAGTCGCCGAACTGCGCCTCCCACATCACCAGCGCATCCGAAGCCTCGACCGAATAGCCGTACTCGAAGCCTAGCACGCCCTGCTCGGAAAGTGAGCTATCGTAAACGTCGAACTCCGCTTTTGGATTCGACTCAGAGCGAAGTTCCGCGAGCGGAGTCCAAGCCTTTCCCGTCTGCGTGTCGTACATGACGGCGTGGCGCTGGCTGAAGGTGCCGCGTCCCGAATCCTGCCCGCTCAGGCGAACGCGCGTGCCTTCTAGAACGAGCGAGCCGAAGGCTATAGCTTCCGCGAAGGCCCAGTCTGCGGGCGCTTCGCCGTCGCCCATCTTCGCGCGACGCGCAAGCTGCCCGACCATCTTCGGGTTGATGTTGAAGCCTTCGGGCACCACGGAAATCTTCTGCGCGACGGCGCGAATGGTTTCACGCTCGACGCCCGTCTCCAAGACATCCGACCCGTCTTCTTCCTGCTTGGGCGCGGGCAGTTCCTTCATCTCGGGCCTGCTTGCGACGGCCTCCTTGGCGCGCGACAGAGTTTCTTCAAAGCGGCGCACGCGCTCTTCTATCCAGCTTTTGACGGTCGCTTCGTCCACGACGCCTTCGCGCACCAGCTTGCGCGCGTAGAGTTCACGCACGCCCGGATGAGCTTTCACGCGCGCGTACATAAGGGGCTGCGTGTAGCTTGGCTCGTCGCCTTCGTTGTGGCCCAGGCGACGGAAGCCCACGACATCAAGCACCACGTCCTTGTTGAACTCCTGGCGGTAATTCAACGCAATCTGAAGCGAGCGGAAGGCAGCTTCCGGGTCGTCGCCGTTGATATGAAAGATTGGAAGCTGAGTCATGCGCGCCACGTCCGTAGAATAAATCGTAGAGCGCCCCTTTTCCGGTGAAGTCGTAAAGCCAATCTGGTTGTTGATGATGATGTGAATCGTGCCGCCCGTTCGATAGCCATGAAGCCCCGCCAGATTCAAGGTCTCCATCACGATGCCCTGTCCGGCGAACGCCGCGTCGCCGTGGAGCAGCACCGGAAGGTAGCGGTCAATGACCACTTCGCGCTCAGCATCTTCGGCATCCTGCCGGGCGCGCACCATTCCTTCGACCACGGGGTCAACGAACTCAAGGTGGCTTGGGTTAGGCGAAAGCGTCAGCCGCACGCGCTTACCATTTGCGGTCGTGCGCTCGCCTTTAGCGCCCTGATGATATTTCACGTCGCCTTCGTCCGCAGGGAAGTTCGGATGAATGCTGCCCTCGAAGGAAGCGAGTATGCGCTCCATAATCTGTTCGTCTATGACGTTGACCAGCACGTTCAGGCGTCCGCGATGGGCCATGCCCATTGTGATGTCTTCGACGCCGTGCTCTGCGGCGGCTTCGATTAACTGGTCTAGCAAGGGAATGATGGTCTCCATTCCCTCTATGGAGAATCTCTTCTGCCCAAGATATTTAGTATGGAGGAAGCGCTCCAGTTGTTCGGCGCAGATGAGCTTCCACAAAAGCTGTTTCTTGATTTCGGGCGACAGTGGCTCTGGATAAACGAACTGCTTGCGTATCTCGTCGCGTATCCAGGTCTTCTCTTCCTTGCTCTGTATGTGGCGATACTCCGTTCCAACTTTGCCGCAGTAAGCGCGCTGAAGGATTTCCAGAATCTCTCTGAGCGTGGTGCTTTCGTGGCCGCCGAGGCCGCCCGCTATAAACTCTCTGTCCAAATCCCAGATGGTCAGCCCGTAAGTCTCCAAATCCAGTTCGGGATGATAATGAAGCGGCATGGCGTGGAGCGGGTCTATGTCCGCGATGAGGTGCCCGCGCACGCGATAGGCGTTGATAAGCTCAAGCACGCGCGCCTGCTTGACCGTTTGCTCGCGCGCGTAATCGCCGCCGAGGAGCGCAGGGTTGCGGTCGACGGCCCACCTGAGGGGCGGAATGGCTATGCCTAAATCAGCGAAGATGTCGTCGTAGAAACGATCCTTGCCCGTTATCAATTCATGCACGCGCGCAAGGAAAGCGCCGGACTCCGCGCCCTGTATGATGCGGTGGTCGTAGGTGGAACTGATGTTGACGGCCTTGCCTATGCCAAGCCGCGAGAGCGCTTCCGATGACATGGCCTGATACTCAGCCGGATACTCAATCGCGCCCGTGGCAATAATCAAGCTCTGCCCAGCCATCAAGCGTGGCGTGGAGGCTACGGTTCCTATGGTGCCGGGATTGGTAAGCGAAAGTGTCGTGCCCTGAAAATCCGAGACTTGAAGCTTGCCCGTGCGCGCTCGCTTCACCTTATCGTCGTAGGCTTCTAGGAACTCGGAAAAGCTCATGGAGTTTGCGCGCTTGATGTTCGGGACAAGAAGGGTTCGCGTGCCGTCCTTCTTCTCAAGGTCAATGGCTATCCCTAAGTTCACTTCGGGGCGACGAACGCGGGCAGGCGTGCCGTCTACGATTTCAAAGCCGTCGTTAAGCTGCGGGAAATCTTCGAGCGCACGCACCAAGGCCCAGGCTATGAGATGAGTGTAAGAGGCTTTGCCGCGACCCGTCTCGGCGAGGTGCTTGTTGATGATGCGCCTGTTTTCATCAAGCACCTTGACGGGCACGCGCCTCTGCGAAGTCGCGGTCGGGACTGTGAGGCTCGTCTCCATGTTCTCGACTATCTTGAGCGCGCCGCCGCGAATCGGCAGGACTTCCGAGCCTTCCTGCAAAGCGGCTGGCTGCGCTGTCGGAGCCGCCTGCGTTGCGGGCGCTGTCTGCTGCACGGGTGCCGCCGTAGAAGCGCTGCTCTGTGCAACAGGCGCGGAGGATGAAACGCTCACTTCTTGCGCGCCGCCTGCTTGAGAAGCGCCGTTTGCGCCGTCGCCTAACAACTCCGAAAAGTACGTGCGCCATGCTTCGTCAACCAACTCAGGGTTGCTGCGAAAGCGGCTCAGCAAGCCTTCAACGTATTCGGCGTTGGCTCCGAAATTTTCAGCTATGATCTCCGATAAATTGATGCTTTGACGTTCGCTCACTTGTCACCTCTGGCTCTACGGGCGGCAGGAGAAGAGCGACCGGCCCCTTCGCGCGCAGAGCTTAAATTCTTCTCTAATCTGGAAACTAATAGACTACCATCTTCAGCTTTTTATTGCATCTTGCGTCACTCTGGCTGTAGGCTAAGATTTTACAATAAGACTCGCCCGCGCCACAGCTTTAAGGAGGATTCAGTGTTGATACGCAGGCTCCTATTTACATCGCTCGTGTTTGCGCTTGCGTCTCTCTTATCAAGCGGCGCGGCGGCTAAAGAAGCGGCTAAAGAGTCAGCCGTTTCGGGTTTGGCCGACGTGAACGGGACGCGCCTCTTTTACGAAATGGCGGGGCGCGGGCGCACGGTTGTTCTGATACACGGCGGCCTTGTGGACAGCCGACTGTGGGACGACCAGTTCAGGGAGTTCGCAAAGCATTACAGGGTGATACGCTACGACCTGCGCGGCTTCGGGCGCTCTGGCTATCCGGCCTCGGCCTTCTCGCACGTAGAAGACCTCTACGCTCTCTTGAAATTTTTGAAGGTCGAGCGCTGCTCGCTTGTCGGACTCTCTTTGGGCAGCATGATTGCGGCGGACTTCACGCTTGAGCATCCAGAGATGGTAGAGCGGCTGGTGCTCACGGCTCCGGGCCTGCGAGGCTCGACCGCGCCCAGGAACGAGAGGGCGCGTGCGGTCTATAAGCTGGCCGAGACACAAGGAAGGGACAAGGCCATAGACGCCTGGATGGAGAACGATTTCTTTGCCACAGGCAAGAGCAATAATCCTGCTTACGAAGAGCGCATGCGCGCCATGCTCAGGGACAATTACAAGACTTGGGGGCCTACGCCGACGCAGCTTGTCTGGAACTGGCCGAAGTGGCAGACGACCGAAAGGCTAGAGGAGATAAAAGCGCCGACCCTCATCATCGCCGGAGACAAGGACGCGCCGAGCATCATGGTCAACGTACAGATATACGAATCAAAGATTCCCGGCGCGAGAAAGATTATCATCACGAACGTCAGCCACCATCTGGTGATGGAGAAGCCAGCAGAATATAATCGGCTTGTACTGGATTTTCTCAAGCGGGCGAGTCGTTAAGCGCTCCTCAAAATTTCTGTGGCTTCTTACCTGAAGCATTGTAAATGACTCGATGACAAATATATTTTCAGCCATTTCGGGCCAATTCAGCAAATCGCTCATACTGGGAACTTTCTTGCCCGTGACGGTCTTCGTCATTCTCGCCTGGCTTTTCGTCATCCCTTTGTTTCCTTCCGAATTAACACAGCCCAAGCTCCTTGAGACTTTTGATAATCAGTTGAGGGCATTAATTACGCTGCTGTTTATCACGATTCTCCTGTCCGGCCTTTTATATAATCTCAATATCCCCATCATAAGTTTTTATGAAGGCTATCCGTGGGAGCATCTCTGGATAGGCGAAAAACGCAAAAACCGATTCAAGCGGCGCTTTAGAATTATTCAGTCGCAATGGAAGGGACTGGCCCGCTTGAAATATGAGCGGGGAGAATTATTTAAGCAACAGGGTGTGGCTGCGGACGAAGTTCTTCTTAATCAGATAGAGGACAGAATAAGCATCGTCGGCAGAGAATTAGCGACCGAATTTCCGGGTGAAGAGCGGCTGGTCTTGCCGACGCGGCTCGGCAACGTCATACGCAGCTTCGAGTATTATCCAGACCATCAATATGGGATGGAAGCCGTCACGCTCTGGCCGCGCTTGGCGGCCAAGATAGATAAAGAGTACGCCGCAGCTATAGATGAAGCCAAGACTTCTTTCGATTTCATGCTTAACAGTTCGCTGCTCAGTTCCATGCTTACCTTCGCGCTGTTGATTACAGGATTGCTCTCCCTGTCGCCTTTCGTTTCGTGGCGGGCTACGATTTACTGGGTGGTCGAACTGGTCGTCTTCGGTTTGCTGGCCTATCTTTTCTATTTTATATCAATCGGGCGGGCGCGCGCATGGGGTAATACTATAAGAAGCGCTTTTGATTTGTATCGCTGGGATTTGCTTAAGCAACTGGGCTACAAGTACTCCGCCATGGCGCGCGAAGAGGAGAGAGCGCTTTGGAGAAACATCTCCGGCCAGATAATTTTCGGTGATACTTATCTTATAGCGCCTTTCGATTATTACAGGCCCGACACCTTCGCCCGTGTCGAGCCTGACAATGTCACCGTTGAGGTAGGGCGAGGCGTCTATCATTCCGGCAAAGACGACCAGATTACCGTCGTCATACGTGTTAAAAATAATAGCCGCTACGCTGCCGAAAGCATAGAAGTGATAGACACCTTGCCGACGGGCTATCATTACAGGTGGAATTCGCACTCACTGCACAACCCGTCCGACCCGGCGCACGCCGTAGAGACCAAAGGCTCGAATCCTTTCCGTTTTATGGTGGGGAGCCTCGCGCCGAATGCAGAACTGGTTCTTAGATACCGCGCCGTCGTCCTCAAAAAGGAGGCGTAAACGTCCACGCAACGGATTACGCTTATCATTTTCTTTAACAGCAGGTAGAATGCCGTGTAAACTTTGATAGCTCTAACAATCGGCAGAACCGTTGGCGGACACCCTGCACTCATTACCCGTCCCGCCCTCATAAGGCGCGAAAGGAGAATCAAGATGAGCAGCTTTGACGAGATAGAGCGTCCCAGCGAGCCAGTCAACATAAGAGACATAAATGTACCGACTGACATCAAGCGACCCGGCGTCATCATACCGGATAAAGACATCTGGATTATTCCAGACAAGCGTGACAAAGTAGAGCTTGACTTGCCTGGCGGCGGGACACAGAACGTCCCGTCCCGCCCTCCCAGCCAGGTGCCTCCCGGCGGCGATGACGAGTAATCGCGCGTAGACTTTCCGGGTCTCTGCTTCGGTGAAGCCGCATGACGCGGCACGCTTTCAGTCTGCCTTGCACGCCTGCGGTGTGACGATATGAGTCTATGGCACGCTCGAATGTCAAAATAGAAAAGATTGACCCGAATGTAGCGAATGAACTGACCCAGAAGGCCAGGACGACCGACGATTTATGGAATCTGATTGGCCCGAAGTTTTTGCCTGGAGTCAGAGATATTATTAAGGGAACGAATCTCGCTGAAGCCGATATCGTCAACGTGCTGGCAGAAGGGATTCGCAAACCGACCCCTAAGTCCGACACTCTCTCACATCGCCTGCGGTTTAATTGGAGACAGCACTGGATTGAATATTGCACGCTGGCGCTAATGATAATCGGCTTGCTGCTCCTGGTAGGAAACGCCATTCGCCCGCGCAATTATCTTTCGGTAAAAACCGAACTGCCTGCGTTCCACATTATTACGGACACAGACGTAGAGTTGCAGAGAGGATGGGTCAAGCCGTATTCATTCTCTTCTAAAGAAGAAGCCAGTGGCCGTTATCTATTGCAACCGGCAGAGGCCGGTACAATCCTTCTCCCGGGCCAGATGAGCGCCGCCCCTCTCTCGCAGGCGGAGCAGCAGGAGCTTTCACAGCGCAAGGCTTTTACAGTAACCGTCAAGTCAAGCAACTTGAGCCTGACGCTCACAGCGCCCACTCGCGCCCGCGTGCTCTTTGTTCCACGCAACAGCGATGCGAGCAAAGCTTCTTCAATGAGCGCCAGCGCGATAGACGAGGCCATGATATTGTCCATCAATCGTCAGGCTGACTTCTCTACGGTCGTGATTGCCGTCAAGGACTGGGAGATGGAGAAAGTCTCTTCTTTACTGGGCGCGTCCGATGTATTTATATTAAAGGCTCTGACGTAGAGACCGGATGTTTGCTTCGCACGTCGCAGGACGAGTGAAACAATCAAATGAGCAGAAGGGATAAGATGGTATCAAAAAAGGGGTCAAGCTCTTCTACTAGAACCTCAAGACGCAGATTCACGAAAGCTGTGGCGACAACGATAGTCGCCGCGCCGCTCGCTTCAGGGCTTGCGAAAGCGCAGAAGGTCACGGAGACGAAAGAGACGCCCGCGCCGCCCAACCCGCAACCGGCAGCGCAGGCGCAGAAGCCTTCGCCCCTGGCCGAAGCCTACGCAGAGGTCGCACGCGCACGCTTCGGCGACCGGCTCACGCCCGAACAATTCGAGCAGGTCAAAAAAGATTTGGAAGCCAACCTTCAGGCCGCCGAACGCCTGAGCGCCGTCAAGCTCAGGAACGAAGACGAGCCGGACTTCGTCTTCAGCACAGACTAACGAGAATTGATTCATCGGTTCATTTATTCAATGAACCGATGAACAAATGAATCAATCCCTTTTATGCTCTCTGAAGACATTCTCTATTCTTCCATCACGGAGTTGGGCGCGGGGCTTCGCGCGAAGCGCATCTCGCCGGTCGAGTTGACGCAGAGTTACCTAGACCGGCTGGAGAAGTTCGGCCCTCGCTTGGGCGCGGTGGCCGAGGTGATGCGCGATTCTGCCTTGAAGGAGGCGCGGCGCGCGGAATCTGAGATTATGCGCGGGCGTTATCGCGGCCCGCTTCATGGCATCCCTTACGGTGTCAAAGACCTGCTCGCCACGCGCAACGCCAAGACCACCTGGGGCGCTGAGCCTTATCGCAAACAGCAGTTCGATACGGACGCGACGGTCGTTCGCAGGCTTAATGAAGCGGGCGCGATTCTGATAGCCAAGCTGGCGATGATAGAGCTTGCGGGCGGCATGGGTTATAACCAGGCGGACGCGTGTTGGACAGGCCCTTGCCGCGCGCCTTGGAATACGGATTACTGGAGCGGCGGCTCAAGCTCCGGCCCCGGCGCTGCGACCGCAGCCGCGCTTGTAGCTTTCAGCATAGGCTCTGAAACTTCAGGCTCTATCATCACGCCCTCGGCCTTCTGCGGCGTCACGGGTCTGAGGCCGACCTACGGCGCTGTCTCTCGCCACGGCGCAATGGCGCTGTGCTGGACGCTGGATAAGCTAGGCCCCATGTGCCGCTCCGCGCGCGACTGCGAGATAGTCTTAAAAGTCATAGCCGGGCGCGACCCACTGGACGCGTCTTCAAAGGAGAGCAGGTTCACGCCGCCGAGCGTGAGAGCGCGCTCTGACAGATCGCGTCTCCGAATCGCCGTCATGAAGGATTCGTACGAGAAGGCGCAACGCGAGGTGCGCGAGAATTTCCTGCGCTCGCTCGACGCGCTGAAGAGATTCGCCACTGTAGAGATGGACGTGAAGCTGCCGGACTTTCCTTACGGCGCGGCGGTCGGGACGATTGTAGACGCGGAGGGCGCAAGCGCCTTTCGTGATTTGATAGAGTCCGGACGCGTACAGGAATTAAGAGCGCCGAAGGATAGAGTCGGCGGCTATAGCGGGATGCTGGTCACGGCGGTCGATTATCTACACGCCATGCGCCTGCGCGCTCCCATGCGACGAGCATGGAAAGAAATGTTCTCGAAATACTCCATCCTCGTTGCGCCTTCTCGCGCCACGGTCTCTTATCCCGTGGACAAAACTTTCGAGCAGGCGTACCCGAACATCAACGCCTCTTCGCCCATAGCCGCCAGCAATCTCGTAGGCGTCCCAGGCATCTCCATCCCGAACGGCTTCGGCGAAAACAATCTCCCAACGGGCATCCAACTCGTAGGCCCCGCCTGGAGCGAACTACTCCTCACAGACATCGCTGACAAATATCAACAATCAACCGACTGGCACAAGCGACGACCGACGATGAGATAACGCTCCAGACTTTCTTACTGCTTTATCGCCGGGTCTGTGGTCTTGTCGTCCGACTTCTGGTTGCGTAGGGGGTTGGCGAGCGTCAGGGATAGTTCGACCGGGACGACTCGCTTGGCCCTGAAGATGAATTTTTTGTAGTGGCCGAAGACGTAGACGCGTCCCGTCACGGGCCATGTAGCCTGCGGGTTGCTCCAATCCGAGATAGCTCCGGCGATGGCGCGCGGACTGCTGATGAAAAGCCGCACGGGCTGCGGCAGAGAGACAGGCTCCTTGTTCGGCAACTCGAACGAGTGCATGTAGTCTTCTATGGTCACGGGCATGCCGTTGACCACCATGTCCTCGAAGGTCAGAAAGTCTACGCGCCCGCCCTGCTTGACGGCTGCGACGGTGACAGGGACTTCGAGCGTTATCCCTAGCGGCGTAGTCCTCACTATGCGCGGCTCTCCGAACTGTATGAGCGCATCCGAATCCGCGTCCGCCTCGTCACCATCTTTACTTGCGCCCGCGCTCTTACGAATCTTGACCTTGGCACGCGCCAGCTTATAGCCGCGAATCTCTTTCGGATAAGCGCGCTCAGCCGGTGAAGGCGAAGAGGACGGGTAAGTCTTCGAAGTCATCCTGACCTTCGATTCACTCTGCGCGAAGGACTGCGTGATGAGCAGAAGCAGCGCGCACAGAACGGCAATGAAGCTCGCCGCCACGCTTCGCCTCACACTCCTGCCCGCAATCTTTTTCCCCGAACGCCTCCCGTTATCTCTCATCCTCAAAAAACGCTCCTCGCTTCAATCTCACACCTTTGATGCGCCCCGACGCCCTTATCACTGCTTTTAAAGCGCCATCTCTACAAGGCGCGGCAGGTCAAGTATGAGTGCGACTGTGCCGTCCTGTAGCTCGGTCGCGCCGCTTATGCCGCGCCAGCGCGGGGCGTGGCGGCCAAGCCCTCGTACCAGGACTTCACGATGGCCGTCCCAGCCGTCAACTATAATCCCTGCACGCCTTGCCTCCGCTTCATTATCTCCCTGCACGCCGCTCTCTCCGGCGATGTGCGAGACTATGACGTGGAGTCTCTCGCCGTTTGCCTCGCCGTCCAAAGGCTGCGCGAGCAGTTGACGCATGGAGAAGAGCGGCACGATGGAACCGCGCCAGCGCATCACACGCGCGCCAGCGATGCGCTCTATCTCGTCCGGCTCTATGAAACCGGCTTCCGCTATGTGGCTTGCGTCGACGCAGTAGCGGAAGCCGCCGGATTGAACTACGAGCGCGGGCACCAGCGCAAGCGTAGTGGGCAACAGAAGCTCGAAGGTAGTCCCCTTGCCCACCTCGCTCTCCACGCGAAGCTCGCCGCCGACCTGCTCCACGGTTCTCTCTACCACGTCAAGCCCTACGCCGCGACCGCTCATGTTCGAAACAGTGCTGGCCGTCGAAAAGCCCGGGCGAAAGATTAAACGCAGAGATTGCTGGCGCGTCAATTCCTGTTCCGGCTCAATTATCCCGCGCTCGATGGCCGCGCGCCGAACTCGCTCAGGGTCTATGCCGCGCCCGTCATCCGTGATGCGAAGGCGAACGCGGCTTCCTTCCGTTAAGGCTTCCAGATGCACGCGCCCCTGCTCCGGCTTATTTTGGCGGGCACGTTCTTCCCTGGCCTCTATGCCGTGATCGACCGCGTTGCGAAGAAGATGAAGCAGTGGGTCGCCTATGGCATCGGCCAGGGATTTATCGAGCCGGACTTCGCCGCCCGACATCTCGAACTCTACCTCTTTGCCCACGGCACGCGCGCTCGCGGCTCCTACGCGCACGGCCCGCGTCAGCGTAGGAGCAATCGCCACCATACGCATCTCTATCAGACGCTCTTCAAGCTCCACGAAGCGTCGTCGTATGCGAGCGGCGCGAATCTCCATCTCCGTGCGCTCTGCGCGCCCAAGGTTCGCAGCCAGGGCCAGGTCAAGCGTCGAAGTCGTGTCCGTCAAAAGCTCGTGAGCGGCTGAAACCATCTCGTCCAACTCGCTCAACTCCACGCGCACGAGCGTCGAAAGAGAAGCGAGGCTTTGATGAGGAAGCTCGCTGTCAGCGACGCGAGCTTCCGTGACAGGCTCTTCGGAAGCGAGCCTTTCCGGCTCAGCGTTCTTCCGCGCCGTCAGTTCCACAGGAGCATCCGCGCCGAACATCTCTGTACGCGCCGTTACCTCTTCGGCGCGAGCGTCCGTGGCGTAAAGAAGACGAAAGCTAATCTGGTCGGGCGCGGAAGATTCCATGCCCGGCATGGTTGAAATTATCTCGCCGTCTGCGGAGAGTGCGTCGGAAAAATCGCGGAAGCGTTCGTCAAAGGTCAGCAGGTCGAACTGAACGTTGATGAGAAAGAGGTGTGCGCCCTCGCTCACGGCCTCGCGCAGGCGATGCGCTTCGTACTCGCTCAGTGAGCGCGCCATCTCATCCGGCAGCGCCTCCATCACCTCGCTTTCAGTGCCCGCTACCTTGTCGGCATCGCTTCTGAGCGACAGACGCCGCAGGCGCTCGGTCAAGGTCTGAGAGACGGCTAGAGATTCGCCGCGCACGGCTGCGCTCAAGGTCTGCTCAAGCGCGCTCGCAGCTTCGTCAAAGGCGTCGAGCACGGAGTCTTCAACCTGCACGCGCCCCAGGCGAACGCCCTCCAGAAGATTCTCAAACTCGTGCGCGAGTTCCGCCATCTCGGTCAGGCCGACGGCTGAGGCAGAGCCTTTGATTGTGTGAACGTGGCGAAAGATGCGCGCGACCAACTCTCTGCGCGCACGTCCTTCATTGCGGCGTGCGCGCAGCGCCTGAGTGTCGCCCGCCAGCACCTCAATCAAATCCTCGGCCTCGGCCAGAAACTCGCGCAGCAGTTGCTCGTCCATAAACGAATGGTAAATGGTAAATGATAAATGGTAAATAGAAGAATCGTTCTTTCTATTTACTACTCATCAGATGCTTTTTGATTGTGTGTTGTAGCTGCGAAGCGGTGAAGGGTTTCGGCAGGTAATCGTCCGCGCCCAGGGCCAGAGCGCGATGACGGTCATCCTCTGCGGCTTCGGTTGAGATGACTATTACGGGAATGGAGCGCAAACGCTCGTCAGTTTTGATGAAGCGTACAAGCTCAAGCCCGTTTATCTCCGGCATGTGAATGTCGGTGAGCACCAGGTCAATCGTGCTGGTGCTGAGAGTCTTGATGGCTTCTATGCCCGTGGAGGCGCGCTCCACCTGTAGGTTTTGAAGGTCTGAGAGCGCGGCAGCAACAAGAGCGCGAGTGGCTATAGAATCATCTGCGACGAGTATGCGCTTCATCTTTTGATTCCGGGAGCGGGCGGCATACGACCGATGCCTACACGCGATTTAGACTCAGAGAGTTTACATGCGCGCACCTGTGGTCGGGTTCACAAAGCGCACCCTGGGCTTTTCAATTAAACTCTTGAATAACCAGCTTGGTCATGTGGGAGGGTTTCAGGCCGAAGCCGATTGCTCATCCGCCGACTGCTCGTCGGCAGCTTGCTCGTCAACCGATTGTTCGTCTCCGCCCTGTTCTTCAGCGTCCAGCGTGTCTACCGGTTGCTGTGGTTGCTCTTCATCCAGGTCGCGCTTGATGGCGTCCAGGATGCCGTTGATGAACTGCGTCGCCTCGTAGGTGGAAAAGCGGCGCGCAATCTCAAGCGCTTCGTTGATGGCGACAGTGCGCGGCGTAGGCTCGTGCAGGAATTCGTAGACGGCAAGACGGAGTATGTTGCGGTCTACTATCGCCATGCGCGAGATGCGCCAGTGCTCTGCGCGCGAGCGTATGCGCTCGTCCAGAGCGTCCAGCCTGGCTAAAGTTCCAGTCGCCAGTCGTGTTGCGAATTCCTGCGCGGCAGGCGTCACTTCTGCGTCGCCCAACTCAGACCAGTAGGTTCGCACAAGCTCGTCCACGCGCGTCTTCGAAACATCCGCCGCAAAGAGCATTTGCAAGGCGCTCTCGCGCGCCTTACGCCTCGACCCCATAAAACACCAGTGATAAGTGATGAGCGACAAGTGATGTGCAAGAAGAAGCAAACAGCCATCAGCCGTCAGCAATCAGCAAGAAGAAGAGCCTGCTTTTGCTGATTGCTGAAAGCTGAATGCTGATGGCTTTTCTTGCTCGTCACTTGTCACTTGTCACCGCTTTGTAAAGATTTGCCAACTCGACAGCCGACATGGCGGCTTCGAACCCCTTGTTGCCCGCTTTTACTCCCGCTCTATCAATCGCCTGTTCCAGAGTGTCTGCCGTAACTATGCCGAAGAGCACGGGCACGCCCGTCTCCATCCCGGCGTGCGCTATGCCTTTGGCCGCTTCCGCCGCGACGTAATCGAAGTGCGGAGTGTCGCCGCGTATGATTGTCCCAAGGCAGATGACAGCATCCCAACGCCCGGAGGCTGCAAGCTTGTGGGCCATGAGCGGGATTTCCCAGGAGCCCGGAACCTTGAAGACCTCCACAGCCTTTTCGTCCGCCCCGAGGCGCTCAAGAGCATCGAGCGCGCCTTCGACGAGCCGCGCCGTCAGGAAATTATTCCAACGGCTTGCGACCACCGCGAAGCGAAACCCTGATGCGGATAAGCGTCCCTGATGAATGACGGGCTGCAACTTCTTCTGCTTCTCTCCGACTCCGAAATTTTCAATCGAGCGATTTAATGAAAGCTTTGGCAGTATAGGTGAAGCGCGCCGCGTGTGACAAGTAGTGATGAAAAGAGAAGCGAGAATAATGATTCTACGAGGTTTGATTTCAACGTCAGTCAAGTGGACACAATTCAAACAAGCGGCGCTGCGGAATTTTCAGAGTTTGCATCGAACGGAAGCGTTAAAGGCTCCCGTCACGCTCTGTCTCTAACTTGTATACGCGGTTGTCTAAATCCTTGTAATCGGCGCGCACTTCAATAAAGATTTCCATCAACACGCCGACCTGCCGATTCAGATTGCGAAAGCCCGTGCGCGTCTCGTCACGCAACCCTTCCATCCTTTCGGACAAGCTCTTCTGTCCTTCCTGAAGCTGTGTGATGTCGGCCTGTACTTTCTCCCAGATCGGGCGCGTGTCGTAGAGGCGAGCATCAACGGTCTGCCTCAAGTCCGCGAGTTCGGAGCGGATAGCCTGAACCATTTGAAAAAGCTCGTCGAATCTGCCGTTCGGCTGTTCGCCAAGCCTCTTTGTTGTGTCTTCGTTCATATCAACCTCTCAGTAATTAAAGAGGCGCAAGTGTTGATTGATTTTACGCCCGCTTGTGCGCGGGAGGCAAACTTATCTGCCTTTGAAGACGGGAGGGCGTTTTTCGAGGAAGGCGCGGGTGCCTTCGCGCACGTCTTCGGTCTCGAAGAGGCTGCTGAACAACTCCGCTTCAAGCTCCAGTCCCTGTTCAAGCGGAAGGTCGATTCCACGCGTCACGGCTTTGAGACAGGCGCGTATGGCTAGCGGCGCAAGACCTGAGATTGTACGCGCCAGAGCTTGCGCTTCCATGAGAAGATGCGCTGGCTCTACGACACGATTGATTAAGCCGTAGCGCAGGGCATCGTGGGCCGAAAGCGACTGCCCCGTGAGCATCAATTCAAGCGCGCGGCTGGTGCCTACCGAGCGCGCTGTGCGCTGCGTGCCGCCGTACGCGGGAAGCATGCCGAGCTTCGTTTCGGGAAGACTGAAGGTTGCGCTTTCAGACGCGAGGCGAATGTGGCAGGCGAGCGCAAGCTCGCAGCCTCCGCCCGCAGCAATACCGTTGACAGCAGCGATGACCGGCACCGTACAGCTTTCAATCGTCGCGCACGCGCGTTGACCGCGCAAGGACGCGCGCCGTGCCCCTTCCACGTCAAGATGCTGCAACTCTTTGATGTCCGTCCCGGCGCTAAACGCACGCTCGCCCGCGCCGGTCAGGATAACCGCACGCAAAGATTCATCCGCGCACGCGCGCTCAAACACCAGACTCAACTCTTCCAGCATCTCGCCCGAAAGCGCATTCATCCTCTCCGGCCTCTCAAGCCGGACGACCACCACACCATCACTCGCTTCATAAACGACAGACATAAAAAACAGTCTAGAGAGTCTAGGGAGTCTGGAGAGTCAAAAGACGTTCTTCTCTCTAGACTCTCAGGACTCTCTAGACTAGATTCATCGGCGTGGGGTTCTTCGGGTCTTTGGTGTAGTCGTAGAAGCCTCGGCCTGACTTGCGTCCGTAGAGACCGGCGAGCACCATTCGCTTGAGAAGCGGCGGCGGGGCGAAGCGCTTTTCGCGGAACTCGTTGAACATTATCTCGGCTATGTAATAGGTGGTGTCCAGTCCTACGAAGTCGCCGAGGGTGAACGGCCCCATCGGATAACCACAGCCGAGCTTCATGGCGTTGTCAATATCGACGATTGAGCCTACGCCTTCTTCGAGCGCCCGCACGGCGTCCAGCATGTAGGGCACGAGCAGTCTATTGACTATGAAGCCCGTCTTGTCGCTCGTGCGAACGGGGACTTTGCCAAGCTGGCGGCCAAACTCCACCGCGCGCTCGTAGACCTCTTCGTCCGTCAGAATAGTGCGAACGACTTCGACCAGCTTCATCAGTGGCACGGGGTTGAAGAAGTGCATGCCTATGAAGCGGCGCTGGCGTTCGGCAGAGGTCGCCGTCATCATCTCCGTGATGGAGAGCGAAGAAGTATTGGAGGCGAGGATTGTTTCGGGCTTGCAAAGCTCGTCAAGTTGCCTGTAGGTGTCGCGCTTGATGTCCAGGTTCTCTATTATCGCCTCAATGATGATGTCGCAGTCCGAGAGGTCTTCGAGTTTGGTTGTGCCCTTGAGGCGACCGCGAATCTGCTGCTGCTGTTCTGCGGTTATAGTTCCCTTCTCGGCAAAGCGCGCGAGCGATTTATCAATCCCGCCGAAGCCTCTCTCGCAAAGCTCGTCCGAGACTTCGCGGACTATCACATCAAAGCCTGCCGTGGCGGCGGTCTGCGCTATGCCCGAACCCATCAGGCCGCAGCCAAGCACGCCGACTTTCTTAATATCCATCTCTACTCTTTTCTCCTAATCTTTAATTGAACGATTGCTATTGGAATTCGATTCATTCCCGGCGGGAGAATTATTCGCAGGCTGCTCGTCCTCCGTCACACTCAGCCTGTACTTCTCCCTGTTGGCCCTAGCCCACTCTATATGCTTTTCCTGCCAGGCACGAAAATCTGCGGCCAGCTTCTTGCGCTGCTCAACTAGACGCGGCGAACCCTTCTCCGGCTTAGGCCCAATCTCTTTTACTCTTTCCAGCAACGAAACCAACTCACTGCCGAGCGCGTCCGCCGTGTCGTCCAAGGGCTGCAAGCTCTTCAACTCTTTAACAGCAGTGTCTAGAGCGCCCTTCTCATTGTTATTGAAGGCGTCGACGAAAGCACGCTCTCCGTCGTTGGTCGCTTTGAGATAAGCGGCGACGCGCGGGTTCGCCTGCTGCTCGGAGTTCGCACGCGCCTCATCCGAAGCAGGCAGGCGAGTGTTGAAGCTGCGCGCGACCATCAGAAAGCTTACGGCCACCAGCACGAGAGCCGCAATCTGAAGAACGTGCCAGAAGACGGCCACGGACGCGCGCTGGCCCGGTCGCTTGTAGCCTACGAAGAGCGCGGCAGCCACGCCGGAAAAGAAGCCGCCGAGGTGCGCCGCGTTGTCTATGAAGCCACGCCCCAGATACCCTATGAAAAGATTCATCAGAATCATAGGTAAGAGGCCGGTGCCGAAGGCCCGCTTAAAACCTTCCGGCAACTCGTGGCGAAACTTTATCCCGAAGACAAAGAGCACGCCGACCAGGCCGAAGAGCGCGCCCGAAGCTCCGGCTGAAGGATTGTCCATAGTCTTGAACAAAAACCTGCCCACGGAGTTGACGTGCAGGTCGGGCCGCACGGTCAGGTAGCTTGCCACGACTCCGGCCACGCCCGTCAGCACCCAGAAGAAGACGAACTTCGCGGAGCCGTAGAGCTTTTCCACATAGGGGCCTACGACCCACAGGCTCCACATGTTGACCAGTATGTGCGGCAGGTTGACGTGTATAAAGACTGGCGTCACAAAGCGCCACCACTGGCCCGCGTTGATTAAATAGTTGAGCTTCGCTCCGTAGGCATCCAGCACCGCGTTCGGGAAAGCCCACAGCGCGCTTCCCGTAAAGCCGCTTGAGGCCCACATGAGAAGGAAGACGAAGAGATTGGCGGCCAGAAAGAGAAGCGTGAAAGTATGCGGTCGCTCAAGCACTGCGCGGGCAAAGCGTAGCGTCTCTATGTCGTAAACATGGCGGCGTTGAGGCGAAAGCTCTGCGGCAGCCAGGGGGACGCCGCATTGCGGGCAGACTGCTTCGCCAGCGCCTACGATTGCGCCGCAATTGCGACACACGCTCGGTCGCTCCGCGTATGAACTCGTACTCTGGTCTGACAAAATCTTCTTACTCAAACCCGGGCGTGACGTTTATCAGGAATTTGTTCGCGCCTGATTCTACAATGAAGCCTGAGAAAGGCAAAAGACGCAGGGAAAGAGATGACGCGGACTCTGTCTTCTCTTTTTGACCGGAGCGCCGTGACAGCTTTTATGTCAAATAGACGTAGCGAAGTCGGGGCCTGGCTCCCGCCGTTCCAATAAATTCAACGATTTAACCCGAATCCCGCAGGCGGCACGCGTTTTGTTAAGTCATATAGCGCCGCGCCCCCGACTAAGATATTGACGGCGCAAACTGAAGCTCAAGGAAAACGCCTCTTTGGAGGATTAGTAGCTGCATGCCCAGAAGATTTCTAATCGTTTCTCTTTTAATCCTGTCTCTCTTGTCCCCCCTGGCAGGAACGCTCGCGCCCCGCGCGCAGGCTCAATCGCCGCGCTCTTCCGCGCGCCGTCTCTTAGGCAAAATGACGGACGCTCTCAAGCGCCGCTCGGAAGCTGCGCGCCCCGGAAATAACGAGCGTGCGCGAATCATCCTTAATGTTCAAAGCGGCGAAGGCGCAGACCGCGCACGCGCGGCGCTTGAGAGCGCCGGAGCAAGCCTTAAAGGGCAACTGGACGAACTGGGGATGATAGTGGCGGATGTCCCTGTAGAAAAATTGAGCCAGCTTGCGGAGCGCGATGAAATCAACTGGATGTCGCAGGATCAGCCTGTGCGCTCGCTAGCCACTACGAACAACACCAGCCACCTTGAAATCTCTACGGGCGCAAGCCGTGTGTTGCCTGCCGACAATAACGCTCTTGCAACGGGCGGCGGCGGAAACAAGGTTGGCATAGCCATACTTGATAGCGGCATCAGTCCGCCGGACGCTGCGGAGTTCGCAGGCTACGAGTGGCAACAATCTAGCGGCACGCTCGGCACGGGGCTTTTCTCTCAAACCTATCTGGCAACCTACAATCGTATCAAGAAGCAGGTTGATTTCACGGGCGAGAGCAGCCCGAAAGACGCTTATGGTCACGGCACGCACACGGCTGGCGTAGCCGCAGGCTCAGGCCAGGCGAGCGAAGACTATGCGGCGAACAACGCAGGCTCCGCCACCTACGGCGGCATAGCCACGAACGCCAACCTCGTTGACGTGCGCGTGCTCAATTCGCAGGGTATGGGAACCGTCTCGAACGTGATAGCCGGAATCAACTGGGTCATCAAGAACAAGTCCACCTACAACATTCGCGTGATGAATCTCTCGCTCGGCACCATCGTCACGCAGAGCTATGAGACAGACCCTCTGTGCCAGGCCGTGGGCCGCGCGGTTGACGCAGGAATCGTGGTCGTAGTCGCAGCCGGTAACTGGGGCAAAGACTCCGATGGCCGCACAATCTACGGTGGCATTCTCTCCCCAGCAAACTCTCCGAAGGTGATAACGGTCGGCGCTGTTAACACTCAGCAGACCAACGTGCGCTCGGATGATGCGGTAGCTACTTATTCATCGCGCGGGCCTACGCTCGTAGACGGTTTGGTCAAGCCGGATTTAGTCGCGCCCGGCAATCGCATAGGCGCAGCCGAAACAGCCGTCTCTTCTCCTACGGCGACTTACTCATATTCTTCCACGGGCGGCGGCGGACTCATAGGCGGTCTGATTTCGGGCGACACCAGCACGAACACGCCAAAAGCCACGGGCACCTATCAAATCCTGAGCGGGACATCTTTCGCCGCTCCGGCGGTCTCTGGCACAGCCGCTCTGATGCTCGAAGCCAACCCGTCTCTCACGCCCCGCATGGTCAAAGCTCTTCTCATGCGTACGGCTCAGCGACTTCCCCTCTATGAATCCATGATTCAGACGGGACAGATGAGCAACTTCGAGCGCGCGATTACAGAAGGCGCGGGCGAGTTGAACACGAGCGCCGCCGTGACTATAGCCAAAGCGATTCGCAAGGATGCCAATAGAGCCAAGCCGGGCGACAATCTGATTACCAGCAACAAAGTGACCTATCAGAATTCCGGCGTCACAAATGCTATAGCGGGCGAAGCCATGCCACTCAATAACGGCCTGGTCTGGATAGACGGCATAGCCTTCACGGATAAGCTGAAGCTGACGGCAGGCTTCAGGCTGCCGGACGGAAGAACTCTGAGCAGTGGCTTCATACTGGCCGACGGATACCTGACGACGAACGGAACTTATATCTTCACGGACGGCTCATCGAACTCCGGCACTAAACTCATCACCACAGGCGTAGTGATGGGCGATGGAGTCGTAATGGGCGACGGTGTTGTCATGGGTGACGGCGTTGTGATGGGCGACGGTGTGGTGATGGGCGATGGCATACTGTTCTCGGACGGCGTCGTCATGGGTGATGGTGTGGTGATGGGAGACGGCGTAGTGATGGGCGACTGGTGCTTCGACAACGAAGCCATCTGGGCCTCTAACCTGATTGACCCAAGCTCCACCAGCAGCAACGAAGAGCAGGTAATGATTCAGGGCGAAAACGCCATTCCATCGGGCGTCCGCCGCCTCTCAAACAAAAGCCCGCTCTATCCACGAAGATAAAGACAGAGGCTGGAAGCAGTATAAAAGAGGCAGGCGAGTTTGCGATTCGCCTGCCTCTTTTCTTCATTCAGTGTAGGGGCAGGGACAAGCCCTGCCCCTACAAGCTCTATTCGACTTTGCCTTGAGCTTTAATCTGGCGGGGCGCGTTCGCGTCCTTTGTGACTTCAACAGGGATGCGCCAGGCGAGAGTCTTTATCTGGCAGGTGCCCGTGTCGTCTTCGCGGCAGTAGTAGAGGGTTAATTTAATGCTCAATTCCGCGCGGCCAGCGCTCAGGGCGCGTAGCGGCGTGCGTAGTGGAAGCTGTAAATCTTTTCCGCCGAGGGAAACCAGAAGGGGCGAATCTCCAGCGAGCGCCAGCACATCTTTGCCGCCTTCTACAGAGACGCGGTAGCGTTGCGGCGCGGCCTCGTTCAGGTGATAGCCCGCAGGAAGAGCCACATCAACGACGAGCGTGCCGCCTGCGCCTATGCTCAAACGCTGCACTGCTGTCTTCATCTCTTCCGCGCTCAACACGGTCGCTCCGCTCGCACCATCAGTCTTCTCTATAGCGCTTGGCGGCTGCAAGCCCTTAATCCTGAGCGTGGAAGTTTGCCTTGTCGCTATGTCAATCACGCGGATGGCATGGTTATTCGTGTCCGCGACGAAGAGCTTTCCATTTGCAGCGCTCAGCCCGCCCGGCTCATAAAAGCTTGCGCGCGTGCCGTCCATCTGTCCGGGCCGCCCTGTGCCCGAGAAGGTTTTGACCGTGCCCGTCTTCGGGTCGAGCAGCTTGATTTTGTGATTGTACGTGTCCGCTATAAAAACCTTTCCTTCACGCGCGAGCACACCTAATGGGTGCTGCAACCGAACCTCGTCGCGCGCTCCGTCTTCATCTCCGAAGTCGAAGAGATCGCCGCCCGCGAGCGTTTCCACCGAGCGCTTAGAGGTATCAATGGCGCGTATGATGTTGGCTTCACTGTCGGCCACGTAAAGGCGCGCGGCTTCGCCCGTGATGCCGGAAGGCTGCGCGAAGGCAGCTTCTGCAAGCGGCCCATCAGTGCGAGCCTCACGGCCCGAGCCTGCGAAGACCGCGACACTCATCTTGTCCAAATCCAGCGACCAGATTTGATGCGGCCCCGCCATCGCTATGTAGAGCGTGCGTCCCTGTAAATACAAATCCCAGGGAGAATTGAGACTGACTTCACGCGCAGCGCCCGCTTCGTCGAAGGAGAAGGACTGTTTGCCCGTGCCCGCTATGGTTTCAACCACGCGCGACTTTAACTGTACGCGGCGTATCAGGTGATTCTCTGTGTCCGCCACGTAAAGCGTGTCGCCGTCCAGAGCCATCCCTTGCGGGCGATAAAACTCCGCGCTCTCGAACGCGCCGTCGCGCGAGCCGCGAGCGCCCGTGCCTATCGTGTACAGAAGAGTGCCGTCAAGGCGCGTGACGACGATGCGATTGTGATTCGAGTCGGCTATGAAAAGACGGTCTTGCCCTCGGTCGGCCAGAACTTTGCCTGGAAAGGCGAGCGGCAAATCTCCAGTCTTGGCGCGCTCAAGCGCCAGGCCTAGAGGCTGCTCGTTCAACAGCCCGCGCTTTTTGAACTCTTCAACCGTTTGACCAATCACGCGGTCAAGCACGTCGTAATTTCCTTCGCCTGAGACAGAGCCTATGACGTAGCCCGCAGGGTCAATCAAGACCAGCGTGGGCCAGCCGCGCACGCCGTACTCCTGCCAGATGCGGAAGTCTGCATCGTTGACCACCGGATGCTCTATCTCGTAGCGCAGGATTATGCGGCGCAGGTTCTCAGTCTCTTTTTCATTCTCGAACTTGGCGGAATGAACGCCTATCACGACCAGTTCTTTAGAGTACTTCTGCTCCAGCCGCTTCAAATCGGGGATGATGTGGATGCAGTTAATGCAGCCGTAAGTCCAGAAGTCCAGAAGCACCACTTTGCCGCGCAGCGCTGCGAGCGACAGAGGCTTGTCCGTATTGAGCCAGCCGCGAGCGCCCGCGAGTTCCGGCGCACGCACACGTCCTTCCTGCGGCAACGGCATAAGAGAACCTTTCCAGAGAGACGAATTGGATTGAGCAAAGTCGTAGCGCACGCCGCACGGCGAGACGAGCAACGCCAGAGCCAAGGCAAATTTTAAGAGCCGCCGTTTCATCACCAGTCCTTCGTGATTAAGAATACGCATTTGATATACGCGGCAAATCAAGCCCCGGATTGCGTCAACCAGGTCGGGCCATTTGTGTGCAAAGCTCGAAAGTAAGCGCTTCCGTTGACACGCTACATTCATCGTGTTAGAACCGCTTCAGGTCTTCAACCAGAGAGCGCGCACAAACTATAATAGCCCTGATAGAGCAACCCAGGGGTGCGCCGGAAGACCGTTTCGAGAAGCTAAAAAGTTTGGGGCAAAGCCGAAACCTCGCGCGCTCCTGGTTTATTATCTCCCCCGTTTTCCCGGCTCTCGCTGTAGTGCCCCTCTAGGCTTCCGGGCCGCATGAGTTTATGAAGCGCTGCGAAAACTGCAATCTCATCACTACGGACGAGCACGCCTTCTGCCCGAACGACGGGCTTTCACTCGTCACGGATGAGGTAGCCACGCGCCTTCAAGCGGCTCTAGGCACAAAATACACGCTCACGGAACTGATAGGCAAAGGCGCTATGGGCGCTGTCTATCGCGCGCGACACCGCGACTTGGACGACGTTGCCATCAAGGTCATGCTCGGCCCGCCCGATAATCAACAGCTTTCAGAGAGATTCATACGCGAGGCACGCGCGCTCAGAAAGCTGCGCCATCAACACGCCGTCACCATCTACGACGTTGACCGCTCTACGCCAGGGCTGACCTACATGGTGATGGAGATGATTGCGGGCGGGAACCTGCGCGAAGATTTGCGCGAGCGAGGCCGACTGACGCTGGACGAAGTGATGGAGATTGCCGGGGCCGTCTGCGGCGCGCTCCAAGCCGCACACGAGCGCGGCATCATTCACCGGGACATCAAGCCCGACAACATACTGATGGCCGAAGAGACGACCATCACGGGAAAAATCCTGCGTACCATCAAGATTGCTGACTTCGGCATAGTCAAGCTGCGCGGCAACCAGCGAGGCGGCGAAGCCTCAATCAAGCTCACGCAGTACGGCACGCCCATTGGCACGCCCTTTTACATGTCGCCCGAGCAATGGTTCGGCGAAGGCGCGGGCATCACCGCTTTGGACGGTCGCACGGATATTTACGCGCTCGGCTGCACGCTCTACGAGCTTCTGTCTGGACGCACGCCCTTCATAGGCAACACCACGTCTGAGCTTCGCCGCCAGCATCTTGAGCGCGAGCCTGTGCCGCTTCACGAAGTCGCCAAGAACGTGCCTGAGCCAATCAGCCGCGTCATCATGAAGACGCTCGCCAAGGATAGAGACGAGCGCTATCAATCCGCAGCCGAGTTCATGAGCGAGTTGAAGCGCGCTTATGATGAGAGTTTCGGCAAGACAGCTTCGACCACGCGCAGCCAGCTTCTCTCTAAACAACTGACGGAGACCATAGACCCTTCGGCGCAGCAGCAACCGCCCGCGCCGCCCGCGCCTACGCCCAGGGCCGACAGGCAATCAACGATGGAGGTGCTGCCCTTCGCCAAGCCTCCACAAATCTTCAGCGAGCAGGCGCAGACACAGGACGACCAGCAGGAGCCTATGCCTATTCGACTGGCGAAGGCCGTCGAAGAGGCTCGCCGCCGCATAGACGAGGAGCAGCGACAGGCCGAAGAGGAACGCCGCCGCGCCGAAGAAGAGGAGGCCCGACGCAAGGCTGAAGAAGAAGAGGCCGCGAGGCTTCGCGCAGAGGAAGAAGCAAGGCTAAAAGCTGAAGAGGAAGAGCGAGCGCGTGCCGAAGAGGAAGCAAAGCGTAAGGCTGAGGAAGAGGCCAGGCGCTTGGAGGAAGAGCAACGAAGGCTGGCCGCAGAGGCAAGACGCCGCGCCGACGAGGAAGCGCAGCGACAAAGAGAAGAGGCCAGGCGCAGGGCCGAGGCAGAGGCTAAGCAGAGGGAAGAAGAGGCAAGGCGTCGTGCCGAAGAGGAAGAGCGCCGCCGCGCGGCAGAGGAAGCGGCACGACTGGCGGAGGAGAAACGGCTGCGCGAAGAAGCCGAAGCAAGACGCCGCGCCGAAGAAGAGCAGGCGCGAAAGCGTGCGGAAGAAGAGGCACGGCGCAGGGCTGAAGAAGAAGTGCGGCTGCGCGCGGAAGCCGAGGCGAAGCAGCGCGCCGAAGAAGCCCGTCGTCTCGCGGAGCAGGAGGCGGCTAGACGCGCTGAGGCGGAGCGGCAGCAGGCCGAAGCTAAAAGAAGAGAAGAAGAGGAGCGACAACGCGCGGAGGCGGAGTCTCGTCGCCGCGCAGAGGAAGAGGCGCGTCTCAGAGCCGAAGAGGAAGAGCGTCGCCGTGCGGCAGAAGAGAGAGCGCAAAGAGAGCGGGAAGAGAGAGAGCGTGCGCTGGCTGCCGAAAGAGAGAGAGCCGAGAAAGAGCGCGAGCTTGAAGAGGAGCGCGTTCGTGCTTTAGCCGCAGAGCAAAAGGGCTTGGAGACCTCTGTGTCTGCGGGCGCGACGACCATGCGCGCTGATGAGGAAGAACTAACGCCCGCTCAGGATAAAGCGTTGCCGTTGGTTGCGGACAGCCCTTCAACCATAGAGGATTTCGGGCCTGTGGTGACGGACGCGGCGGCGCTTGAGGCGGACACGAAAGAGAAAGTCCTGCCCGTCAACGTGCCGCCGCCTCCTTCGCCTTCAAAGGGCGACGAGGCTTATCAGGCCAGCATCTTCGGATACACTTCCGGCGCGCCCAACTTCGCCGTCGATACTCAACCCGACGAAGAACCCTTTGACCCGGAAGTGACCCTTGTGCCGGGCATCAACACTCCGCATAAACAGAGACCACAGGCAGAGGCTTCGACGGAATCCGCTCCGCAGGCATCATCAGCGACCGCGCAGGAATCGCAATCAACGGAAGAAGAAAAGCCCGCGCCCGTAACGCAACCCTTATCGGGGCCGTCAAAGGATTTCAGCCCTTCGCCGGAATACAGGCCCGCGCCGGATTATGCTGCCTGGACTGCGAGCGCCGGAGGGCAGCCGCAGTCGCTCGCGGGAGCGCCCGCAGCAGGCAGACGACAGGTCTGGATTATAGCGGCCATAGCGCTCTCGCTTTTAGTCGCGCTCGGCGTGGCCTCACTGGTCGGCTTCTATCTCTATCGCCGCTTCATAAGCGCGGCCACTACTACGACGCAGCAAGCGGTAACAGATGAAGACGCCTCTACCGTGCTGGCAGCTATGCCTAAGGGGACTATTAACATCAGCGCTCCGCAGGGCAGCGATGTTTTCATAGACGACGAAAAAGTCGGCACGACCTCATCCAACGGTCAGTTGAGCACGGACACGCTCGCGGGTCTTCGCAACGTGCGCGTGATGAAGAGCGGCTCCCGTCCCTGGACAAAGGACGTGAAGGTGGAGGGCACAGCAACCGTCAAGCTCTCGGCCCGTCCGCAGCGCGAGCTTAAATCCTACGCGGACGCTGACCATCGCAGCCTGATAGAAAAGTACCTGCGCGCCGCAAACTATTACGGCGCTGAAGTTGAGTACCGCGAGTTGTTGAAGGAGAACGCGAATGATGCAGGCGCGCATTCGGGTTTGGCCGAAGCGCTCAACGCTCAGCAGCGCTACGCTGAGGCGCTCTTGGAGTACGAGGCTGCGCTTCGTCTTCAACCGGATAACGTGCAGACGCTTCTTTCGCTCGGACAGATTTACGAAATCAAGGGGCGTAATGATGATGCCGAAAACACTTTCTCGCGCGCCCTTCAGCTTCAACCTAAAAACGCCAGCGCGCAGGCTCTTCTGGCCTGGGTCTTGTTGAGACGCGGGCGATTGGATGAGGCTTCAAACGCCATCGAGCAGGCGCTTCAAATCAAAGCTGACCCGGAATACCTGGACACAAAGGCTTACATTCTCTTGGCGAGCGGGAAGGCGGACGAGGCGCTGAAGATTGCCGAGAGCAATGTTTCGAAGAGCAAAGACCCCGCGTTCAAAGCGACTGAGGCGATAATTCTTCATCGCGCAGGGCGAGAGGACGAAGCCGTCTCTGTTTATAAACAGCTTCGACAAATCAGCCGCGACGACGAGTGGGGCGACCTCAAGCGCCTGATGATGTTTCGCGGCTATAACAAGGCTGCGCTCGAAACTCTTGCCAAATTAATCAACGCGACAAATTAAAAAGCTGTTAGCTATCAGCAGTCAGCAGTCAGCTAAAGACAGCCTGTTCGCTTCAATCCTGCAAGAACCGACTGTCTTTGTCTGCCGCAGTTGGTTTATTCTTGCCTGTAGCTGATGGCTGACTGCTGACAGCTAACTTGCATGACAGAGAAAACGGAGTTCGCAGACATTTCCATCCTGCCGCGCACGCTCGGGCAATCCGAGGGTGAAGACAGGCGCGAGCGGCGAGAGCTTTTGGTCGCGCGCTGCGGCGAGCGGCTGATTGGCGTCTTTGCGGACGAGGCAGACCACGTAGTCACATGGAAGCCTCTCTCGCCTTTGCCGAATGCTCCGCAGAGTGTGCTCGGAGTAGCCGGCGTGCGCGGGCGTATCTCAACCGTGCTTGACCCCATAGTTATCCTGGGCGAGCGCGCTGCGGAAGATGAACCGGCGGCGCGTTTCGATTTCATCATCACCCTGCGCGGCGACGAGCAACTGGCGCTGGCCGTCGAGCGCGCCGAGCGAATCATAGAAATCTTTACTGACGACATAGAGCCTTTAGGCTCTTCGCCAAGCACGGGCGTTGTGCTTGGGCTGCTACAAACGGAAGGGAAACTCGTCGCCGTGCTCAACGTCCGAGAGCTTTTCACAGCCGCCATGCAAGGCACCGAGCGACGACGCAAACGAGACTGAGGCGATTTTAGATTTTGGATTTTGGATTGGAGTGGCAACAAGCGTTGAAGAGCTTCAATCTTGTTCTCTGAATCCAAAATCTAAAATCCAAACTCTAAAATCGAACATGCTTTCTCTTGAGGCCACGCTTGATAGGGTGGAGCGCTTGAGTCAGTCGGGCGCGGCGGCGGACGTGCGCGCTCTGGTTCGATTGCTAGGCAGCGAGGATTGGCAGACGCGTCGCGCAGCCGCAGAAGGCATCTCTTCGCTTGTCCTGACGCGGGCTGAAGGGCTGAACACTGATGAGCTTTTCCGGGAGCTTATCACGGCTGTCTCGGACAAGACGGATGCGGGTCGTCGCGCCGCCGCCATCGCCGCGCTCGAAGGCATAGGAGCGCCCGCGCTCCCTGCGCTCGCGCAAAGCTTGCGCGATAGCGAAGCGTCGTCTGCGATTGCCCTGGCCGGTCTCATAGGACAGGTGGGAGGCGAGGAAGCGGTCACGCTCCTTGAGCCGCTAGCGGAGAGCAGGGACACGAACATCGCCACGTCTGCAATCTCTGCGCTCGGTCGCACGCGCCACCCTGCTGCAACTCAGTTGCTTCTCCGCGCGCTTGAGCGAGAGGACGAATGGCTGCGCTTTGCCGCCGTCGGCGCGCTCGGAGAGCTTGGCGACGCGCGTGCGGTTCCAACTCTGGAAAAGCTTCTCAAGGAACCCTTGATGGAAGAGGCTGCGGCGACGGCGCTAGAAGAGATTGCGAGCATCGAGTCCGTCACGGCGCTCGCAGGGAACCTGCGTGACGAGGACGGAAGGTTTCGGCCTCGTGTTCTGGCCGCGCTGGTCTCTTTGAGCGAAGACGAGCGCTCGCTTCCTTCTGCCGTGCAGGAGCGCCTGCGTTATCTTGCAGAGCATCTGTTTCGACAGTCTGCGGACGATGCGACCTTCGGAGACCTGCTGCGATTGACCGCGACCCTTGACCCGCAGCTTAAACGCGCGAGCATTACAGCGCTCGGTTGGATGGGCGACGACCGCGCTGTTCCCGTCATAGCCGAAGCGCTCGCAGACCCCGCGTTCATCAAAACCGCGCGGCGCGCTCTTCGTAATCTATCCGGCAACGTACACGCGCTCACTCGAATGTTGGAGATGGAAGCAGACCTCATCCCGCCGCTTGAAATCGCCACGGCTATCAGTGGAGCTAAGAGTTATCAGGCGATTGAAGCGGCGGCGCGCTTGAGCCTGGAGGCTGCGGACGCAGAGACTATGGAAGCGGCGCTGGCTGTGCTGGCCGCAGGCCGCGACCAACTTCGCAAGGCTCACGCCGAACTGCTGGACAGAGAGCGCGCACTGAAGCTTGCTGAAAGTCTCTCAGACCTCTTGAGCATGGCAGAGGGGCGAGCGCTCGTAGAGATTGCGGAAACCCTTGGGCTGCTCGCTTCTGCTCTGCCGTTCGCCCTGATGGAGCGCATAGCGGATACTTTGTCGCAGGTGAGCACGGACGACCATCTCTTAGCGCGGCTCGCCTTTCTGGATAACGCAGACCCTTTGAGGGCCGTCGAAGAGGCCGCGCGTGCGGAGCGCCACAAGAGCGCACGCGTGCGTCTCTCGGCCATAGAAATTTTAAGCTGGCGCTCGCGGCCACGCGACAACGCTTCGCTCGCGCTTCATCTGACGGACGAAGCGACGGGCGTGCGCCGAGCGGCCATGCGAGCCATGCGACGCGGCGCTCCAACGCCGGAGGCCAATCGCGCCATACACGCGGCGCTCGCCGACGAAGACATATGGGTCAGGGCCGAGGCCATAGCTACTCTGGGAGCGCTCTTCGGCGCGGACTCGGAAGCGCGTGCGAGGCTTCGTGAAGCTCTGGGCGAGCCTCACCCGCTAGTGCGTGTCGCCGCCTCAGAAGCTTTGACCGAGCACGCGGACAGCAAAGACTGGCGAGCGCTGGCCCAAACAGTTCGCCGCGACTCTCAGCCCGAAGCGCGTCGCGCCGCGACCCTCGCTTTCACTCGCTGCCCGCAGCCGCGCACGACTTTATCGGTCGCACGCGCCGCTCTCAAAGACGAGGCGTGGCCCGTCAGGCGCGCGGGCGTGCAGGTACTCTCGACCTGCCTGGAAGCTTCGGCGCACAAGCTGCTTCTGGAAGTGGTGTCGGACGAAGATGAGCACGAGACTGTGCGTGGCGCAGCGCTTCGCGCCTTCGCGCCCCTTGATGCCCCGCGAGCCGTCTCTCTCTCCTGCGATTTAATCTCGACCGGAGACGCCGCGCTCATAGAAGACGCTTACGCGGCCCTTAAATCTTTAGAGCGCACGCACGCAGAACTGATGGAGGAGACCGCGCACACCTGTGCCCCCCGCGCCGCCAGCATCATAAAAGCAGTGATGAGTGATAAGTGACAAGAAGAAGCAATCAGCCGTCAGCTTTCAGCTATCAGCAAAAGCAAGGTGTCTTCTGCTGATAGCTGAAAGCTGACGGCTGATTGCTTCCTTTTAATTATGAACTTCGATTCGTCCAACCAGGAGCCTTTGATTTTGTCGCGGGACGGCGCGCGCCCGCGCATGGACGAGTCTACTTTCTTGCGCCTGCGCGACCTTATCTATCAATCTTCGGGGCTGCATGTCGATTCGAAATCGCAATCCACGCTTGAGCGTCGTCTTCGCCCGCGCGTGCAGGCGCTTCATCTTGGAAGCTTCGAGCAGTATTACCTCTACCTTCAATTCGACCGCGAGCGCAGGGAAGAGTTGCAGCGTGCGCTCGATGCCGTCGCCGTCCACGAAACCTACTTCTTCCGCGAGGGGCGTGCGCTCCTGGCCTTTAGCCAGGAGATGCTGCACGAGATAGCGAAGCGCAACCGCTCTGCGCGCACTCTTCGCATCTGGAGCGCTGGCTGCTCCACGGGCGAAGAGGCTTACACGTTAGCCATACTGATACTTGAGTCCGGCCTCTTCGATGACTGGAAGATAGAGCTTTCGGCTTCAGACCTTTCGCAGAGAGTGATAGCGCTGGCGCGTGCGGGGCGCTACCGCCAGAATTCCTTCCGCACTATGGATGATGAAAGACGCGCGCGTTACTTCACGCAGCAGTCGGACGGCTCGTGGTTGATAGACGAGCGGCTGCGCGTGATGGTCAACTTCGGCTGCTTTAATCTGGCGGACAGCCGCCGCTATAACATCTATTCCGAACTGGATGTCATCTTCTGTCGCAACGTCATGCTCTACTTCGATGCGGCGGCGCGTCGTCGCACCGTGACCGGCTTTCATCAACAGCTACGCGAAGGCGGCTACTTAATCCTGGGCGCATCCGAATCCCTCGTCACGCTCAACGTCCCCTTCCGCCTGTCGCATTTACAAAACGACCTCGTTTACCAGAAACAGTGATGAGTGCTGAGTTAAAGCAACTTCTTTATGACATATCGCTTACTCATAGCAGATGATTCTCCTTTGTACCGGCTGCGGTTGTCGCAGATTTTCGCGGCCTCGGACAGGTTGCAGATTGTGGGGCTGGCGGCGAACGGGCGCGAGGCCATTGCTCTGATTAAGGAGCGTCGGCCCGACGTGCTGGTGCTTGATTTGGAGATGCCTGAGTTGGACGGCTTCAGCGTGCTGCGGTGGGCCATGAAGAACGCGTTGTTGCCGGTCGTGGTCTGTAGCGGCCTGGGCGAGCGCGAGAGCGTGTTTCGTGCTCTTGAAGCGGGCGCGGTCGATTTCATCACGAAGCCGGAGCTTCGCAACGCTATTCGCTCGGAAGAGTTCGCAGAGCACCTTCGCCAGCGCGTGGAGGCTGTGGCAGAAGCTCATGCGCGCCAAGCGCTGCCGCGCGATGAGGAGAAAGAATCGCATCTGGCGCTCACGCGTCTTGCTCAGGCAAGGGCGAAACGTACGCGGGCCTGCATCGTGGGCATAGTAGGCTCCGCCGGAAGCCCTGCGGCGGTCGGCCTTCTTCTCTCCAGATTAAGAAGAGACTTTTGTGTTCCTATAATCATTGCGCTTCACATGCCGCAGGGCTTCACGCGCTCCTTCGCGGAAAGACTCTCGCGCACAACCTCTTTCACCGCACGCGAGGCGCGCGACTCGGAGCACATCAACAACTCTCAACTCTACATAGCGCCGGGCGGCCATCACACGACGATTAAAGGCCACGCCGACGAAAAGCTTTTCTTTAACATCGCTCCTTCATCCGCGAACGATTTCTACACGCCGTCTGCCGACAAATTACTGGGCAGCCTCGCAGACTCTTGCGGCGAAAAATCTATGGCCGTAGTCCTCACTGGTATGGGCGACGATGGGCTTCGCGGCGCACGCGCCATACATGAGCGCGGCGGCTCAGTCCTGGTCGAATCACGCGATTCGGCCCTCATCTGGGGCATGCCCCGCGCCGTCTCGGAAGCAGGACTTGCGGACGCGGAACTAACTCCGACAGCAATCGCCGCCGCGCTTCCGCTTCTCTGCGATAATTCAGATTGAAACAGGTGCTTTACTTTCCCGCCTACGTCTCGGATGTTAAGATAGCTGTCAATCGAACGTTTTTGTGTAAGGCAAGGGGATGAACGAACAGGCTTTTTCGACGCTTGAGTACGGGGCTTTGCGCGAGCTTCTGCGGCGCGGGGCGCAGACGGAGATGGGGCGCAGGCGTGTGGACGCGCTCGTGCCCTTCGATGATTTGGAAGAGTTGCGGCGTGCGCTCTCAGCGCTCTCGGAATGTATAGAGCTTAGAAGGCGCGGGGCCTCCTGGTATTTCGCGGAACTCGCAGACCCGCGCGATGCGCTTTCGCTTTTGAGGATTGAGGGCGCAACGCTTGAGCCTTTGACCATCCTTGAGCTTGGGCGTTTGTGCGAGCAGGCGCAGAACGCGCGTGCCGTCATCATGGCCGAGCGCGAAACGGCCCCGATTCTCTGGCAGATGGTAGAGTCGCTGCCGCGCGAATTGAACAGCCTGGCCGCGCGCATCTCAAACAAGATTCTGCCGAGCGGAGAGTTGGACGACCGCGCAAGCCCTGAGCTTGGACGCCTGCGCGCAGAGATAAACCGGCTGCGCTCGCAGATAACTCATCACCTTGAATCATTGATGCGGCGCTCCGAAAGCGCGATTCAGGATGAGCTTGTCACTTTGAGGAACGACCGCTTTGTGATTCCGGTCAAGGCAGACCATCGCGGGCGCGTCAAAGGAGTGGCGCACGGATTTTCATCTTCGGGCGCGACCGCTTTCATAGAGCCGCTTGAGACGATTGAGTCGAACAACGAATTGCAGTCTTTGCGCGAGACGGAAGAGCGAGAGATTGCGCGTATACTCTACGCGCTCTCCGAAGAATTAAGACGGGAGCTTCCGGCGCTTGAGCGGGCGGCGCTCGCCGTCACGGAGCTTGATTTCCTGGGTGCCAAGGCGGCCTTTCAACGCCGCTTCGAGTGCTGTGTGCCGTTGATAAACGAGAGCGGCGTGCTTGAGCTTGTGGAAGCGCGACATCCTTTACTGGAAGAGAACCTGCGCGCTCAAGGACGCTCGGTTGTGCCGGTTTCATTCTCGCTCGACGCAGAGCGTCCGGTGATGGTCATTTCGGGCGCGAACGCTGGCGGTAAAACCGTCGTGCTCAAGACTGCCGGACTGTCTGCGTTGATAGCCCTCTCTGGCCTTCCCGTTCCGGCTCGGCGCGCGAGCGTTCCCTTTTACTCTTCGGTGCTCGCCGACATCGGCGACCATCAATCGCTCGCGGCCAATCTCTCAACCTTCACCTCGCACGTAGCCAACATCGCACGCATGATGGAGATTTGTCGGCCTCCCGCGCTCGTGCTTCTAGATGAAGTCGGGACGGGCACAGACCCGGAGGAAGGCTCTGCGCTTGGCGTGGCCGTGGTGGATCACTTTCGTAGAGCGTGCGGCGCGCACGTTCTGGCGACGACGCACTATAGTGGCCTGAAGATGTACGCGGCCAACGAGGACGCTGTGCAGAACGCGAGCGTGGAGTTTGACGAGAAGACATTGCAGCCTACTTATCGCCTGCTCGTAGGCGTCGCGGGTTCTTCGTCCGGCATAGAGATAGCGCGGCGCTTCGGTTTCCCCGAAGAGATTGTAGAAGAGGCGCGTGAGCGTGTTAGCTCGTCAGCGCTTGATGCTGCTGAATATCTGAAACGAATTAAGCGCGAGTCGGAAGAGGCCGAAGCCCTGCGTCGCGCGTTGGAAGAAGAGCGAGAGGCCGTGGCTGAAAAGTACGCGGCGCTGGATGTGGAAGCCGCACGGCGCGAGCGCGAGCGGCAGGCAGCCTTCGAGCGAGAGCTTCTGGAGGCGATTGACGAATTCGAAAAGCGCTCGCGCGAGCTTTCGTCAAAAATCGAAGACCGCGTGGAGCGTGCGCGCGTGGAACGCGAAGCGCAACGACGCGCCGCAGAATTGAAGCGCGAAGCCGCGCGGGCCGCAGCCGCCGCAACGCCTGCCGCCGGGCAACAGAGAGGTGTTCGCGTAGTGCGCGACGGGCAGGTCTTGGAAAGTAACACGCGTGCAGGCGAGGGCGTGAGGACTGTCAAAGCGCCTTCGCGTCCAATCCGAAAGGGAGACCAGGTGCGCCTGAAATCCTTTGGCTCAATAGGAATCGTGGACAAGGTGACGGGCGACGAGGCGGAGGTGCGCGTCAAGTCTTTACGTATGCGCGAGAAGCTTGAGAATCTTGAACTGGTGGAATCCGAGCCGGAGCCGCAGCCCGCCTCTCGCGGCGCGCGTCTCAAAGTCTCTAAGGGAACGGAAGTGAGTTTACGCGCGCCCGACGATGACCCCGAAACGGAAATCAATCTCATAGGACGCACGACGGACGAAGCCGTGGACGCTACGGACAAGTTTCTGGACGAAGCCTACATGCACAGCATGAGCCGCGTTCGCATCATACACGGCCACGGCACAGGCGCGCTCCGCCGGGCCATCGCCGATTTTCTGCGAGGCCACCCGCACGTAGAGCGCTTCAGTCAGGCTCCACCGGATCAGGGCGGCGCGGGCGCGACCGTTGTAGAGCTTAAGCAGTAGAATGTTTTTCCCTCTAATCTTTTAACTTAAGGAGCAAATTCGATGGGTATTACCAACCTCCAATCCGGCACGAACGTGCATGAGATTGCCGATGGCATTTATCGCATCAACACGCCTATACCGGATGCGCCCGGCGGCTTCTCTTTCAATCAATACCTGATAGTTGACGACGCGCCTCTGCTTTTCCATACAGGCCCGCGCAAGCTCTTTCCCCTGGTGCGCGAGGCCGTTGAAAGCCTGATGCCCGTGGAGCGTCTGCGTTACGTCTCCTTCTCGCACGTCGAAGCAGACGAGTGCGGCTCTTTGAATGATTGGCTGCGGGCTGCGCCTGAAGCCGTGGCGGTGTGCGGGCAAATAGCGGCGATGGTCTCAATCGAAGACCTGGCGGACAGAAGCCCGCGCGCAATGGCGGACGGCGAGAGGCTATCTTTGGGACGGCACGAGGTAAAGTGGCTGGACGCGCCGCACCTGCCGCACGCATGGGAATGCGGCTTCATGATGGAAGAGAAGACGCGCACGCTCCTGTGCGGCGACCTTTTCACGCAGCCGGGCACGGGCGACGTGCCGCTCACGGAAAGCGACATACTTACGCCCAGCGAAGAGTTCCGCCGCGAGTTGGACTACTTCTCGCATACAAAGAATGCGCGCCCTATGATTGAGAGACTCGCAGCAGAGTCACCGTCAACGCTCGCCTGCATGCACGGCAGCGCGTGGCGCGGCGACGGCGGCCAGTTGCTGCGCGCGTTGGCCGATTCACTGGAAAAGTAAGGCCGCTCATTCTTTTATTGAACTGATAACCGCAATGCGCTTTCCGCAAACCTTTATTGACGACCTCAGGCGACAGGCGGACATCGTGCGCGTCATACAGGATTACGTCTCTTTGAAGAAGAAGGGCGCGAACTGGATGGCCTGCTGCCCCTTTCACCAGGAGAAGACGCCTTCGTTCTCCGTTAATCCGGCGAAGGATATTTTCTACTGCTTCGGATGCTCTAAGGGAGGCTCCGTCTTCAACTTTGTGATGGAGATGGAGCGCGTCTCTTTCCCCGAAGCCGTTCGCATCGTGGCGGAGAAGGCGAATGTGCCCCTGCCGCAGATGGTCGAGGACAAAAAGTTCGAGGCCAGGCGGGCTGAGGCCGACGAAGTTATTGAGATGAACTCCTGGGCGCTTGAGTGGTGGGAGGCGCAACTTGAGGATGGAAACCCTGAGGCCAGGCGTGCGCGCGAGTACATAGAGGGGCGCGAGATTGCGTATGAGACGCGCCGGGGCTTCAGGCTAGGCTACGCCCCCGATAGTTGGGACGCTCTGCTCTCGTACTTGAAAAAGCGGGGCGCGCAGGATTCTCAGCTTGAGCGAAGCGGCCTGGTGGTCAAAAAGGATGCGGGCGGCTTTTATGACCGCTTTCGCGGGCGGGTGATTTTCCCGGTCATGGACGCGCAAGGGCGGGCCGTAGCCTTCGGCGGCAGAATCATGGGCGAGGGCGAGCCTAAGTACCTTAACTCGCCGGAAACCGCCGCCTATACGAAGGGTCGCCACCTCTACGGCCTGAATTTAACGCGCGACGAGATACGCCGCCGGAAATTCGCCATTCTGGTCGAAGGCTACCTGGATTTGATAATTCCCTACCAAGCGGGGGTCAGAAATCTGGTGGCGAGCCTGGGCACGGCTCTGACGCCCGAACAGGCGAAACTTCTGGGACGGTTTGCGCGTAAAGTCGTAGTCAATTATGATGGCGATAAGGCGGGCGTGGCTGCGGCGAAACGGGCAATAGAAACGCTTCTGGCAGAAGACTTTGAGGTCAAAGTGCTGGTTCTGCCGGACAACGCAGACCCTGACGAATTCATCAAACGTCACGGCGTTGAGGCGTATCAGGAACGGCGCGGGAAATCACTCCCCCACATACAATTTGTGCTGGATCAGGCAGTACGGGATCGCAATCTTCGGCGTCCTGCTGATAAAGCGGCGGCGGTCGAGGAAGTGCTCCCGTATGTTCGTGCTGTTCGCAACACGATTCAGAAGCGCGAATATTTTGACATGGTAATGGATGCGCTTCGAGTGGAGGAACAACTCCTGCGGCAGGAATTGTGGCAGGCCGTCAGGAATGCGGGCGCAAAAGTGGACGCCGCGAACGTTCGGCAGAAAGTGGCTGAGGCCGCAGGGGCGCAGCCGACAATCGCGGAACAAAAGCTGCTTGAGCTTCTCGTCCATGATAAGGATTTGCGGCGGGCGATTTTGCCCAGGATGGAAGCGGCGGATTACGAGGATTTACCTACATCCGCAATCTTTCGCGCCCTCGTAGAGATTGACAGGGCGGGCGGCGAGGTCGATTTTGCCGCCCTGAGCGCGAAAACGGAAGGCGACCCTGTTGCATCTGACATGGTGCCGCTTCTTTTGATGAGCGAGCCTCTGAGGGCGGAGGGCGAAGCGGTTGACGACACACTAGGGGTTGCTGAAAGCTGTTTTTTGACTTTACGCGGGATGATGATTGACCGCCGCCTGAATGACCTGCGAATGGAAGCGGCTGAGGCCGAATCGGCAGGCGACACGGAGCGGCAGAACCGACTCACTTTAGAGTACCTGGAATGGTCAAAAAAACAGCGAGCGCTTCAGCAGGGAACCGAAGCGGCACGGGCGGGGTCTTAAAAGTTAAGTGAGATGAAAAACGAGTAGAGCGGGGACTCGAATTGCACGCGCGCAAGCCAAAGGCGTCTCTCCAATTATTAAGCCGGGGCGCGCGGAAGGTGGAAGAAAAAAATTGAGCATCGAAGAGAAAGACAGAGATGATGTCATGCAGCGCCTTCTGGAGCTGGGTGGCGACAAAAAGTATTTAACGTTTGACGACCTGAACCGCGAACTGCCGGACAACGTCGTCTCGCCCGATGATATAGAGGATGTCCTTCAAAAACTGGAAGGCTCCAACATTCCTGTTGCGGATTCGGACGAGCGATTGATTGAGCAGGCTGCGGCTCTTGCCACGGACGACGAAGACGACTCGATTGACGAAGACATTGAGCTAGACCTTTCGGCGGGCGCGCTTGAGAAGACGAACGACCCTGTGCGCCTGTACTTGAGAGAGATGGGCGTGGTGCCGCTTCTCACGCGCGAAGGCGAGGTCGCAATCGCCAAGCGCATAGAGCGCGGTCAGCTTAAAACTCAGAAAGCCATCTCGCGCTCGCCCATAGCGGTCGCGGAGCTTCTGAAAATCGGTGACGAGCTTGAATCAGGCAAGCTCCACATACGCGACATAGTCAACTTCTCAGAGCAGGCCGAACTGACCGGCGACGAGGACAAGGCGGACGAGTATCTGCGCTGGACTGTCGAAGGCATAGAGAACATTCGCAAGCTCTTCAAGCAGGGCTTGAAGGAGTGGGACAAACTCCGTGCGGAGCAGAAGGTCTCGCGCGGAAAGAAATCCAAGAAGCTCCTGCGCCTTCAGCGCAAGGTCGCGCGCATACGCCTTGAGATAGCGCAGGAAATCGGACGCCTCAACATGACGGAGCGCGCCCGCCAGCGTCTCATCAACTCCATCCGCTCCGTGCAGAAAGAAGTCAGACAGGCGGAGCGCGAGATTGATAACTACACGGAGAAGCTCAACCGCAAGCGCATCAAGCCGGAAGACGAGCGCGACTTTAAGCGCCACATCTCTTCGGCCAAGAAGCGCCTGCAACAGATTGAAGCAGACCACAACATCTCGCCCGTGGAGATTAAGCGCTCTCTACAATCAATCGTCATCGGCGAGCAGGAAACGGGTCAGGCCAAGCGCGAGTTGATAGAAGCCAACCTGCGCCTTGTTGTTTCAATAGCCAAGAAGTATACGAACCGTGGCCTTCAGTTTCTTGATTTGATTCAAGAGGGCAACATAGGCTTGATGAAGGCCGTGGACAAGTTCGAGTGGCGTCGCGGCTACAAGTTCTCGACTTATGCAACATGGTGGATTAGGCAGGCTATCACGCGCGCCATCGCGGATCAGGCGCGAACCATACGCATCCCCGTGCACATGATTGAGACCATCAACAAGCTGATTCGCACCAGCCGCGCGCTGGTTCAGGAACTCGGGCGCGAGCCGACGAGCGAAGAGATAGCGCGCAAGATGGACATTCCCGTTTCAAAGGTGCGAAAGGTCTTGAAAATCGCGCAAGAGCCTATCTCGCTTGAGACGCCAATCGGTGAAGAGGAAGATTCGCACCTCGGCGACTTCATAGAAGACAAGTCCATCTTGAATCCTGCGGACGCAGTGGTGGCTTCGAACCTCAGAGAGATAACGGACGAGGTTCTGGCTACACTGACGCCGCGCGAAGAGAAGGTCATCAAGATGCGCTTCGG
>JACVRN010000063.1 GCA_014534425.1 Pyrinomonadaceae bacterium
CACGATGGCCGAACGCACACGCACCTTCACTTTCATGACCCGGAGGACGCGCACCGCGTTGGCGATGCTCATAAACATGGCACGCAAGCGCATCACGGGGCTTTGCGCGGGCTGCGGCCTGTTTTTGTCGGAGCAGTTCACGGGCTGGCAGGCTCCGCCGCGCTGACGCTGCTGGTGCTGACGGAAGTCATGAGCGGTGGCGGAGGCTCTCGTGCTCTTGGCTTAGCTTATCTTCTAATCTTCGGCGCAGGCTCAATAGGAGGGATGCTCATAATGAGCGCGCTCATCAGCCTGCCCTTCGTCTTCACGGCGAGCCGCTTTGCGCGCGTCAATAATCCTCTGCGGCTGTTGGCCGGAGTTGTGAGCGTAGCTTTCGGAATCTATTACGCCTGGGAAGTGACGCGAGGCTTAACCTGATTCCGAAGAGAGCCACCGCTCTATAACTCGCACCACGTAGCGCTGCTCTTCTTCGGTCAACTCGCGCCCTTTCGGAATCGCGTGCCATTTCTCAAGACAGGTTCGGCAGCAGGTGGCCGTGGCGTGTTGGGCCACGAAGACGGGATGATTGCGCCAGGGCGTTTGCTTCCCATCGTTGGCAGGCTCGGCAGGCGCGAGCCGCTTCTCTATGAAGTCGGCTGCGTGTTTGAGCACCTCCGGCATCCCCTTCCGCTTGAGATAGTCGCGCTCCTTCTCCTTTAAGTGAATGCGGCTGCGAAAATCGGACTGGCTGAGCCGTGCGAAAACCTCTTCCGTTTCTCTCATGCTACTTTTGATGACGCGTGTGCTTCTGGTCGCGGCTGTCGCGGTTCAGGTACTTGACGAACAGTATCAGGCCGACCGTGGCGCTGATGATTATGAAGACCATCATCCCGAAGACGAAGTAGAGTTCTTTGTAATTCGTGTCCATAACTAATCCCCAGAGCTTTGAAACCTAATTGTCTACTTCTGTAGACAACCGTCCGCCTTTTCTGTCACCTAGATAAGACATTCGCAAAGCTATTATCGAAGAAACCGGCCAAAACTCAAACGGCACGAAGCTTGCGAATTAGTCGGGGCAGCCCCACCGCTTGTGAATGAGCGATTCGACGCCCTTGAATCGTCTCCTTGAAAAAGGCGGGTAGAGAAACCCCTCCTCTGCCCGCCTCTTCCCTAAAACAATTGAGGGGACGGAAAAGGAAAGCGACGGTTCACGAAAGAGATGTTGTTCACGCTGCTGCTGGTTATCCCCTTCATACTCGCTGCTGTTCTCTTCTTTTATACGACTGCTGGCATACTGATTCACCTGCGCCAGGTCTACCTAGACGGCAGAGCCGCAAGGCAATCGCGTCTGACTTAAACAGTAAAGAAAGAGAGCTGGTAATCTACGCTTTCATCGCTTGAACTGCTCAAGCACGTAATCGTAAAAGCCCGTGCCGTCGTCGCTGAAGTTAAAGATTACGTCCGACTGCCTGCCCTTCCTTGCCTTGCTGATGCATCCCTGATGGTCGTCGAACTCCGTGTCAATCGTCAGAGACATGCGCGTTGGCGGCTTGAACAAATCCGGGCGCGTCAGGTAACAGGTGGTCACAACGTCCCACATGTCATAGAAAGTTTCCCAACTCACCAGCAGGTAACTCTGAAAGGCCAGAGCAGAGAGCTTGTAGTCGTCCGACTGGTTCGCCAGCGAGGTCAGAAAGCTGGTTTTAATCGCTGCCTGGTTCGTCATGTCTAGCGGAAAGACTGTGAGCGGAAAGCTTGTGTTGCGAAAGACCCAGTCAACCGACATGGGATCCCAGAAAGCATTCCACTCGGCGCAATTATTCCAAGGAGGGTTCGGCACGGTCGCAGGGTCAAGATTGCCGTTGACCTTAATCGCCCCGCCCATCCAGACGACCTGCTCTATCTTCGACGCGAGCTTCGGGTGAGCCGTGAGCAGGTTCGAGAGCGGAGTCATCGGAGATGTGACAAGCAAAGTGACAGGCTCCTTCGCCTGTTGAAGCAGGTCTAAAAGCAGTTTGTCTCCGTCGGGAAACGGCGGCCACTTCGGGTTGTCGGGGATGGTCTTGAGTACGTCTATGCTGCCTTCTTTAACGCAGTCGCTGCGATATTCCCAGGGGAATGGGTTCAGGCCGCGCGCAGAGCTTAGCCCTACGGGAATGTCTTTCCTACCGATGTAGGAGAGAATCTTCCAGGTAGTTTGCATGGCAGGGGCGGCAATCGAATCGGCGTTGACTATGATGACGCCCAGCAGGTTTACATCCTCCATCGTCGTCAACAGGACTGTGGACATATACTCGTCAATTGCAGCATCTTGGATTTGGATTACGTCCATAAAGGGTTCTCCTAGGGTTGGGAAGGTTAAGAGACTTTGCGCCAGAGATGAGCCGGTTTTCGCCTAAGTGCGTGCCCTACGGTATGCCTGTCGAGAGTTTGTGTCAATATTTTAATTTGAAGTGAAGGAGGAGAATTAACAGGATGGACAGGATAAAGAGAAAGAACTGTTTCGCTTTTATCCTGTTCATCCTGTCTATCCTGTTTGAATTTTCCTCTCATTGGATTTAGAGAAGTTTCTTGACACCATTCTATTGATAGTATATTGGATAACGTAGGAACCGTCGGGCGCGTGTGATTCAAATATTTTTGGGCTTTGGCGAGAAGCGTTAACAAGTCATAGCGGTTTTCGGCAGAGCGTCTTTACTGAATTCCTCAGCACAAAACATTCTTAACCTTCAGCGTACAAGCAGAGGGCGGGCATACATTCCTGAGTATGAAGGAGAAAACTGATGAGCGACAAGAAACGCCGCAGTCCAGCAGATGACAACTCCCTTTCCGGCAAGAGCAACGGCAACGCTCTGGAGAACGCTTCCAACTCAATCTCTTTCTACGTCAACGACGAGCGGATAGTGATTGACAACCCTGACCCGACGGAGCTTCTGGTAGATTTCCTGCGCTACGGCTCGCTGGGCCTGACGGGCACCAAGCTGTGCTGCGGCGAAGGCGGGTGCGGGGCCTGCACCGTCATGCTTTCGCGCTACGACGCGGAGCAGGAGCGCGTAGTCGACCGCGCCATCAACGCGTGCCTGCGTCCCGTCTGCTCGCTGGACGGCATGATGGTGACGACCACGGAAGGCATAGGCAGCACCAAGCAGGAGATGGATCCTGTTCAATACGCCATAGCTGCTTACAACGGCTCGCAGTGCGGCTATTGCACGCCAGGCTTCGTGATGAATATGTACACGATGCTTCGCAACCAGCCAAAGCCTACGCAGCAAGAGGTCGAAGACCGCTTCGACGGCCACATCTGCCGTTGCACGGGCTTCAGGCCCATACTTCAGGCCATGAAGAGTTTTGCGCGCGATTATGAAGAGCATAATACTTACTACACGAATCACCCTTGCGTGCCTGCGGACGGAGTAAAGAAGTCCGACGAAGAAACGAAGGTCGTCTTTCCAGACAGTTTGCTTGAGCACGCGAAGAATCCACAGCCGCTTTATTTCGAGGGACACGGCTACCAGTGGTTTCGCCCGCTCACCCTGGAGCAGGTGCAGGCGCTCAAAGAGCAGTACGACAACCGCGAGGGAAACTTCAAGCTCGTAGTCGGCAACACTTCAATCGGGATTTACAAGATTGATGTCAGTAACCCGCACATCCTTGTGGATGTCTCCGCCATTCCAGAGATGCTTGGCTTTCGTGAGGATGAGAACAAAGAGGGTTTTCACGTTGGCGCGTCCAACACCTTGCAGGAGTTGATTGAGTATCTGGACAGAGCAATCCCTAGGCTCAGCGAGTCCAAGACGCGCGGGCTTGAGGCGCTTCGTCGTCACGTTCTGGATGTGGCGAATCTTCAGGTACGCAACGTTGGAAGCCTTGCTGGCAACATCATGATGACGCGCGCACAGGCCGAGACAGATTCGCCCTTCCCTTCCGACATCTACCTTGTGTTCACAACGCTCGGCGCGACCGTCACGCTGGCCTCGCGCGAGTTTAAAGGCGGCAGGCAGACCTTTGGAATGCTGGAACTGCCAGCGCCGCAAAATTTGCCGAAGGATGCAGTCTGCGTGGGCTTTCATATTCCCTACACGAGCAATGATGAGTACGTTCAGACCTACAAGATAGCCGCGCGCAACCAGAATGCTCACGCGATTGTCAACGCGGGCTATCGCGTGGCGATTAACAAGCAGGGCACGATTCTGGATGCGACCGTGGCCTACGGCGGGCTTGCGCCTCTGACGCTTAAGATGACGCGCACGGAAGATTTTCTGAAGGGACGACCGTGGGATGAAGAGACGCTCTCTGGCGCGCTAGACGTGCTGGCGAAAGAGGTCAAGGCTGCGATTAAGCCTATGCCGGGCGCTCAATTCCTGCCCAAAGGCTACAGAGAATCGCTGACGGAAACGCTTCTTTACAAGTTCTTTCTGTACCTCGCGGACAAGCTCTTTCCAGACGAAGTGCAGGAGGTGAATCGTTCGGGCGGCGAAGTCTACGAGCGCCCGCTTTCAGGCGGCGAGCAGTACGTAGAGGTCTACCCGGACGAGGCTCCAGTGGGCGAGCCAATATTGAGAACCACGGCCTTTCAGCAGGCCACGGGCGAGTTGAAATACACGCAGGACTTGCCGCTTCCGCCGCACGGGCTGGACGCCGCTCTGGTCTTGAGCACAAAGGCGCGCGCCTCTTTCAGCTATCGGCTGGAGGTTAAAAGCATCAGCGCGCATCTTTCGGAAAAATTTCCGGGCGTGCGCGCCTACATCAGCCGCGCGGACGTGCCCGCAGGAAACCTCATAGGACTCGGCGGCGACGACCCCATCTTCGCGGACAAGGAGGTAATCTATTTCGGGCAGGTGATTGGAATGGTCGTGTCTGCCGACGCCTGGATGGCTCAACAGGCGGCTCGCTACGTGCAGAACGAATTAATAATTTACAAGAACGTGCTGGAGCCTGTGCTGACGATTGAAGGGGCTTTGAGCGAACCCGACGGCGCGGGCATCTTCAAAGACCAGCCCGAGAACAATCACATTCACCACATAGTCCGCCCGGGAAGCGACACGAAATGGCTGAAGAAACCTGAGAAGCCAATGAAGGGCACGAGGGTTGTTTCGGGCGAGCAGAACAACAGCGCGCAGGCACACTTCTACATGGAGACGCAGACGTGCCTTGCCATTCCTGGCGAGCAGGGCAACATGATTGTCTACTCTTCGACTCAACAGTCGGCGCAGGTTCAATCGGGGATAGCAACCGCTCTGGGCATTCCTTCCAGCAGCGTGCAGGTTTACGTGCGCCCCTTAGGCGGCGGCTTCGGCGGCAAGCAGTTTCGCGCAGGCATCATTGCTCCCCTTGCAGCCGTGGCCTCGTGGGTCTTGAATCGTCCCGTGCGCCTCGCTCTTGACCGCAACACAGACATGGCCGTAGTCGGCAAGCGCCATCCGTTCACGGGGCGTTACAACGTTGCCTTTGACAAGAAAGGAATGCTGCACGGCATAAAGTTCGAGATTATTTCTGACGGCGGCTGCACCTACGATTGCTCTTTCCCCGTGCATGACCTTGCGATGCAGAACGTGGACAACACTTACTATGTGCCTACGTTCGAGACGAGCGGAGGCGTGGTGCGTACCAACAACGCGAGCAACACGGCCTTTCGCAGCTTCGGCACGGTTCAATCAATTCTCATCGCGGAGGAAGCGATAGAGCGTGTCGCGTTTGAACTTGGCATGACGCCCGAAGAGGTTCGCTATAAGAATCTGTACAAGACCAGTCGCGGGCGCTCATTCCAGCGCACGCCCTATAGTCAAGCCTTGAAGCCCTGCTACATACGCGAGATTTGGGACAAGCTCTGGGAAACCTCCGACTTCGGGAAGCGACAGAAAGAGGTTGAGCAATTCAACAAAAAGAATCGCTGGCGCAAGCGAGGGATTTCGCTGATTCCCTTGAAGTACGGCATAGGCTATCAGCCCCGCTCGCTGGATCAGGGTGTGGCGCTGGTGGTCGCTTACGCCTCGGACGGTTCCGTGCTTCTGCAACACGGCGGCATAGATTCCGGCCAAGGCATCAACACCAAGATGTTGCAGATTGCCGCAGAGACTTTAGGCATTCCTATGGAATGGATTCGCATAGCGGAGGCTTCTACGGAGACCTGCCCGAACGCCACCGCGACCGCAGCCTCGTCCGGCTCAGACCTCTTCGGCGGCGCAGTCCAGCTTGCCTGCCAGAAGCTACGCAAGCGGCTTGAGAAATACTGCGTGGAGAACAACGTCAAGGGCTGGAAGCGAAACTGGCAGATGAAGTGGAAGGAGATAGTCTCCGGCGCTTACAGCGCGCGCGTAGACCTCACGAGCGAAGCGCTCTTTCGCACGCCGCACCTCAGCAACGTAGGCGGCGACCAGCCTTACGGCAACGCCTTCTACTACTTCTCTTATTCTGCTGCCGCCACGGAAGTAGAGATTGACGTTCTGACCGGAGAGAATACAATCCTTCGTACGGACATACTGTTCGACGCGGGCAAGAGCTTGAACCCTTGCCTGGACGTAGGGCAACTTGAAGGCGCGTTCGTGCAGGGTGCAGGAATGATGACTTCAGAGCAACTGATGTACGAAGAGACGGGCAGGCTCTATTCAAACGGGACGTGGGATTACAAGCCACCGCAGAGCCATTCCATCCCCGTTGATTTCCGCGTGGCGCTCAATGGCACCATACGCGACCGCATGAGCAAGCAGCAGGAGGGCGCAGCCGTTCTCTCGTCCCGCGCCCTGGGCGAGCCGCCGCTAGTGCTTGCCACCACCGTCTTCTTCGCCATCAAGCACGCCATCATGGCCGCTCGACGCGACCAGGGCGACACAGGCTGGTTCGAGATGGAAACGCCCGCCAGCGTCGGACGCATCCAAAGCGCCTGCCGCGTAGACAGAAGCGCACTCAGGCTTTAGAACTTCAAGGGATGCGGAGGAATAAATTAACAGGATAGACAGGATAAAGATAAAGCAATAGTTCTTCTTTTATCCTCTCTATCCTGTCCATCCCTGTTTGAATCTATCTTCGACACTTGGGAACTATCAGAGGAACGCGTGCACAGGAAGTTTCACCGGAAGATGGAAGAGATGCTGGGGCTGGACGCGCCGTTCATCGTCGCCACGGTGATAAAGGTGCGCGGCTCCGCCGTGGCGAAGCCTGGGGCGAAGGCGATTATTGACGGCGAGGGCCGCCCTGTCTTCGGATGGGTCGGCGGCGGCTGCGTGGAATCCTTCGTCTGCGCCGAAGCTAAAGAAGCTCTTGAGGCTGGTGCGCCGCGCGTCATCGTCGCGGATTTGGAAGACGAGCTTTCCGGCGTTGGTCTTCCTTGCGGTGGCGTGATGGAGATTTTCATAGAGCCTGTCATCCCTCGCCGCCGCGTGCGGGTTTCGGGCGAGAGCGCAGCCGCGCACGCAGCATCAGAGATGCTTGAGCGCATAGGCTTCGCCGTCTCGCGCGGCTCGCCCGACGAGATTGAAAGCGGCTCTCTCATCATCAAAGAAGAATCGCTCGCGGGAGATGGAGCGCGTGCTGGCGCGGGTCTTGATACGGGCGGCGCGTCCGCAGCCGAGATTGCTTTGAGCGTCGTGGCCGAATGGCTGGCAGTGACTCGCGGCGCGTCTACCCGTCCCTTGCAGGAGAGCAGAATGGGCGCGCCTGTCGCGGCTTTTGAATCTCTGGATGAGAGAGTAACCAATCCGTTGCTTGTCATCATAGGCCACAGCAACATCACTGAAGAGCTTGCCTGGCTCGCTTCGCGTTTGGGCTGGCGCGTCTTTGTGGACTCTGCAAGCGCGGTTCAGGAGAGCTATCCGGCGGGAGTTGACATTGTCCGCGACGATGCGGATTTCAGCCGTCTGCCCGCAAACAGCGAGGCTGCCGTCATCGTCGCCACTCATCACAAGGGCGACCATCTGGCAATCGAGCGCGCACTGGATGCAGGAGCGTGGTACGTTGGATTGATTGCCAGCGCTCACCGCTCGAAACTGGTCAGGGCCATGCTCGAAGACTCTTTAGAAATGGACGCGCCGCTTCATCGTCTGAGAACTCCTTCGGGGCTTGACCTGGGAGCGACGACGCCCGCAGAGATTGCCCTGAGCATCATGAGCGAAGTGCTGGCCTGCTTTCATGGTCGAACGGGCCATAGATAAAAAGGGAGTCCTGCGCGTGCCGAGGCCGCTGCAACAACTCTATAAAGACATACTGATGGATCACGCGCGCAGGCCACGCAACGCGGGAAGCCTTGAGCGACCAGACCTGCAAGCATCGGTCGTCAATCCCCTGTGCGGCGACGAACTGAGCGTCTACGTGACGCTCAAGGGCGAGAAGATTCAAGAGGTGCGCTTTCGTGTTCGCGGCTGCGCCATAGCCACTGCCTCCGCCTCCATGCTCAGCGAGCAGATAAAAGGATTGACCCTCGCGGAAGTCCTGGGAATGGAGCGAGGCTTTCAGGAAGCCATAGCGAAACGAGAGGCCGCGCTGCCCGAAGAGCTTGAGCCGCTTGAGCCGCTCCTGTCCGTGCGAGATTACCCGCACCGTCAAAGCTGCGCTCGTCTGCCATGGGACGCGCTCAGAGCTTTAGAAAAGTAAGCCTCGACGTAAATCTAACGACCGAAGATGAGAGGAGGCAAACACGCCTTGACCAAGAGAAATTCAAGGAGACAACTCGCGCTCTTTGCCGTCCAATTCCTGTGGTTAATCTCCCTGTGCGCTGCGCCCGTTGTCTATGCTCAGGGAACAGGCGCGGCGAGAGGTGCGACGCCTGAGCAGCGCGCGGCCTCCTTCTTCGAGTCGCTGCGAAAGTCGCCTCCGCAGCAGTTCGCCTTCCTGCTTGCGATGCCGAAGGGCGCAGACCTGCACAATCATCTCTCGGGCGCAATCTACGCGGAGAGTTTTATACAGTGGGCTGCGGAGAAGGGATTGTGCGTCAACACTACTACCTTCGCCCTGACGCAGACGCCGTGCGAGCCTAACGCGGCGGGCCTTGCGCCCATGACTTCTGCGCTTACGAACGGCGTGCTGTACAGGCAGCTAATAGACGCTTGGTCGATGCGTAACTGGGAATATTCAGGACAGAATGGGCACGACCACTTCTTCGACACCTTCGGCAAGTTCGGCCCGGCCACTTACGACCAGGGCGGGCGAATGCTAGCGGAAGAGGTTGCGCGTGCGGCGCGCGGCCACCTTCTTTACCTGGAGTTGATGCTCACGCCCGACAACGGATTGTCCGGCCAGTTGGGCCAGAGCGTGGGCTGGAACGGAAACCTTCAAGGCACGCTGGACAAGCTGAAGGCGGCAGGCATTGCAAAGGCTGTTTCGCAGGGGATAGAGAATATACAGACGACAGAGAAGCAAAAGAACGAATTGCTTAAGTGCGGGACGCCGCAGGCAGACCCGGGATGCAGCGTGACTGTGCGCTACGTCTTTCAGGTATCGCGCGGCGCGCCGCTCGGCACCGTCTACGCGCAGATGCTGGCGGGCTTCATGCTGGCGAGCGACCCGCAGTCAAAGGTCGTCGCCCTGAATCTTGTGCAGCCGGAAGACTCTCTGCCGTCGATGCAGAATTTTTCTACGCAGATGCAGATGCTGGACTTCCTTCATAATCTTTATCCGGCGGCGCACATCACGTTGCACGCGGGCGAGCTTGCGCCCGGAATGGTGCCGCCCGACGGGCTGAGCTTTCACATACGCTCTTCCGTTCTGACGGGCCACGCCGAGCGCATAGGCCACGGCGTAGACATCATGCACGAGGTTAATCCCTACGAGTTGCTCAGAGAGCTTGCCAGGCGGAACGTGATGATAGAGATATGCCTGACGAGCAACGATGTCATTCTGGGCGTGCGCGGCAAAGACCATCCGTTACTGACCTATATGCAATACGGCGTGCCGGTGGCGCTGGCGACCGATGACGAAGGCGTGTCGCGCTCGGAGATTTCGCGCGAGTACCTGAAGGCGGCCATCGAGCAGGAGCTTGGATACCTTCAACTGAAAACGATGGCGCGCACAAGTCTTCAATTCGCCTTCATCCCGGGCGCGAGCCTCTGGACGGACGCCAAAACTTTCCGCCCCGCTTCCCAATGCGCCAACGACCGCCCAGGCCAGAACGCTTCCAAAACGTGCCAGCAGTTCTTAGCGGCCAACGAAAAGGCTCGCCTTCAATGGGAGTTGGAGAAAGAGTTCAAAGATTTCGAGAGCAAGTATTGAGCAACGGGCGGAGGCTTGTACCGGACTAATCTTCGGGTACGACTTTATAGGTGAAAACTTTTTTGCCGCCCTGATTGATGTAGGCGAATATTTCAGGGTCGCCCTCTTTCTGTTTCTTATTGGGCCTGAGCTTGACGTGCGCCAGTCCCTTAAAGAAGTGGCTGGCCTGCGCGAATTTTTCCGGGATGGCCTGAATGCCGCGCTTGTCTATGTAGTAAAACTCGCCGTCTTCGCCTTCATCATCCCAACGGCCAACGGGCGCAAGGCCGTCTACGAAATCATCTGCTAGCTCGTACTGAAAGCCGATGACAAGCGCCCCCGTGCGATCTATGTAGCCCCACGAATCGCCCAGCTTGACGCGCGCCATGCCGTCCGAGAAGGGTTCAGCCCCGTCAAACTTAGGCTCGATTACCATACTGCCCTTCTTGTCTATGAAGCCCCACTTATCGCCTTCCAGAACGGGCGCAAGCCCTTCGGAAAAATCCTTCACCGCCTCATAGCCTTTGCCGCCGACCGCGCCGGATTTATCTATGAACAGAAATTTACAGGCCGACACTTCGCCTTGCATCTCTTTGCCAATGACTCTGGGTGAAAAAGAGCAATGCCCGTCCTCGAAAAAGGAGCAGGGGCCTTCGGTTATCACCCACGCCATCCCTTCATGAAAGTCGGACGCCCAGAGGAACTTCGGCGGGATTACCAACCGGCCCGAATGATCTATGTAGCCCCACTTGTTATTAACCCTGACGAGGGCCAGCCCGTCGGAGAATGATTCGAGTTGGAAATCCGTCTGGTCATCAAGACGCGGCACGAGCGCAACCTCTCCTGTGCGGTCTATGTAGCTCCAGGCATCCGTGTCTTTCAGCCTGGCTACGGCTAAACCTTCCGAGAAGTCTTCGGCAAAAGCGAACTTCTTACTGATTACCACCTTGCCGCTCGTATCTGCGTACCCCGCATCATCGAAGCTTATATCAAGCAGGCCGTCATGAAACTCGCCGCCGTGATTCCCTAAAAATTCAAACTTCGGCTCAATAACAATCTTGCCGGAGCGGTCAATGTATCCGGCCTTCCCATTCTTAATGAACCTGTACAGGGGGTCTGCGGTCTTGCTGCGAATCATCCATATGGGATAATCCCAACTGCAAGCGACGCCTACACGCGCTGTAGTCAAAAGAAGACTCAGGAGCAGGCAGACGGTCGCAATCAAACTTCCGGCAGGTTTTATAGCGACAGGCTTCTTCATAAATTACACGACCTTCTCATTACTCTTTCTCTATACCCTTCTTCTTACTCTTCGAGCAAGTAGCAGGAGTGAGTCTTAATCGCCATCCAGATTCGTTGGCCGGGCACAAGTCCGAGTTCCTTCACGGCTTGGCGTGTGACGCTGACCGTCCAGGTGACGCCGCTTCGAACGCGCACGATGGATTGCGTGCCTCTCTCTTCGAGCACGTTGATGTGGCCCGGCAGGATGTTGCGCGCGGAGGTTCTGAGCAACTCTTCCGCAGCAATCAGTATGTCGCCTGAGCGGACTGCTACGCGCACGCGCTGGCCTTCATGCTCTTTTCCCAGGGGAACTTCCAGATGGCATGTGTCGCCGCCGTCCCTCACCTCGACCGTCATGGTTCCGGCGGTCGCATCACGTTTAACTACGACGCCCTCAAAAATATTTTCAACGCCAGTGATGCGCGCGACGCGTGCGTTGACGGCACCGCCTAGAATTTCTAGCGGCTCTCCGGCTGCCGCGACGCGCCCCGCATCGTAGGCCACAAGATAATCGCCCAGGGAAACGGCCTCGTCGCGGTTGTGCGTGACGTAGATGACGGGCAGGCGCAAGTCCCTATTAATCATTTTAAGGTCGGAGATAATTTCCTGCTTGGTGGCTTCGTCTATGGCGGAGAGCGGTTCGTCCAGAAGCAACAGTCGCGGGCGGCTGGCGAGCGCGCGTGCCAGGGCTACGCGCTGAGCCTCGCCGCCTGAAATGTCGCGGGGCCTGCGCGGCGCGGTGTGCTTGATTCTCAAGCGCTCCATCAATTCAAGCGCGCGACGGCGGCGCTCATCTCGCGCCCCGCTTCGCACAGCGAACTCGACGTTGCCGAGCGCAGTCATGTGCGGAAAGAGCGCTAGATTCTGAAAGACCAGACCTACGCCGCGCTCGCGTATGGGACGGTCTACTCGAAGCTCTGAATCAAAGAGGGTGTTGCCGTTGAGCTTAATCAATCCCGAATCGGGTTTGAGGATTCCTGCGATTGCCTTAATGGTGCTGGTCTTGCCGGAGCCTGACGCACCGAAGAGTATAGTGATGCCCGAAGGCGCGTCGAACTCAGCTTCGAGCCTGAACGCTCCGTGCGGCAAATGCTCCTCGCCCTGCGCTTCTCTTTCACCAAACTCTTTTTTGATTCTGACAGCAATCATAAACCTTCAGGCGTGTGTGTTGTCGCCCACGAGTTTGTTCGTAGCATAGAGCAAGGCGAGCGCTATCACAGAGAGTATGACGACCAGCGTCAGCGCGTAATCGTCCCGGCCCGCCTGCGTGGCATCGTAAATGGCAATCGCAGCCGTCTGCGTGCGGCCCGGAATGTTGCCCGCGACCATCAGGGTTGCGCCGAAGTCTCCCAGCGAGCGTGCGAAGGCGAGCATCGCCGCCGCTATGATTCCGCGCGACGAAAGCGGCAGAGTGATGCGCCAGAAGATTTGCCACTCGCTCTTGCCGAAGGTGCGCGCCGCGTCTTCGAGTTGCTCGCTGACGGTAGAGATTGCGGCCCGCGAAGTCTTCACCACGAGGGGGAGCGCGCCGACCATAGCGGCCACGACCGCGCCTCTCCAGGTAAAGACCAGTTGCGAGCCTGTCACAGCCTTGATTGCGCGACCCACTGGACTGCTCACGCCGAGCAGCACCAGCAGGTAATAGCCCAGCACCGTCGGAGGCAGCACGAGCGGCAGCGTCACCACGGCATCCAGCGCCTCGCGCCCCACGAAGCGCCGCCGCGCCAGCAGCCAGCCCAGGGACACGCCAGCCACCAGCGCCAGCGCGGTCGCTATCAGCGCCACCTTGAACGAGAGGATGAGCGGAAACCAATCTATGTTCCTCATCGGCTCCTGAAGATAACATATAAAAGAATGGGCGTCAGGGTTATTGAATCAGATTTAATCATTGTGCGATTCACCTGCTCATGCTACATTTTCCACCCTTCATTCGGTTGTTATAAAGACTTCAGGCAGGCAAAGAGCGCACTTCTCTACCGGCAGAGAAACTGTGACGTATGGAGTTAAAAAATAGAGACGAGGCTGACGGTCGCTCTTCCCTCAAGGGCCAGGTGCGAGAGTTCTTCGACCATCAAGCCGCAACCTTCGAGCGGCGCGCAGGACTGCCTGAAGATTGTGCGAGAGAGATTGCGCGAGCCGTGCTGGAAATCGGAGAGGCGCGACCGCGCGACCTCCTGGCAGAGATAGGGCCGGGCACCGGACAGATAGGGCGCTGGTTCAGCAAAGAGGTGCGCTACGTAGGCATTGATTTATCCGTGGGCATGCTCAGGGAGTTCCGCGCACGCTTAAGCGACCGCGTGGAAAACCGTGCGCTCGTACACGCCGACGCTCAAGCCAGGTGGCCGCTCGCTGACGGCTCGACGCGCGTGGTCTTCGGCTCGCGCGCAATTCATCTGCTCAATCATGAGCACGTCGCCAGCGAGATGTCCCGCGTCTCGGAAGCAAGGGGCGCGACGCTCATCATAGGGCGCGTCAGGCGCGAGCCTCAGAGCCTGCGTGCGCGCATGGCGCGCGAGATGCAGGAGCGCATGCGGCAGAGAGGCTTTGAAGGACGCGGCGGCGAAGGCCAGAACCGCAGGCTCTTCGAAGCATGCAGCCGTCGCGGCGCGAAGATTATGGACGCTGTCGGGGTCGCGCGCTGGACTGTTTCGGCAAGCCCGAAGGATTCGCTTGATTCATGGCGCAGCCTGGTGAGCCTAGGCGGCATAAGCGTTCCTTTTAAGTTGCGCGAAGAGATTCTCATGGAGCTTGAAGGCTGGGCCGAGCGAGCGTTCGGCTCGCTTGATAGAGAGTTTGAATCCGAAGAGACTTACATGCTATACCCGCTTCGGTTCATCTGATTTCTATCCACCCGTTACACTACATCTTTAAGAACAGCGAGCGAAAATGGATGCAGGATGAACTTCTAACCGAACTAGGTAAATCATTATTGTCCGGCTCTCTGGATGACGAGCGGCTGATGGAGCGCACGGGCGCGCCCTTGCCCGTACAGATACTTCCAGAAGCGAACGTCATTAAGATAGGCGGCCAGAGCTTCATTGACCGTGGGCGCGCGGCAGTCTTTCCACTCATAGAAGAGATTGCCGAGAACCTGGGCCGCCACAAGATGATTATTGGTACGGGCGCAGGCACGCGCGCACGCCACGCCTACAGCGTGGGCATAGACCTTGGGCTTCCTACGGGCGTGCTGAGCGTGCTCGGCACTTTCGTCAGCATGCAGAACGCGCGCATGCTCAATTATCTTTTAGCCAAGTACGGCATCCCCTTCATAGAGCCTGCACAGTTCGCGCAGCTTCCGCATTACCTGGCCGAGCGCGGCGCGGTCATCTTCTTCGGCATGCCGCCTTACACCTTCTGGCATCAGAATCCCACTATGGGGCGCATCCCTCCGCACCGCACAGACACCGGCAGCTATCTAGTGAGCGAAGTCTTCGGGACGAAAGCCATGATTTACGTCAAGGACGAGCGCGGCCTCTACACGGCTGATCCCAAGAAGGAGAAGGGCGCACGCTTCATTCCGAAGATTACTATTTCCGAACTGGAAGAGCTTGACCTGAAGGATGTAGTGGTCGAGCGCAGCGTGCTTGAGATGATGAAGCACGCCGTTCATCGCCGCTCCATTCAGGTCATCAACGGGCTTGAGCGAGGGCTGCTGACGCGTGCGCTCGAAGGCGAGCATGTGGGCACGATTATTACTGCTGATTAAAGGGGAACATTCAATTGACCGATTCATTGAAGACGAAGGATGGCCGTCACCACATAGAGTCCATGTTGATGCGCGAGAGCCTGCTTGACAAAGATTTGCAGCGCTCTACGGAGTCGCCCGTCTATCGCATGCTGCCCGCCGCGTATGTAGTCAAAATCGGCGGGCGCTCGATTCTTGATGCCGGAAGAGATGTTGTTTATCCGGTCGTAGAAGCCCTGGCCGATTGCCTGAAGACGAAGAAGCTCATCATAGGCACTGGCGGTGGAGTCAGAAGCCGTCACGTCTTCTCTATAGGAATTGATTTAGGGCTTCCCGTAGGCGTGCTGGCGCAACTGGCTATGGCGGACTCTCTGGGCAACGCGCACATTTTGGGAACGCTGCTTTCGCCCTACGGCGTGGTAGCCATCCCGCCGGAAATCTTCGGCCACCTGCTGCCGCTCTTTATACAGAGCGTGCCGGGCGTCATCTTCAACGGCGTGCCTCCCTATTCGCTCTGGGAACACCCGCCAGCCATAGGGCGCATCCCGCCGCACCGCACGGACGCAGGCTCTTTCCTGCTGGCCGAATGCTTCGGCTGCCGCTCGCTGGTTCTGGTCAAGGACGTTGACGGCCTCTACGACCGCGACCCGCGCACGAACGCGGACGCGCAGTTCATCAAAGAGATTAGCTCCGCAGAGTTGAAAGAGCGTCGTCTGGAGACTCTACCCTTCGACCGCGTCTTGATTGACCTGCTGGAGCACACGCGGCTCCTGCGCTCGTTTCAAATCGTCAATGGCCTGCACCCGGAACGCATCAAGGCCGCGCTCGAAGGCGAGCACGTAGGCACCATCGTCCACGCCTGACGGGCGAATTAAATAAGATGTGAGAATTGTAGGGGCAGGGCTTGTCCCTGCCCCTACAGATGTGCAAGAGGCCGAGTGAGGTGTTCTCACTCGGCCTCTTGCACATTACATAAACTACAAGCCCGCTAGCAATTGTTCTTGGGCTTAGTCCTGTTGACGCAATCTATAGCGCCCTGCGTTGGCGTAGCCACGCTGACGCAGGGGCCGATTCCCTGTTTGGTGGGGTCTTGAATGGTGACGTTCGACATCATGCCCACATCCTCGTGAATCAGTATGTGGCAGTGTATGACGTACTCGCCAGGGTAAATCAGATAGCGCTGGCGTATGTTGACCTTGCCCACCTGGACGGGCGGCTGTGGCGGTGAAGGACACGGCTGCGGCGTCGGGACGGGAGTTGGCGTTGCTATCGGAGATGGCGTCGGCCTGGGCGTCGGCGTCGGACTCGGCGGCGGACAGACCTTAGGCGTAGTGAAAGGCGGGACGGTCATATCTATAGTGGCCGGTATGGCTACGGTGTCCTGCCAAATCCAGTTACATGGATTGTTCGGGTCTAGAGTTGGATTGTCCGTCTCAAAGTCTATTGTGCGCCCGACAATCTGGAACGGGTTGACGTGAATGTGGAAGGGGTGCGGAAAGTCTGTCGCCCCGAAGTTCTGCAACTCCCACTCCTCGGCAGTGTTCAACTGCGCGACTATGCCCGGATCGTTCGGGTCGTAGACCTTGCAGTTGATGAAGAAGTTGCCGCCGCCCGCGCCCGAGCCTCCACCGGATGCGCCTCCGCCTATTCCCTGAAAGGCTATGGCATTCGCGCCCGTCCTGCTCCTGTCAACAGTAGCGATGGGCTGCAAGTTGAAGGGCCTTGTCTTCGGCAAGGTCGGAAGCGGCTCCGAAGTGAATCCCGGATAGACCTCTATGTAGGCCAACACCTGGTTGGTTCTTAAAGAGGCGGGTACGGTCTTGGCTACGACTATCTGGTTGGCCTGCGAGCAATCGAGCGAGGGTTGCAGGTCTGTGGTGACGCCGTCTTTCGGGAAGCAGTCCTTGACCAGAACGTACTTGCCAGGGCCGCCGACTTTGCCGGGCATAGCCGTCCTGGGGATGTTGATGATGAAGTCCGCGCGGTTGCCCGGTGCCATCAGGTGACGCTGAACCGGCTGCGGGTTGAAGCCGTAGAAGGTCAGGCCGTCCACAGCAATCAGGTTCATGTAGGCGTTCCTGTTATTGAGCCTCTGCTTGACGGGCAGGATGGTGGTGCCCGGAGCTACGGGGTCTTGGCCTTTATCGAACACGTCCGTGTCGTTGATGACGGCGTTCGGGTTGTCGCTCATCTTGATGAGGCGTAGTTTCATCAAGCCTCTGGGCGTGCCCGTGCCGTTGATGAAGCGCCAGCGATAATTTATCCCCGACTGAATCTGAAGCGTCGGCTTGCACTGCCCGTTGATGAGAAAGCCTGCGCTTCCTTCGGTCGTGCTGCTTTCCTGATAGACGAGCGGGATATTCTTCTTAGGCTTATAGCCCGCAGGATTGAAGATGACCTCCTGCATCAGAAATACCAGGTCGCGCGCGGGCGGAACCAATTCCTGTCCCGCAGGCTCGCGTATGATGATGGCTCCGGCCATGCCGCTAGATACCTGATAAGCGGAGGAGCCGTGTACGTGCGAGTGATACCAGTAGGTGCCGGGGTCGTGAAAGTCCGGCAGCACCACGCAGTAGTTGTTCGTCTGCCCTGGGAAGATGTCCAGCAGCACGTCGTCCGAAGAGGACTTCAAGGGCGGGTTCTTCCCGTCTACTGCATACGGGCCGCAGTGCGTGGAGTTGTCCTGGTTCAAGCTGCACGGCGAGACCCAAAGGCCGTGCGTGTGCAGGTTCGTGTGCATGAAGCACTCGGGCTGCGTCTCGGAAGGCTTTGAGACGACCTGCTTGCTCATCTGCATCCCGCCCATCTCGCACGGGTCGTCAAAGCCCGACTTGGTCGGAAGATTATTGTTGAGCACCAGGCTCAAGGTTGTGCCAGGGTCAACCATCATCGTAGGCCCGGGCACGTCCTGATTGTAGATGGGTATGGAGGCATAGGCCGCCTCGCCTTCACAAATATAGTTCCAGGTAGTCATCTCGGCATTGAGCGTCAGGCTAAGCACGCTCTTGCCTCCGACTATGCGCGGCGTGACGACCTTCGGCTCGGCAAAGGGCGGAGAGGTCTGCGAGGTTGAGAGCTTCAAGGCGCTGGGCACGCGAGGCTGCACGTTACCGCCGCCTCCGCCACCACCACCGCCCTGTCCTTGTCCACCACCGCCTCTGCCGCCTCCCTGCCCGCTACCGGGCCGGCGCCTCTTCTGCGCTTCAACGAGCGAGTCGCCTGCGATGATGGCGGCAGCCGCCATGCCCGTTCCGGCAATCAGGAAACGGCGACGGCTCACTGCGTCTTTATTGTCCGAAGCGGACTCTTCCGTCTCGGAACCGGAATCTAAGAAATCTTTCTCCTCAACTTCCCCCGGCTCGATTGGCCGCTCGTCAGAGACGCGGCGCGGTACTTTACGTTTCATCAGGTGGAGCCTCCTTTGGGAATCTTTGGAATGGCGCAGCCGGAAAAGCATCCTTCAGGTTCGACGCGCCAATCGGTTGTCAACAACCAGAGCCAGCCCCGCGCTCGGCGGGCTGACATAAAAAACTTGAGCGGATTGAGAATTAACTATCGGCACAGATGCCGTAAGAAAAGTGCAGAAGCCGCGAATCTCAGTCCTGCTGTTCCAATCTGGTGTTAAATCAAAGAGAATGGCCGGACTGCCGGTTCACGCCATCTTGTAGCTTGTAGAGATAAAAGGAAGAGCCTAAGAATAAAGCTGCTTCCAGAGAAGACCGCCTGACCTCTTGAACTTATTCGGATGCCGCGAGCATCATGGCTGTAGGGGCAGGGACAAGCCCTGCCCCTACAATTCCAGCGTATCCATCCGCAAACCCCGGCGCAAGCACGCCTGGATTAAGCAGAGATTAATTTCCAAGCAGAAGCCTTCAGCCCCGTTCAGCCGCCCGTCCCCTGCTTCGCCAACCGAAAAGCTTTGACCTTATCGCGCATGCGTTGCTTATGAAAAGCCTTGAGGCCCTTTCGCTGGTCGTCATTTAGAATGCCGTGCGCCGCCTTCAAATGGCGAAAGCGCATCTTGCGAAGGTCTGCCTCGCAGCGTGCAACGTCGTCTATGGCCTTCATCACGTCCTGCTCGCTGGATTCGTGGTCGCGTGCGAGCGCGCGGAAAAGAATCTTGGCCTTACGCAGAGCGGCCTGAAGGTCAACCTTCTCAAGCTCGAAGTCGAGCTTCATACGCTCCAGGCGCTCTTCCTGCTCTTCCGTCAGGTTGTGCTCTTCTGCGTTACGTAGCAGGTGGCCCACGCCGCCCGCCTGCCTCAGAGAACCTCCGCGCGATGCGCCCTGTCGATTAGGGCCGCTATGACGAAAATGTGACGGCTCCTGCTCGCCTCCGGTTTGACCGCCGCTCTGAGCCGTCGCCGCTTGCTGACTCATCCACCTTCTCATAAAGGATTATCTCCTCTCTTCCTTTTACGATTGGCGAGATGGTATCACCCACGACTTTGATTCGCAACGAAAAACAGAGAGGCTGCAAGCGAGGATTAGACACTCGCGCCCGCAAGCTTTTCACCCGTACGCTCGGTCATGCGCTCGTGCACGTAGGCCAGGTCAGCGCGGCTCAAGCGCAGCATGGCAAGGCGGTCAGATCCAAGCTGGTCGAGCGCCGCTATCTCGCTTGAGTTGGCGGCGCTCGCCACAACGTCCGCGACGTTGAGCAGGAGCGCCACAGGCTCGTTGATACGCATGGCGTCGTGATGCGTCTGAACCGTCAAGGCAAGCTCGCGCTGAATGCCGCAGGCTTCCAGGAGCCATTGCCCCACCTGCGCGTGGTCAACGCCGAAGGCCACGACTTCGCGCTCGGTTCTGGCTTCGGTCTCGTCCATCCAGATGATGTGCTCCATCTCTTCGGGGAAGAGCGTGCAGAGAAGCGCTTCGCCCATGTCGTGAAGCAGGCCCAGGGAGTAGGCTTCGTCCATGTCAATCATCTTCGTTCGCTTCGCCAGAAGCTCGGCTGCGATGGCGCACCTGATTGAATGCTCCTGAAGCCGCGTAAAGTCGAAGTCCAGTCTCTCGCGTGAGCACATTCGCTGCACCAGTTCGCGCAGGCTCTCATCGCCCAGGTTAAGGCAGGCCGCGCGTATGCTCAGGCAGGGCGCGACCGTCTGTCCCTTCGTGTTGACCGCTCGCAGCACGCTCGCGGCCAGCGCGGGGTCTCTGGCTATCTCCTCGACAAGCTCTTCGAAGCTGAGCGCGTCCAGTTCCAGGTGAAGCGGCAGGGGCGAGAGATGACCTCCCCAGTTTTCGTGCGCTATGCCGCGTCGTATCTGGGCCAGCGCCGTCAACTCGCAGAAGGCGCGCACAATCTCTGGGTCAAATTGCTTTCCAGCCGATTCCAGAAGCTGCTCTATGGCCTCTTCGTGCGTGAAGGCGCGGCGGAAGGGGCGTGGGCTGGTCATGGCGTCGTAGGCGTCCGCGACCAGAATGATACGCGAGGCTAGCGGAATCTGCTCGCCCGCCAAGCCTTCAGGATAGCCTGAGCCGTCGTAGTGCTCGTGATGATAGCGTATGAATTCGGCAATCTCTTCCATCTCTGGCACGCCTGCAATCATGCGCGCCCCGCGCTCGGCGTGTAGCTGCATTACCGCGCGCTCTTCTTCTGTGAAGATGGAGGGCTTGAGAAGAAGTTGGTCGGGCGTGCCTATCTTGCCTATGTCGTGCAGAAAGGCGGCGAGAGAAATCTGTTCTAGGACGGGAATTTCAAGTCGCAGGCGGCGGGCTATGGCCGAAGCATAGCCACTGACGCGGCGCGCGTGGCCGTAAACGTACTCGTCCTTGGCTTCGAGCGCGTCTGCGATGGTGCGAACGACCGAGCGCGTCATGGCCTGCAATCGCTGAGACAGACGACGGTTCGTCTCTTCAAGTTCGTGCCGCGACTTGTTGGCCTTGTAATGCTCTATGGCCCGCTCCACGGTCACGCGCAGTTCGTCGTTGCTCCAGGGCTTGGCGACGTGCTTGTAGACCTGCCCGCAATTGATGGCCTCCACGAGCGCTGAAACATCCGTGTAGCCCGTCATGATGATGCGTACCATGTGAGGACGAAAAGCTGCGGCGCGCTCCAGAAGCTCTATGCCGGTCATGCCGGGCATGCGCTGGTCTGTCAAAAGCAGCGCCACGTCATGACGATTGAGAAGTTGCAGCGCCTCCGCGCCGGAAGATGCCGTTATTACTTGATAGTCGCGCCTGAAGAGGCGCTCCAACAGGCGCAGGTTCGCAGGCTCGTCGTCCACGATCATTATCTTGAAGGTCATATCGCTCCAGCTAAGTGATAAAATTTTCAGTTTCGTACGAGGAAGGGCCGGACGACTCTTCAAATCGGAAATGGGGCGAACAGGGAAGACTGCACAGTTGCCCCTTTGGGCGTTTCACCCATAACTTAAGCCATGCGGGCGCAAATAGCCCTCTCTGGCGGAATTACTGGCATCAGGCATGCCACAGGTGAGCGCGGGAACTTTTCCTGAACAAGGGGGTCTAAGTTCTGCGACTTATCATCCGAAGTGCGTGGGAGAAGTGTGAATGCGTGTGAATACGGGGCGGGGGTTGCTAATCGTCTTGGCTCTGCTCTTGGCGGGCACGTCGAGCGCGGCGGGGCAGGTGGATTCGTCAAAGTTGGTCGTCACGGCCAATATTCTTGACCGGCAGTATTTCTGCGCCGCAGGCTCGGACATGATGACGCTGCAATTGAGGGTGCGTCTTCGCTACACCAACGCTGGAAATCAGAAGCTCATACTCTACAGGGGCGAAGACCTTTTTTATCAGGCGAAGATTCGGCCCGTGAGCGTGCGTGACGGGGCCAGGCCGTACGAGATTGTCGTCCTCAACGCAAGGTATCTTGAGGTCGAGAACGAGCCTGTGGAGCAGCCAGCGCCCGGCAGGCTCTTCGTCATTCTGCAACCGGGCGCAAGCTATGAAGCGGAAACGACCGTCGGCGTAGGAGTCGTCGGGCAGAACTCGCCCAGAGCGCGTCACGCGATATTTGAGGGCGAGCACACCTTGCAGCTTCTGGTCGTCACTTGGTACAGGTCACGCAACCTTGCGGAAAAGCTGCGCGAGCGATGGCAGCGAAAAGGCTCGCTCTGGTACAGCCCCGTCGCCACCAACGAGATGACGTTCAGGGCCGAAAGACCCCAATTGACTCAGCCCTGCAAGTGACCGAGGGGCTAAAACTCAGCCGCGCGCTCTCTCAATCATGACCATCATCAGCAGGCTCAGGAGCGCTCGCAACTCTTCCTGCTCGTTCATAGGCCCGAGTTTGTCTATGCGGAACTTTCCTTCGAGGAACGCAGGCTCTTTCGTCAGCCGCAGGACGGCCCCGCCGTTGGGCCTCAGCACGTCATAGGCCGGATGAAAGACGTAGCCCGAGAACATACCCAGAATTGGAATCTCTCCGAAGAGGCTGTCGAAGACCTTTGTCCACGGGTTCGCCTCCTGAATCGTCAGCACCACCTGCTCGCCGTCCATGATATCGTAGCGCGAGCGCCAGATGGATTTCATTCCCTGCCGCTTGACGCTGCCTAGACTCGCGCCCCTCTGGTCTGCGAAGTGATAGCGCGCGGAGAAATCTATCACACGGTCGGCGTTGATGCTGTAGAGCGGCTGTGTCTGCGCCTCATCCGCAAAGACCGTGACGGTCTCTTTGAGCTTAAAGGCTTTCTGCTTGACGTAGAAGACCAGCCTGCCCGTGGAGTCTATGACCGAAAGCTGGCGCGCTATAGCCAGAATCTTGAAAGATAATTTAAGGGGATAGTTCACGCGAAGTTCCTCCGTCAATGTTGAAGAAGAAAAGGCGGGCGCTTTTTTTGCGTCCGCCTTTATATTCTCACAAAAGGCCGCCGTAGTGTGGCCCCGCACGTTCTCTATTCCAGGTCGGCCCACGCTTTGCCGTTCTTATAATGGAGCGTGACCTTGGAGATTTCAAGCAGGTTCAGATTTTCCCACTCGATTGAGTTGCCTTTGCCGTCAACGATCTTCAAGTCCCACATCTTGGCCTTCGTCTTGGGCGAGAAGGTAATCTCTACGCTCTCGCCGCTCGGCAGAGTATCCTGCCCGAGAACATCCTCTTCCCAATCGTCCGCGCTGTGCGGCGAGACGTAGAGTTCGTGAATCTCCACGCCCGTCAGGTTGACCAGCGTAAAGTCCTGCTTGCCCTGCGCGAAAGCAATCGAGGAGAAGAGCGTCGAGAGGGCAAGAATGGCGACCAGCGCTTTAACGCGGCGGAAGCTGTTAAAAGCTAAGTATTTCATCGTAAGCGAAATGTCCTTTCCAGTAGATAGGTTAATTGGGTCGAGCGGCGCGCTCCCCGATTTTACAGAATCAGGGAGCGCGCGGGCGTGTTACGCGTGGCGGTGACAGCTAATAGTGGCGAGGTACGAGGAGCTATTCGGTCTGAGCCGTGCCCTTGCCGTCTTTGTAGAAGAGCGTGACCTTGTTGATTTCCAGCAGGTTCAGGTTCTCCCACTCGATGGCGTTGCCCTGTTTGTCTTCGATTCTCAAATCCCACATCGCAGCCTTTTCGTTGCGGTGGAATTTGATGTCTACGCTCTGGCCGCTCGGCAGAGTATCCTGCCCGAGGATGTCCTCTTGCCAGTCGTTCGAGTCGTGTGGGGAAATGTAAAGCTTGTCGATTTCGACGCCCGTCTGGTTAACAAGTGTGAAGTCCTGCTTGCCACCCTCCTGAGAAGTTGAGCTTGTGTTGCTCGTGGAAGTGTTGGTGTTGGACGCCGTGGAGCTATTCGTGTTCGCAGGCGCGCTCGCATTGCTCGTATTTGTCGTAGTCGTGGTCGTAGTGGTCGTGTTCGAGGAGTTCGCATTGGTCGGCGCAGGTGACGAGCAGGCCGCCAACGCGAGCAAACCTGTAACCAGAACTGCGAGCAATATTTTGTTCTTCATAGAGTGATTCACCGTTCTCCTTTTAATGTGGTATTTGTACCCGTCCGGGTCTCGACTGGTTGCGATTATCTGAAACACCTCTAAACGAACTAAGCAAGCGAGGTGTAAATAAGACCGGGGTTAAAAGGAAGCCAGAATAAAGGAGAGCGGGTGGAGATGCCTTTCATAACAGACTGGTAAAGCAAGGCGGACTTTAAGCTAAGTATGAGGAATAGTCAATACGGAAATTAGATTCAGCAGAATTCATTGTCAGACTCCGAGGCTCTAACTATAATAGCTCCCCCCTTCGGGCGAAGGGAGCCGAAAAAGGCTTGCAAAGAAGGGCCTTTCGCGGCCAATATTATCCACCCAGTTCACAAGCTCTTTTATGTCTAAACCGATAAAGATAATTTTCAAAGGGGAAGAATACCTCTTCATAGGAAGGGGCAGTTCTTTGGAAGACGGCGGCCAACTCATCGCCAAAACTGCGGACGATGAGGACGAGGCACACATTTACGCGCAGCTACACTCGAACGGGTTGGTCATTCGCTCCAACGAGATAATCGGCACCATCAAAGAGATTCTCTTTATTGACGACGAAAGCGAGGAGATAAATTGAGTCGGCAACAGACAGCCCTGCACGAGCAGAGACAGTCAGAGCGCGCCCGTGCATCTCTTTTCGCCATCTGGGAGATGACGCAGGCAAGCGTCTCCAGCGCGGATGTCATCAACTTCAGCGCCGACGGCTGCTTCATGCACAGTCGCAACGGCCTGCCCACAAAGCCGGAGGTCGACCTGCAATTGAGGCTCCCGACCGAGCGCTGGATACAGGCGCGCGGGCGCATAGTACGCACCAGCGAGCCGGACGGCTTCGGCGTACACTTCACCCAACTGACCGACGAAGACAGAACCATGCTCGGCCTGCTGGTGGAGTACTACAGGGACGGGCATTGAAGCTCACGAAAAGTTTGTCGCTCCTTCACCTCCAAATTGACTCGGTTGAGACAAAGTATTGACTCCTCAGCCGCGCCCCGTGCTATAGTCTCTATCGCCCTCTAAAGTTATCCGTTCGACCGTCCTCAATAAACAAGTTCAACTTCCTCTTACTAGAGGCTTCGTGATGAGTAAAATGCGCTCCCCCTTTTATCGCGCTAAGTATCTAAGCTCTAAGTGTGCCTGCTCCGCGCTCCTTCTACTGTTCACGGTAACGAGCGCCAGGGCTGCTGCGAGCGGGCCTGTGCTTTTGACCGACCCCGCTTCCACGCGGGCGATTGCCCTGGAATCCGTCACCCTCCAGCGCGAGCCGTTTTCGCCCCGCCAGCGCCTGCAAATCGGCACAGACAATCACACGCACATCATCCTCTTTGCCATGAACACGGGCCTTTTGCAGGGCGAGGGAGCGAACGCCGTCACGGCGGATGCGGAAGACGCCGCGCACAACGTTTACCCGCTCAAGGTCGTGATGATAACGCCCGTCTCTGGCTACGAGTGGATGTCCGAGGTCGTCTTGCGCTTGAGCGATCAGATGGCGGACGCGGGCGACGTGCTGGTGAGAATCAATATTCACGGCATGACCAGCAACCGCGTGCGCGTAGGCATAGGCCGCGTAGGCGGCGGGCCTGCCGACGACCCGGGAAGCGTGGCGACGCCTGCGCCTCCGACTCCGCCCGGGCCGCAGCCCTCGCCCTACCCTACGCCCAACAGCTACACAGGCCCGTCTTCTTACGAAGACACTGTGCGCTTTCTTGAGCAGTCAACCTTCGGGCCTACGCCGGTTTTGATACAGCACGTTCAGCAGGTGGGCTTCAATGCTTTTCTAAGCGAGCAGTTCGGCGCGCCCGTTTCCGGCTATCCTGTGATAGCGCCGCCTGCTTCAACGAACGTCACGACGCAGTGCGGAGCGACGACAGACCCAGGCTACCAGGTTTGCGTGCGCGACACTTTCACCATGTACCCGAACCAGGTGGCCTTCTTCCGTAACGCGCTCAATCAAAACCTCACCAGCGACCAGTTGCGACAGCGCGTGGCCTTCGCTTTGAGTCAAATTCTAGTGACTTCGGGGCTGGACGTGAATCTGGCCTACGCCATGCGCGAGTACCAGCAGCTTCTAGTGAACGATGCTTTCACGAATTACCGTCAGATTCTATATGACGTGACGCTGTCGCCCATGATGGGGCATTACCTCAACATGGCGAACAACAATAAGCCAGCCGGGGCCAACACTCCGAACGAGAACTACGCGCGAGAGGTCTTGCAGCTTTTCAGCATAGGTCTTTACAAGCTCAATCAGGACGGTACGCTGA
>JACVRN010000147.1 GCA_014534425.1 Pyrinomonadaceae bacterium
CGACAATCCCTCTCATCCCATCTCCGCCTTCGGTCGCCAGCAGGTAGAGCTGCACGGCGACATGACTCGGATAGAGTGGGTTGAGCGCGACGCGCGCTTTGTCGAAAAGCTCGCCACGCCGGATGTGACCATAGCCGACATCATAGGCGACGTTGACCCAATTAAAGCTGCCAAGGGCGGTCATCTCTTAAGCGACGAGTTGACGATTCATTACGGGCTGCTGCCGCGCGCCAATCGCGGCATCTTCGCCATTAACGAGTTGCCCGACCTCGCGGGAAAGATTCAGGTCGGACTCTTCAACATCATGCAGGAAGGCGACGTGCAGATTAAAGGTTATCCCGTGCGACTTCCTCTGGACGTGATGCTGGTCTTTTCCGCAAACCCCGAAGACTACACGGCGCGCGGCAAGATAATCACGCCCTTGAAAGACCGCATAGGCACGGAGATTACAACCCACTATCCTTCCGACTTACAACTCGGCGTCGAAATCACCAGGCAGGAAGCCTGGACAGAGCGCGAAGGTTTGGAAGGCCGCCTTCACGTTCCAGACTTCATACGCGAGCTTGTGGAGCAGATAGCCTTCGAGGCGCGCGACGACCAGCGCATAGACAAACGCTCCGGCGTCTCGCAGCGTCTTCCCATCACCGTCATGGAGTCCGTCATCTCCAACGCCGAGCGCCGCTCGCTTCTCACGGAAGAGGAAGAGATGATTGTGCCGCGCATCTCCGACATCTACGCCGCAGTACCTTCTATGACCGGTAAGATGGAGCTTGAATACGAGGGCGAACAGATAGGCGCAAGCAAAATCGCACGCGACCTTATCAAGCGCGCCGCCGGAGAAATTTTTGAGGGCTACTTCGTGGGCATAGACTTCACGGACGCCGTGCGCTGGTTCGATTCCGGCAACAACCTGCGCCTCGCAGACACAGCATCCGCCGCCGAATGCATGAACCTCCTCGAAGTCGTCCCCGAACTGATAGACACGGCGCTCATCCCCTTCGAATTCCGTTGCTCGGACGAAGCGCTTGTAGTCTCCGCTTGTGAGTTCGTCCTCGAAGGTCTCTACGCCCAGAACAAAATCAGCCGCAACGAAGAAGGCGGCTACACCGCAGCCACCAAAGCGAAGAAAGACCGTCGCGGCATGATATATGATGACCTCTCGGAGTCTAGCCGCTATAGTTAAGGAGTAAGATGATGGAAATAATCTGGACTGCTGTTTATCGTAAAGTGCCGGAAGGTTACATTGGTTTCATCGAAGAATTGCCAGGGGCTAACACACAGAGCGAAACTCTTGAAGAGGCGCGAGAAAATCTGAAAGAAGCTGTTGAGTTAGTGTTAGAAGCCAAGCATGAGTTTGCTATTATCAGCCAAGGGAATTAAATGAAGTTCATACGCTATTCAAAATTCAAGGGCTTTGATGTTTCGTCAATCAACCTGGGCGATTTGATGGAGGCGCTGTCGGATTCTCTGTTGGATTCGGGGTTTGATGGCGATTATTACTGGACGCGGCAGCAGAGGGAGAAGGACACGTCGCTGGATGCTTTGCGGCGTGCGCTGCTTCAGGCTTTGATTGAGCAGGGGTTGATTGACGAGCAGCAGATTAAGGAGATGCTCGCGGAGAACGAGGGCAAGTTCAAAGGCTCCTTGCTCGAAGAGTTGCTGAATCAGTTGATAGAGCGGCTGGTCGAAGAGGGCTATTTGAAGCTCAGGGAAGACGCGCAGCCGCAGCAGCAGATGCGCGACCGTATACAGGGCGGCCCCGGCCAGGTGGGAGAGCCTCTGCCGCGCAACGTTCATTTTGAGGTGACGGAGAAGGGACTGGATTTTCTGGGCTACAAGACGCTGAGGAATCTTCTCGGAAGCCTGGGCAAGAGTTCATCGGGCCGTCATGATACGCAGCACCTTTCCACAGGCGTCGAGGCGGCTGCGGCGTCAAAGCCTTATGAGTTCGGCGACACCATCAACATGGATGTCAACACGACGCTGCTCTCCGCCATCAAGCGGGAAGGGCTTGTCGTGCCCTTGAATCTTGAATACAGCGACCTTCATATTCACCAGTGCGACTATCAATCATCATGCGCGACCGTGGTCATGCTGGATTGCTCGCACTCCATGATTCTGTACGGCGAAGACCGCTTCACGCCCGCAAAGAAGGTGGCGCTCGCGCTCGCGCACCTGATTCGCACGCAGTACCCGGGCGACTCTCTGAAGATAGTGCTCTTTCACGATTCTGCGGAAGAGTTGCCTATGGCGAAACTTGCTACCACGCAGGTCGGCCCGTATCACACGAACACCGCCGAGGGTTTAAGGCTTGCGCGGCGTCTGCTGCAAGCGCAGCGCAAGGAGATGAAGCAGATAGTGATGGTCACGGACGGAAAGCCGACCGCCTGTTTTCTGGACGACGCGGCTTCGTCTGCGACGGGGCGCACGGGTTCTTGGGAGCGCGGCAGCCGCGTCGGAACAGCCGCAGGGCGCAGGCTCTACAAAAATCCAATGGGGCTTGACCCGTTCGTCATGGCCTCCACCTTCAGAGAGGTGCAGGCGTGCCGCAAGGCCGGAATCATGATTAACACCTTCATGCTGGCGAGCGATTATTACCTGGTGGAGTTCGTCAAAGAGATGACGGCGATGACGCAGGGACGAGCCTACTTCGCCAACCCGAACAACCTTTCGCAGTTCGTGCTGATTGATTTCTTAAAGCGCAGACGCAGCCGCGTTCGCTGAGATTGCCGGAAACAATCAAGCGACGCAGAGCGTAAAAAAGAGCAGTTTTCAGTTTTCAGTTTACTGCTCTTGAGAGGTGTTTATGTTTTGTCCAAACTGCGGCTCGGAGGATCGTCAATCAAGCCAGTTTTGCCGCTCGTGCGGGACAGACATGCGCGCCGTCAGGCAGGGGCTTGAGAAGCCTGAATCCGTGATGGCTTCGGCGCTGTCCGCGCGCGAAGAGATTGGCCGCGCCATAGCCGCGCGCATACGCGAAGTCCGCGACGCCAACGACCTGAAGATAGTCGAAAACGTCCTGCCCGAGGTTGATAAATTCTTCGAGACGCCGGAGGAGCGCCGCCTGAGAAGAATTCGCGCTGGCGTAGTCACGGCCATGTGCGGCCTGGGTGGCGCGCTCTTCTTCTTCCTACTGAGCTTTAAGGATGAGGATGTCTTCTTTTTGGTCATGTTGGGTGTGACCACGTTCCTGATAGGCTTAGGCATCGTCCTCAACGGCCTGCTCTTCACAATGCCGAAGGAATCTTCCAGGCGCTCTTTGATTGCGGAGAAGGAAGAGATTGAGCGTGCCATGAGCCTGGCTACGAAAAAGCGTGAAGAGCTTCGACTGGGAGAGGAGTCGGGCGTTCCCGTTTCGTCCGTCACCGAGCACACCACGCATCGTCTGCCCGGCGAAGCTGTGCTTGAGCCGAAAACAGGCTCTAGCGCCAGGCGAGCCGAATGAAATTCTTTGAGCGGAGAAGTCTTTATGAAGCGTGCGCGCATACGCGGAATCGAGATGGCTTACACGGACGAAGGGCGCGGGCAATCTGTAGTCCTTCTGCACGGCTTTCCCTTCAACCGCAGCATGTGGCGCGGGCAGGTTGAAGCTCTCAGCGACCGCTACCGCGTCATCACGCCCGACCTCAGAGGCTTCGGGGAATCGAGCGCCGAATCGGACGAGCCTGCGACGATGCATGAGATGGCAGAGGACGTGGCGGCGCTCTTGGACGAGATTGGCGTAGAGCGTTTCACTTTGGGCGGTCTTTCCATGGGCGGCTACGTGGCCTTCGCTTTCTACAGACACTTCCCCCTGCGCGTGCGTAACCTCATACTCGCGGACACACGCCCGCAAGCGGACACGGACGAAGCCCGCGAGAACCGCGAGCGTCAGGCGCAACAAGCGCTCTCCGAAGGCATGCAGGGAATCGTAGAGGGCATGCTGCCGAAGCTGCTGTCGCCCACAACGCTCGGCGAAAGAAAGGAAGTTGTAGAAGAGTTGCGCGCGATGATGCTCTCGACAAATCCTGTAGGCGCAGCCGCAGCGCTTCGAGGCATGGGGGAGCGCCCGGATCAGACACATCTTCTGCCGCGCATACTTGCGCCGACGCTCATCATCGTTGGAAGCGAAGACCAACTGACGCCGCCCAAGGATGCCGAAATCATGCACACAGAGATTCGCGGCTCGCGTCTTGAGGTAATAGAAGGCGCAGGCCACGTCTCCAACCTCGAACGCCCCTCGGAATTCAACCGCGCCCTGCGCCACTTTCTTGATTCACTACAACCTTGAGGATTGATACATCGGTTCATTGATTCATTGATTCATTGAACCGATGTATCAATGAATCAATGAATCAATTTTCAAAATACACGATAGAGGAGCGCGTGCGCTGGGGAGATGTTGACGCGGCGCGGATAATTTTTTACGGGGCGTACATACGCTTTTTCGAGTTCGCAGAGACGGAGTTGTTTCGCGCCGTAGGGCTACCCTATGGCCGCATGTTCGACGAGTTGGACGTGTGGCTGCCGCGCGCTCACTTGGAATGCGATTTTCGTCGCGCAGCAGAGCTTGACGACCTGCTGGAAGTCTCTGTCTACGTCGGACGCGTAGGCACAAAGTCCTAGCGACTGAATTTCGAAGTCCGGCGCAAAGGCGAAGAGGCTTTGCTGGCCGAAGCTCACTTCGTCCTCGTGGCCGTTCGCCGCGACACCTTCGAGACCGTTCCCGTCCCCGAAGAACTACGCCAACGCCTCGCACCATACACAGAGCAAGGATGAAGGCAGAAGAAATTGATACATCGGTTCATTGTTTCATTGAATCAATGAACAAATGAACAAATGAATCAATCCTTCTTCATTGTTTTTGATGTTAGAATAGGCGGGTCATATTGTGGTGAGGGAAAGTTTTTTGTAGTGAAGAGGAGCTTTTATGGTTCGTTGCTGGAAATGCGGCAGGGAGAATGAAGACGGGATGCGGTTCTGTACGAACTGCGGCACGGCGCTGACGCCCAGTCAGGCTGGCGGGAGCGGTGCGGGGGGTTACGACCCATCGTCGTCCGAGACTATAAGCTTCAATGCGCCGCCGCAAACAGCCTTTAGCGCGGGCGCGACGACCAAGCCTTACACCGCGCCGCCCTTTATAGACAACACGACGCCGCCGAAATCAAAAACCGGTTTGATTATAGGCGTCATCGTCGGAGTCCTCCTGCTCGGCCTCCTGGGCATTGGCGGAGTCGCGGGCTATTACTACTATTCGAACAGTAAGGACGTAGCCAATAACAACGGCAACAATAGAAATGGAACGATTGGCCCGGACGGAAAGCCCACGCCCGCGCAGGAGAACACGAATGCAACTCCAGAGAGTAGCCCTACGCCTACGCCCGCGCCTAAACAGTTGTTCGAGCCGCCGACCACTCCCACCAAAGAAGGCTCGTTCACGGTTTACGCCAACGAGGGCTGGCAGATGTCTGACATAGCCGTGGTTCCACTGGAGCAGTTTACTACGAACGTGGACGGCATAGTGGACATAGCCGGTGTGAAGACGGGCGTGCGCGCCGGAGGCTTGAGCGATTCCAAGTTCAAATCGCGCCGTCTCTTTCCAGAATTTCCCCTGGGCGCGCTCGTCATGCGAACGCGTTATGCCGACGGTCGCTTCTCCAACATGGTGACGGCTGGCACAAGCGGCAACTGGCAGAACCTGCCCGACGAGCGCGGCATGCTTGAGTTCATCATCAACGACAACGCGCCGCAGGACAACGGCGGCCAGTTCACAGTCAAGGTCAAGCTCAAGAGCGTTCCGAAGAAATGAGAATGGAGATTAGTGAAAAGAAAACCGTTTCCCCTTCTTTTACTAAACCCATTTATGCAATCACCTCCCACAAGGTACGTCAGGGCTATACAAAAATCGGGTTGTTGGAGATGTCGCGTGGGAGGCGAGCTTAATGATTGAAGATAACAGTCTCGAATTCGATATGTTCGAGGACGTGCGGCGCAAGCTGGTAGAGTTTTACCAGCGAGAGGGGCGCGAGCGGCTGGAGGCGGAAAAGATAGCGCTCTATTTAGTCCAGGGCATACGCGAGACGCCCAAGCTCATAGCCATGATTGCCGAAGCAGACTCGCACACCTCCAAAGAGATTAACGACTGCATCACCTCGGTTCTGGAAAATGCCACGGCGCTCGAAAAAGCACGCGCCGTCCTGCTCGGCCTCGAAGAGCAGAATGGGTAGCGAAGAAATTAACAGGGATGGACAGGATAAGAAGGAATTGATTCATTGATACATCGGTTCATTGATTCAATGATTAAATTCTTTTCTTTATCCTATCTATCCTGCCCATCCCTGTTAAATTTTATAACTCTAGAGCGCGTCCAGTTGACGGAACATGCTCATGAAGTCGAAGTTGTTCCAGCCTTCCACAATCTTGCCGTCGCGTATACGCACGATTGCCATGCCGGTTATCTGCATGGGCTTCTGTGTGGCTGCGAAGCCCAGGTGATCGCCTGCATGCACGGCTCTGACGGTGCAACGCGCGGCAACCTTATCGCCTTCGGCCACAGTGTCGTCTACCGTCACGACTATATCTGGAAACGCGCCACGGAATTTACTGTGAAACTCTCTGAAGGCGGCAGGCCCGCGCAGGGGAGCTTCGCTCACATCCGCCAATCCGTGCGCGAGGCCGTCTTCTGCGAACAACTCGTCGATGGCTTCAGCGCGCCCCTTGTTCCAGACCTCTTCAAACCAGCGATGCACTAACTGTCTGTTCTCTTCCCTGGTATCCTGCTCCTTCATAGCTCGCTCCTTTCAGTCGCCAGAACTCCTTCAGCCTATAAATTGTGTTCGTATAAAGCCCCAGATGATGACGGACAGTCCGCCAATCTCTCCGGCAATCAGCATGTACATGTACCAGGTCGTCGTGAAGGTGCGCCGACGGAAGAGATTATCCGTGTCCTCCATCAGCCCGTGGGCCAGATAACCCGCAACGGTGAGTGCCAGGAACAAGAGCACTATTCCGGCTGCGCCGAGTTGCACTCTTTCGGAATAGGGGCTGTACTCAAGCAGCTTCGCTATGACGAGCATGGCGAAGCTGTAAAGGAATGACGCGCGGTGCGCGAAGTCAACGTAGATGGGTGCGGTGTGCGTCTCTCTGGTCAGCATCCTTTGATACTTCAGAATGCCTATCAGCATTCCAGACAGCAGGAAAAGACCGGAAGCCAGGAGGCTAATCTTAACGGCAAGGTTCATACAAAAGGCTCCTTGAAAATCAGACCTCCTTGATAGGTATGTAGGAACTTAACAGAAACGCGCTCGATTGTGTAGATTCACAAAGAATCTCTTCCTTGACGCTTCCTGTGGACATGCACCCAGAGCGGCCAGAGCGCTAGGAGGGCCAGCGACCAGACCCACACCCAGGCATCGAGCCATCTACTCAGAGTATGAGGGCGCGGCGTCCTCTCCGTGTATAAGAGCAAGAGCAGAACGGCTGCGAAGCAAGCCAGGCTAATCGATATGCCCGTGATGTGAGGGAAAAGAGGCTGACGATTAATCGGCCCTGAAGTTCTGCTGGCCCTGCTCCATGCGTAGATGAGGCAGGCTATGATTCCCAGGAGCAGTAAGATGGAAAAGGCTGCGGCAACCATGAATGCTATCAGGCCGTCTAGGATGATGTTAATGTCGCTCATGACGCTTCTACAGTCTGCTCTTCGCTCTGGCTACCCAGTGAGGGGCGGAACGGGTCGTCTGCCGCAGGATGAGGTTCAACTGCGCCGCGTGATGCTGTACGTGCCGCATGTTGACCAGCATCAACTCTGCGAAGCTCATCTCCATGCCCCAGGGAAAGCGGCAGCGCTCGCGCGCCCTCTCGTCAGTCAGAGCTTCAATCACCGCGCGGCACTTATTGCGGCCATGCTCCAGATAATCCCTAAGCTCTTCTTTCGTGTAGACGCGTTCGGGAAGTATCCCCTTCGGGTCTGTCTCGTCCATGTTATACGGAGCGGGCGGCGCGAAACCTTCGAGCGTGCCGGACAGGTAAAGGTCAAGGTAAAAGAGCGTGTGATAAACCATGTACCAGAACTCCGGCTGCCGCGAGCGATCCTTCCACAACTCTTCGGGGCAGGCGACGACAGCATTCTCCAGCATCTCTATAGCAGCCCCGAACTGCCCCCAGAGTGTTTCTTTCCAGATACTCTCCATCACATGGCTCCCGTTAAAGAGCATTCGATTGCTCAGGCCCCTGTTACCTATAATTATCACGCCACCACTTTGGCGGCTTGATGTTCCTGCCCGTTGGCTGCACCCAGACGTACTTGCCGCTTTTATTCATGTAGCCGTAGACGGCTTTTCTCTCTTCGCCCGATTAGTTTCCGCCGACGTGAGTTTTACTGAAGAACAGGCCGTTAACGAATCCCTTGCCGAAGCTTTCACCGAATTGAGGAAACCTCTCGGCAAGCTCTTCGCTCGAAAGCGGCTCGCCGCATCTCTTGATGACGACAGCGCCAGATGTATTGATGCACATCCAACTGCTGTCATTATCTTTGAAAGCAGTCTCTGCGGCTGAGCCTGCGAGGTCTCTGCGGTTCGTGGGCTTCGGCTCTCCCGCGTTGACTACGGCCAAGGCGTCCGAGAAATCTTCAGCCTCGCTGTAGCGCGCAGGGATTACCACACGCCCTGTTTTGTCTATGTAGCCGTATGCGGAAACGTCAACCTCCTGCGTGATTATCTCGCCGTCGCCCATCTCCACCCTGACCTTTTTCGTCTGCTCCTGAAAGACCACCGCGCGCCCGTTCTGAAAAGGCCCCTCGGCCCTGAACTTCTCCGGCAGCTTGAAGACCACCTTTCCCTTCTTGTTGATGAAGGCATAGCGAGAATAACCATACTGGCTGAAGACCTTGATGCCGACCTCCGCCAGTCCTTCGCTGAAAGAGCCTGAGGGCACATACTCGTCGCTGAGCGTGCCGCGCCCGTCATAGCCCGTGAGGTCAATCACCGTCTCGCCTTTACTGTCGATGAAGACTGTTTTGTCGGAGTCAACTACACGGGCCAGCCCTTCGCTGAAAGGGTCTGCGCGCACGTACCCGCCGCCTATGGCAAGCTCTCCCTGCTTGTTGATGTAGCCGTCAAAGTCCTCGCCAGCCGTCTCGTTATAGACGCCCACGAGCGCAAAGCCCTCCTTGAAATTCCTGCAACTGAATTTCGTCTGCGGCTTGATGACTACACGCCCCGTGGCGTCAATGAAGCCGTACTTGCCCCTCTCGTCCCACATGAGGAAGAGGCTTTGATTAGCGCTTTGCTGCGCGAACGTTTCGGTGAAAGAGGAGAGCAAGGCGAGGAGGCTACAGATTCCAAGCAACACTTTCGTCAACGTCATGCCGAAAGAACGAATCGCCGCTCAGGATTTTGCGCTAGGAAACAGGATAAATTTCAAAGGATTAATCTGCTACATCCAACAAGCTTTACTATTGGTCTCGTTTCTGAGAACCCTTCGGACAATCTTTATTCTTCGCCTTCTCATTATCCTCTGCACACTTGTTCGGAAGCCTCCAACATGCTATCTCCGCACGCTTGAATTTACGCTCCTGGTCACGAACGATAATCAGGTTATAACCATGCTCGTTTGTCGCGGGAGCAAGCTGATACACGACCCTGTAATCATCCGTCGGCCCACTCCCCCACACGCCGTAAGCTTTCTTCCCAAGGTCAACGCCTAGCACATCGAAGACCTCTTTCATAGTCATTCCCGGCTCTAAACAAGCAAGCCGCTCCCTGACCTGCTGCAACTCTGCATCGCTCAAACCACCGGCCTCATCTACGCTTTGTGCCAGAGACGCAATACACATCCCCGTGAAACACAGTAGCGCAAGAATGAGCATCAAGACTTTCATGGAAATTTTGTAAGTACCGATATTAAATCTTCCAGCCGAATTATAGCTTCGTCTAATTCCGGTTTACCACTCGTCATCGTTCCGGCAGGAGAGTGTTTCGCTTAATCTGTTTCGAGCTTAGACTATAATCTCTGTAAGAAGCGGATTGAGCAACCGGCAGACAATTGTCCGTCAACTAAAACACACGGAGTAATCGCATGCTCGATGTGGGCGAGAGAGTAAGGGAATACACGCTCAAAAGATTTCTCGGTAGCGGAAATTTTGGTGATGTGTGGCTTGCCGAAAAGGAGCTTGAACTCTCCGACGAAGGAATTTTGTTTGCCCTGAAGTTTCTGCCCGACCAGGGCGGCGCGGGCATCAACGGCGAAGGCGTTCGCAACGAGGTGAAGACCTGGATTAAGGCTGGCAATCACCCGAACATCGTACGCGTCTATGACGGGTTTATTTACGGCAGGTATCTGGTCATCGTTAGCGAGTACGTGGAGGGCGGCTCCATGCGTGAGTGGCTGGAAGCGAATCAAAAGAAAGCGCCGTCTATGGAAAAGGCTGTGGAGATGCTGCGCGGCATCCTGCGCGGACTCGCGCACCTGCACGCAAGGAAAATTATCCACAGAGACCTGAAGCCGGAAAATATTCTGCTCGAAGACGGAGCGCCGAAAATCACGGACTTCGGCGTGGCGCGTATGGTAGAGACGTTTTCGCAGAGCGCAGCGCGCCGTCTGACGGGCGGGGCCGGTTCTCCGCTCTACATGCCGCCGGAAGCCTTTGGTGAAAACACACCTATGCCGCAACTAGACACATGGTCGGCTGGGGTAATGTTCTATGAGATGCTGAGCGGCAGTTGGCCCTTTGAAGGTTCCAACATGTACGCGATATTCGCTGAGATTACAGGCAAAGACCCGCGCCCCTTACCTGCCAGCGTGCCGCAGCAGCTACAAGCGATTATCACAACGGCGCTCTTGAAGGATGCAGCACAGCGTTTCCAGACGGCGGAACAGATGCGCGAAGCTCTGGACAAGGCTTGGGCCACGGTGGCCGAGCGTCAACAATGGCTCTCGGAAACAATCAGCGATGAAGACGGTCAGGACAAAGAGGAGCAGAAACGCGCCGCCGAAGAGACCGAACAAGAAAGCAAACTGCCCGGTGAATCTCAAGCTACTGAAGAACCGCTCTCTGCAGAAGATTTTTTCGATCGGGGTGAGGAGTGCTATGACAAGAAAGATTATGAGGGCGCGATTCAAAATTATAATAAAGCCATCAAGCTGAATCCACAGCTGGCTGATGCATGGTTGGGAATAGGCATTGTGCTGGATGCACAGGAAAAAACGCATGAAGGAATGCATTATGTGAAGAAGGCCATTGAACTGGAGAAGGAAAATGCCGA
>JACVRN010000007.1 GCA_014534425.1 Pyrinomonadaceae bacterium
CGATGTGGAGGGGCACGAGCACGAGGAGATAGCGAGGATGCTGGGGTGCAGTGTTGGGACGAGTAAATCACAGCTTCATAAGGCGAGGATGAAATTACGCGGGCTGCTCAGGCAACAGATTCAGCCTGAGTAGCTTCAAAAGGTGTCTGAAAGGGTTTCCGCCCTACTCCAGCCAACCCCCTGAAGCGGAAACCTGCGGATGCCACGCCATGTGGTACAAAAGAGAGCGCCCTTTCAAGCAACCGGAAGGAAAGGGAACCACCTTAGCTCTCTACAGGATTCAGCGCAGTCTCCCCAAGATTGCCGAAAGTTTGAAAGGACGAGCGCGCCGGTCGTATTCTTTAGGTCGCCTTGACCCTAAAAAGGCGCGCTTCGAGTGTTTGAGGTTATAAAGACAATGAACTGCGAGAAGTGTCAGGAGCTACTCAGCGACTTTCTCGACGGCGCGCTCACAGACGAAGAGCATCTGGCCCTGAGCGCGCACATGGAGGAGTGTCTTGAGTGCTTTCATGTACGCAGAGAGCTTGATGAGATAGTCAGCTATTGCCGCGAGTCGCGCGGGCAATATGAAGCTCCCCCCAACGAGCGAGCCTTGTGGCTTCGCATACGCAACACCATAGAGAGCCAGCCTAGCGCCGTGGCCTCCGGTGCCGCAGCTTCTCCTGCCACGCGCCGCGCACGCTTTGGCCTCTGGTCGCGTTGGATGGACAGGCAGTGGGAGCTTACCCTGCCGCAGTTGGCCGCAGCCGTCTCGGTCATCATCATAGCCGTAGCGCTCGGCACAGCCTTCAGCCTGCAACAGGTCAGGAACAACTCACAGCAGGATTCGCAGGGAGTGGCTGGTAACGGAATGCAGGCCGGAGGCCCAGCGACCGGCCTGAAAGCCATGACGAGCGATGTTGACGAGCGCCTGCGCCGCCAGCAGATAGCCATTGATTACTGGTACGACCGCGTCTCGCAGCGCAAGCGTCGCTGGAATCCTCAACTGCGCGAAGCGTTCGAGCGTAACCTGGGCGTGCTTGACCAGGCCGTAGAGGATTCACGCCAGCGTCTGAAGGTCAATCCCCACGACGAAATCTCGGAAGAGATGCTGAACGCCGCGCTCAATGATAAGATGGAGCTTCTCAAAGAGTTCTCAGATCAATAAACCTTAGAGGAAAGAGACCGAGCGCTCTGGAATGGTTGAGCGCTCGCGCCGCGAGAGCTTAACAGGAAAAGCGCCCGGCTCTTTTTTGTCTGCGACCCGACGAACAGGCCCGGACATCCCCTGGCAAGAAGTTGAAGAGTAATCGAGAGAGATGAAGTTTCGCTTACCCGGCGGTGAAAAAAAGATGATAGCTCGCGCCACGATTATGCTGGGCGCAGTCTTGATGCTCACCTTCACGCCGCTCGCCACGCTCGCACAGAAGAAGACCTTCTCTCGCCGCTATCCCGCAAGCAGAACAGTTCGCATCTCGCTCAAGAACGGCTACGGCACAATCCAGGTGCAGGCCTGGGAGCGTGACGAGATAAAGCTGGCCGCCGACATGGACTCGCCGCAGGCGCGCGTCATTCCAGAAGTCTCCGCCGACAGCGTGGAGATTAACGTCGTGCGCGACAACCGCAGCAAAGACGATTCCGGCGAAGTCAACTTCCGCCTCTTCGTCCCAATGAACTCCACCGTCGACATAGAGACCAGGCGCGGCAACATCACCGTGCGCGACGTTCGCGGCGCAATGGTGCGCGCTCACATCTACACATCCGGCGACATAGAGTTGACTGGGATTCGCGCCGCCGTCGTGATGGCCGAGAACGTGAGCGGCGACATACTCTTTGACGGCGAGCTTGTCGGCGGCGGCAAGTACGAGTTCAAGACCTACAAGGGCGTCATCAACATACGCATCCCCAGCGATTCAGACTTTCGGCTGGTAGCCACCGCGCCCTCCTCCCGCAGCATCACTCTGGGGGCTTTCAACACGAGCGGACTGAAATTCAACGGCGATGGCCGACAGGTCACAGGCGCAGTCCGTGGCGGCTCCGCCTCTCTCACCATCAACAACTACCAAGGCGCAATCTACTTCTTACCCCGGTAAAGTTTAAGTCCCAAGTCTCAAATCCGAAGTCCCGAGCCGGAAAACTCTTTCTTTTGACCTGGAACTTTTGACTTGAGACTTGGGACTTTTACAGGCACCATTACGCGTATGAACCTATCTAAAAAATTTAGCGGCGCACGATTCGTTGCCATCGTCTTCATGTTTTTCTTCTGCACGCTGGCGGCCACCTTTACTGCGCCCCCTTCGTCTTCCGCGCAGCAGAAGGATAAAAAGAGTGCGACGGCGCAGTCACAGCCCGCGCCGCAGTTGACGCGTAGCACCACCAAGCAGGAGACGCGGCGCTTCGGCTACGGCGGCTCCGTGACTTTAATCGGCGCGCCCAACGGCTCTATCACGATTGAAGCCTGGCCGCGCAGCGAGGTCGACATCACAGCCGACATAGAGCTTCGTGCGGGTACGGAAGAAGAACTGTCGCAGCTTGCCGTAGTCAACGGCTTCATTCTTGATGAAGAGGTCAATCACCTCAGAATCCTCACCACCGGCACGCACGACAAACAGTTCATGAAGCGCGCCGCCAAAAACTTTCCAAAAAAGCTCATGGGCCTTCCCTGGAAGATTGATTACCACATAAAAGTCCCAGCCTTCACTGACCTCGAAGTCTCTGCCGGAAGCGGCCCCTTCAAGCTCACGGGCGTAGAGGGCACCATTCGCATCATGGCCGTTGACTCTCAAGCCGATTTGACGCTCGTAGGCGGATACGTCATGGCTACGATTGAGCGCGGCAGCGTTAACGTTCGCCTGACTACGCGCAACTGGCGCGGCGCGGGCACAAACATACGCCTCGCCTACGGCGACATGACGTTAGAGCTTCCCGCAGCCGCCAGCCTGGACATCAACGCCGACGTGCTACGCACAGGCCAGATAGAACGCACTTACGACGGCCTTGAGCCACGCGAACGCACAACCTTCACACCCCGCTCCATACGCGCACGCACCGGAGCCGGAGGCCCAACCCTCTCCTTCACCATCGCCGACGGCACCCTCAGAATCAAACAAAGAACAGAGAGCGAACCATAATATTCATTGATTCATCGGTTCATCGATTCAATGAAGAAATGAACCGATGAAGCAATTCTTTCCCTTGCTTTTCCTTTTCCATCTTTTTCCTTATTATTGCAGCATGACAGTCAAATCTGATCGCTGGATTCGCCGCATGTCCGAAGAGGCGCAACTGATTCAACCCTTCAGCCCGGCCCTCATACGCAACATAGAAGGCCGCCGCATCATCAGCGCCGGAGCATCCAGCTACGGCTACGACATGCAACTAGCCGACGACGGCTTCCGCGTCTTCTCCCCCATTCACGGGCGCGAGATTGACCCCAAAAACTTTGACGAAGACTCGCTTGTTGAACCTCCGCTTCGCACAGCCGACGACGGCTCGCGCTACTATCTCCTTCCGCCCCACTCCTACGCCCTCGGCGTGACAGTCGAAACCTTCCGCATGCCCCGCAACGTCACAGGCATCTGCATGTGCAAGTCCACCTACGCACGCGCGGGTCTCATGCTCAACACCACGCCGCTTGAAGCAGGCTGGACAGGCCGCCTCGTCATAGAACTAGGCAACCTCGCAGACCTCCCCTTGCGCGTCTACGTCAACGAAGGCATAGGCCAAGTGCTCTTCTTCGAATCCGACGAACAATGCGACACCTCCTACGAAGACCGAGGCGGCAAATACCAAGGCCAAACCGGACTGACCTATTCGCGTTTGTGATTATGGTTAGAGCCTAACGCCGGTTGAATTCCGGCGCGGCGTGTAGAGTCTTTAGGTCTGTTTTGATTACGTGATGTGTTGCCGTAAGTGAATCGTGACGGCGATGAATTAATCAGTTAAGGGCCGACATCCACCACAACAACATTATCAATGATTGGGCCGCAGGTTCCTTCGTCGAGGCTTGAGAATGTAAGGTTCGTGTAGTTGGATTGCCCTGGCTTAAATTCCCAGGATGTTCTGACCCAACCCATATTGTTTATGCTTTTGCCTGCTGTGTCGAAGGTAAAGTCTTTATATTTGTCACTGGCTGTAGAGACTCTCAGATGTGCTGGAGTCCCGCACTTAAAATTGCCCGCGAGGTCAAATCTAACTACGTATCTCCTTTTGGGTAAGGTCGTCAAAGTATAAGTGATGCTGCCCATGCCGGACTTAACTACTTGGCCCGCGTCGTTCGTGTTTTGTCCGGTAAGCTCTATACAGTGATCGCCTAGTGAACAAGTTATCACCACTCCACTGAGCAGCCAATCTATGTTATTAGCAGTTATTTGCCAGTATAGAATCTTTCCTTGTTGTGTTGAATTGGCCGACAAATTGTAGTAACCCTTCTCTTGCAACTGCTCATTCATGATATCACGGTCTTTCTGAGACTCTGTTGTATAGTTATAGACCTCAAAACTACAGTTAGGTACCATGTTGCCTCCTTGAGTTAAACAATTCTCATCGGTAGCATACGGCCTCTTAGACGAATGATGCTGCGTATATTGAGCCGTAGTTGAAGATGTATTGCTACAGAGGCAGAGAGCGAAGACAAGGACTGTCGCCAGCGCGATGAATTTCCCGAAGCGTCTTTGAATGTGTGTAGTATAGGACATGAGAGTTACTCCTTAGTCGGGGATGAATAGTTAAAGGAAGCGAGGCTTTACGAAGTGAGCTCCGACCACGTCTTGATGTTGAGCGCGGGAACAATAAGCTTGCAGACAGGGAATGTCAATAATTATTTTCATTAACCCGCGCGCAGCCGCTTGACCCGATTGTGCGTAACAAGTTTCATGACAATCCAGCCGTGCTTGCAGCATGGAACAGCGCGAGCCGCCTTGAGCGCGCTCCGGTAAGGAAAAAGCCGGATACGAACACACCGCCTCCCCCAAAGAGCTAAACTGCGACCAACGCACCACAATCGTAGGGGCAGGGATAAGCCCTGCCCCTACGGTTATTCATTCAGTCATAATAAGAGTCGCTTCAGGAGACGAGGTATCCCCAGACGCTGACTTTTCTCTTTATCGCGGCTCGGTTGTAGACAAACACTTCTATGAACGGCCCCATCACGGGGAAGCGTGCGATGTATAAGCTTTTGTTGTGCGGGCTGCCGTGCCAACTGCCGCGCCCGGATACTTCTATGAAGTTGGTGCTTTGCGGGCCACTGACATTCTGTTCCAGATTTACATAACGACGAGCGCCCATAGTGCCGTTGGCATCGAATGCAAACATCACCCCCAAATCCACAGGAGGTTCATCTGCTGCCGCCTGGCTGAACTGCACGAAGATGTTGATGTGACGGTATCCGTTGATGTCCGTGTATGGAGGGATGCTGATGCCTACGCTCGGCGGCACTTCGTGGTCGGTCATAAACCTGATGACGTTGGTGCAGGCCGGATTGCACGGGCCTGGATTGACGCTGGGTTTGCTAGACATATAGAGCCTCCTTTGGCAGGAAGAGAAAACGTCGGACTGGCGATGGTGAAGACCACGCCAGCAGAAAATCAAAGAGATAGGTCGCGCTTAAGATACGCCTGCTGCGAATCTAAATCAATAGATAATAAGAGAAGCTGTTTGAATGGATTGTTAGACCGCGCCGGATAATATAGCGCCTTGTTTGATTAGCGTGTGGCCTCAGGTCTGGGCAGGACTTGTGATTGCCAGCGCTGAAATTCAGTCCTCAGTTGAAGGAAAATTTCCGGGTTCTGTTCCTTGAAGTCCGCCTGCTCTCTCTGGTCAATCGAGAGGTCGAAGAGATATTCCCTACGGCCATCATTTAAGTATTTCCATTTCCCCAGGCGCACGGCATCTTGGTTAGCGTTTCGCCAGAAAAGCTTACGCTCGTAGACGGCGCGCTCGCCCTTACTCGCTGGCAGCAGGTCGTCGCCGTCAAGGGGATAGTTTACGTCGGGTCTGGTTTGCGTGGCGGCAAGGATGGTCGCTGTCCAGTCCATAGTGATGGCTACCTGTTCTGTGGAGCGGCCTGCAGGAATGACGCCGGGCCAGCGCACAATCGCGGGCACGCGTATGCCGCCTTCGCGTAAATCAAACTTCTGTCCGGTGAAAGGCCAGTTGTAGGAAAAGCGCTCGCCTCCGTTGTCGCTGGTAAAGATAACCAGAGTGTCTCTGTCCAGTTTGGCTTTCCCTAACGCGCTCATCACCTGCCCCACGCCTTCATCCAGGCTCTTCATCATGGCGGCGTAGGTGGCGATTGAGCCTCCGGCTGTGAAGCCTTCGTATCCTCTCTTCAACTTGCGGCTGGTCTCAATGTCTTCTCGTCCTTCCCAGGGCCAATGGGGCGCTGTGTAATGAAGGCTCAGATAAAAGGGGCGCGTGTGACGGCGCGAGATGACTCCTACTGCGCGCGTCGTCAGCAGGTCTGTGAGATAGCCTATGCGCTCGACGGGAACTTTATCTTCAAAGAGGTCTGGTTCCCCGAAGGCGTCTTTGTAACTGAAATAATCTACGGCACCGCTCATGATGCCGAAGAATTCGTTGAAGCCGCTCTGAATCGGCCCGAACCTGGGGAGATAGCCCAAGTGCCACTTGCCCACCAGACTTGTAGCGTAACCGTTCTTCTTCAGCAGCGAAGCAATCGTTGGATGTTCGGGTGAGAGTCCAAGGACGTTTACCCTGTCGCCTAAATTCTTTTTCCACGCTAAAGGTTCTTCAAGCCCTACCGTAGTTCTTGCAGGATACCGGCCAGTGATGAAGGCGCAGCGCGTGGGCGTGCAGACGGGAGAGGCCGAGTATGCGTTGGTAAAGCGTATGCCTTGCTGCGCCAGGCGGTCTAAATTAGGAGTGCTGTAGTCGGGCCGACCGAAGCAGCTCAGGTCGCCATAACCCAGGTCGTCAGCCAGAATGAACAGCACATTAGGGCGGCGTATATCAGAAGGCTTTGCTTTGGCTGCGGCTGTGAAAACCGTGCTGGCTACGGCGGCGCTGACAAACTGGCGGCGGCTGATTCCTTCCGATTTGTGCTTCGGCATCCAACTCTCCTGACTCTCATCTTCTTATGCCGCGCGCAGGCGTTAACGCTCTGCTTCGGCATTATCTTCCGTCGCTTCGCCTCCCAGATAAAACTCCACCAGGTCGTTGATGTGCCTTTCGTAGCCGGGCGGCAACTTCTTGAACTCTATCCCCAGCCCTACTTTGGGGAAATGATACGCGACCCTGCCCCAGACTATGCCTTCAATTACGCGCGAGCTTCCGGGCGCTAACATCAGGCGTATGAAGACAGGCTTTCCCTTGGCAATTTCCAGCGTCGTCTGTATAAAGCAGCCGCCCAGGCTGAGGCTCGTCACGCGCCCCTTGTGAACGCAGGCAGGCGTCTCGCCCAGGTCTACGTCTATCAGGATTTTGATGCGCGGAAACCTGCGGCGCTCGTCGTATGAGGAAGGGACAGGTGTTTTCATTGTCTCTCTCTGTAAAGGAAAGCTAATTCCGCTCCGGTTGAGTGAACTGTCAGACTGCTACGTTTATCTAAGCGCGACCGCCGAGCTTTTTCATACTTCGGCAAACTCCTGTCTGTATCTTACCAATCCCGTGCGCCCGCCTTCTACTTTATAGAGGAGACATAGCCGGGCGGGAGACCTGTGCGTCGGGCAAGGTCTCGGAGCCTTGATGCGTACTCAGGGTTTCGCTCTTCGGGCGAAGGCGGCTCCGGTAGATTGAAGCAGAGGGCAGCAGTGATGCTCCCGTCCTGTAGTTGCGCGGCCACGGCTTCCGGTCGGTAGGCGCTGACGGAAGATTCCGAGTAGAGCGCGTCTACCTCCGCGTGTGTCAACGAGAAGATTACGCCGTACGCCGTTTGGCCCGCGTGCGGGACGAGCGTGGCCCGCGCTCCTATGACCAGGGAAAAGTTCTCGACCGACGCCAGCCGACGATTCACAGGCTTCACACCCTTTTCTCTCAGGAGCGCTTCGTCCATGAAGAGGCCGTAGAAAAAAAGATCTATTCTTCTGACTTCTGCTTCAGTCATAAGTAATCACCCCGTCCTAACGTCAGAATTAAGCCTGCGGGAAGGATTGCGGCAATGCTCCTTTTATCTCACTTTGGACTTTCGGGCGCAACAATTAGTAGAAATTTTGTTGACACTGCACGCGCCGAGGCATAAGCTGCGGCCTGCTTTTCTACAAGGAACCTCGTTTTTCCAGCCCCTCAGTTCTTTAATTTAAAGGAGTCGCCCAATGAGAGCACGTTCCCCCCGCTCCTTCTTTCTAGCGTGGCTGATAGTCTGCTCACTGCTGATTTCTTCAACCCTCTTCGTCGTCACGGGCAGCAACAGAGGCCCTGCGCGCTTTAACCCTCTATCGTTCCAGAACGAAGGCCAGAGGCTTCTTAAGCCTGAGAAGGTTCTGACGGGCGGCCCCGAAGCCGTCTCGGCTGCGAACGGCTTTCGACTGCTTCAACCCGGAGAGCTTGCCGTGGCGAGTTCCGCCGGGCAGCAAAGTAGCGCAGACGCTCAAGACGGAAACACCGCCGTCATCAAGCTCGGCAACGGCGAGCAGTACAGCCTCACTGCACAGGCGGACGGCAGCGCTGCTTCCGTGCTTGAAAACCGCGCCGACGTTTTTAGTTACGTGAAGGAAGGCGAGGGGCTGACGGTGCGCGACCTCTCTACGGCTCAGCCCTATGAAAAAATCGACTCGCGTTTGAAGCAGAACTCTCTGGCACCGGAGACGCCTGTCATCATTCGCTTTAATCTTCCTTACAAACATTTCTATCAAGGCGCAGGCCGTGGCGCTGCCGTCTTGTTTCAGAGGCGACAGGATTTCAATAACGCCCGCGCTCACATCGCAGGACTGCTGAACGGGAAGGGACACATCAAGCGCGACCTGCTTATCATTAACGGCGTGTCCGCGACGATTAACAAAGCGGCCTTGGAGCAATTAGCCGACGACAACATTATCGCCAGAGTCGAGCCGGATGTCATAGCGCGCATCACGCTGGACACGTCCGTAGACGAAATACACGCGCGCGAGACCTGGCAACTCTCGGACGGAAACAACAATCCCCTGACGGGAGTGGGCGAGCGCATAGCCATCATAGACACAGGCGTCGATTACACGCACGCAGACCTTGGCGGGTGCCTTGGCCCCAACTGCAAGGTCATAGAGGGCTGGAATTTCATAGCCGATAACAGCAACCCCATGGACGACAACGGCCACGGCACGCACGTAGCCGCCACCGCCGCAGGCAATGGCCTCCTGAAAGGCGTTGCGCCGGACGCGAACATAATTGCCTACAAGGTCTGTAATTCAAGCGGCAATTGCGCTAGCTCAGACATCATCGGCGCTATAGATTACGCCACAGACCCGAACCGCGACGGCGACCCAAGCGATCACGTGAACGTTGCCAGCATGAGCATAGGCGGGAGCGGTAACCCGGACGACAGCATGAGCACAGCCGTAGATAACTCCACCAGCATGGGAGTCGTCTACACTATCGCTGCGGGCAACACAGGCCCTAGCGCGAGCACCATCAATTCGCCTGGCACGGCGCGCACGGCTATTACCGTCGCAGCCGCGTGCAAGCCTTCTCAGATTGGCGTGGACTCGCGCTGCTCCGGCCCCATAGCCTCTTTCAGTTCAAGAGGCCCGCTCTTCTGGAACAACGTGGATTTGCAGAAGCCGGATGTTTCAGCGCCGGGCGTGCTCATCTGCGCTGCGCGCTGGGGAACATCCTTCGCGGGCGAGCCTACGTGCTTTGATAATCAGCACGTACGCATCTCTGGAACTTCCATGGCAACGCCGCACGTAGCGGGCGCTGCCGCGCTGGTGCGACAGGCTTATCCGAACTACGACCCGGAACAGGTCAAGCAGTTGTTGAAAGCTACGGCCAGCAATCTCGGCGCGTCTGTCAACGACCAGGGCGCGGGGCAGATAAACTTGCAGGCAGCCATACCGGGCAGCATCAAGATTAACGCCAACCCGAATCTGTGGGAGGCTTACACAGACCCGACTGTGCAGGTCACTCAATTCGATAACTACTTTTTCGTGTCGCCTGCGGACGCGAGCGTGCAGACGGCGGACATCTCTGCCAACCTGAATGTTCCGGGCGTCACGATTAACTTCAGCAAGACCACCATCGACTTCAGTCAAGGCTATGACGAGTTTTTCGCCACCATGTACGTGGATAACAACGTGGCGCGCACGGGCAATTATAGCGGCAGCATTGTCTTCAGCGAGGGAGGCGTGACCAAGGGGATTATTCCTATAGTCCTGCACGTCGCCTCCACCATACAGGTCAGACCGTCGCCCGTTGTAGATTACGGAGTGGACAACCCGCTCTTAAGCTCATGGACTTCGCCCACTCAGACTTTAACCATCACGAATTTAAGGACTGACATCAGTCAGACTGTAAACCTCTCTTCTTCCACGTTCCCGACGGGGATAACTTTTCAGAGTCCGGGGTCTGTCACAGTAGGCCCGGATAGCTCCGTCAACGTGGGCACAAGCTTCCTGGTCGACAACACCGTCACCGCGAACGGCAGTTATAGCGGGAGCCTGCGCGTTTTCAACTCGACGGCTGACGCGACCGTGGTTACGAAGTTCGTCAAGTTCTTCGTCCTGACCATCAGCGACAGCAACGGCACGGACATTCAAGGGACGACAGCTTTTCTGCACAACCGCAGCAACATGCAGTCGCTCTTTACCATCGGCTCCGCTTCGACGAGCATCTATCTTGACACGGTGGGGCCGTATGACCTTGTGCTCTACTATCCGAACAGGACGGACGCGAGCGGCACGCATGATTACGTGGTCTTCCGCGAAGGAATCTCTCTGGCGAGCGGCGCGGCCACCGTTTCCGTGAGTCGCAGCAACGCTTCGCTTCAGACGAAGCTCGTGGGAACAAACACGAGCGGCTCGCTCACAGGCCCTCTGGGAACGCGCTATACCTTCGACCAGTACACGCCCGGGGGCATAGGTCTCTCCAGAATCACTTTGGGCACAGATTACACCACCAACTATTTCTCCGCCGTAAGCTCCAATTACAGGCACAGCGAAATCTACGAGGGGCGCATACAGTCTGCGCCGAGCCTGGATTTCTACTACGGCGGCTTTACCGGCCTGAGCGCCTCTACGACTTACACGAACACACCCACAGACTTCAAGACGGGACAGATACGGGTGGACTCCAACCGTGATTCGGGCGCGGCTTTGCCAATTGTTTATAGCTGCCCGCCCGGCTCGAACACCTGCTTCTCGACCTACAACCGCAATAACACGATGATGGTTCCCGTAGTGCAGACGGTTAACACGCTGCTGCCTGCGGGCGCTTATCACCAGCAGGTCTCGGACGTTCTCAAGACGGATTGTCCGGCGAGCGGAGCCTGCCCGTATGTGTATCAGACTCCGTTTCTGGACTTCGCCACGCATGGGAGAAAGTCGAACATGCTGGATGCCGGTGGATATCCTGCTTGGCAGGGCAACACGGTTTACAACGGGCTTGGGCCTTCAATGTGGGTCGCCAAATTCAACAACAGCAGCAATGTCATACGGCTCGCGCCGTTTTACGGCTCGACTCCGGTGGCATTCCTCAGGCAGGACTTCGCCTTCCAGGATTACGCGCCCGTGCCGTATGTCATCACGACGGGCGGCGTAACTGTAGTCTCGCGCTCTCTGCCTGCGGTTTTCGCAACGGGGTCTTTCCCGCTCCTGCCTGCAAGCAGTGTGACGCCGGGCCAGTACCAGTTCACCCTCGCGGACTTCCCGTACTACATTCGCGGCCAGAGCATGCACGCGAAGGTGAGCGCGAGCTTTGATACGACTCTGGCCGACCCGAACCCGCCTGCGTTGACACAGCTTCAATACAGCACGGGCGGAGTCAGAAGCGAAGTTCACGACAGCAGTACAAGCAATCAACTCTTCTTTGCTATGGATGCGGTCGGCGGCAGCCTCTCGCAAGTCTCTGCGGGCTTCTCAGGCGACGGCATGAACTTTTCGCCTCTGGCACTGACGCCCACGGGCGGCGGCTACTCGGCCACAGTTCCGGCAGTCCCGTTCACCAAGCTCTCAATTAGACTAACGGGCGTGGACAATTCCAACAACAGGCTCGACTACACCTTCGAGTTGCAGGCCATTAACCCCGTGCCCGACACGGAAGCTCCCACGACGAGCATCGCTTCGCCTGTGAACGGGCAGACCGTGACGGGCGTAGTCGCCGTGCAGGTCAACGCGCAGGACAACGTGGGCGTCTCACTCGTTGAGCTTTATCAAGACAACGCTCTGGTGGGAAGCACCAGTTCAGGCCCGTACACGATTAACTGGAACACGGACGCGACCACGAACGGCAGCCACACGCTTGTCAGTAAAGCCTACGACGCTTCCGGCAATTCGGCCACGTCCGCGCCCGTCACCGTGACGGTCAATCACGATTCCATAGCGCCCACGACCAGCATCACCTCGCCTACAAACGGTCAGACCGTCACGGGTCTTGTGACCGTTCAGGCCAGCGCTACAGACAACGTAGGCGTCACTCGTGTAGAGCTATATCAGGACAATGCCTTGATAGGCACGGACACGAGCGCGCCCTACGCCTTCAGTTGGGACACGGATGCTATTACGAACGGCAGTCATACTCTGATGAGCAAAGCCTATGACGCTTCGGGCAATGTAGGAAGCTCTGCGACTGTGACTGTCACCGTCAATCATGACCCGACGCCACCGACCGTGAGCCTGACTGCGCCCGCAGCCGGAGCTTCTTTGACGGGCATCGTCACCGTCTCCGCCGATGCCAGCGACAATAAAGGCGTCGCCCGTGTCGAGTTCTATAAGAACAACGTCCTTCTGGGCACGGACACGAGCGCGCCCTACAGCATACAGTGGAACACCGGCGCTGAAGTGCCGGGCAGCTACACGCTGACCGCGAAGGCTTACGACACTTCAGACAATACAACCACGTCCGCTCCGCGCAACGTGACCGTGCGGGACGTGACGACACCAACGGTCAGTATCACCAGCCCCGCGAACAACGCTACCGTCAATCGCCGCAGCACCGTGACGATAGCGGCCAGCGCCACGGACAACGTGGGCGTGACGCGCGTGGAGTTCTTCGTCAACAATGCTCTGACCTGTACGGACACGGTCGCGCCTTTCACCTGCGCGTGGACTGTGCCCAATACCAAGGGGAACTACAGCCTGCAAGCCAGAGGCTACGACGCCGCAGGCAACACGGGCACTTCGACCACAATCACCGTGACTGCCAAGTAGTCGCGGGAGAATTGTGTAAAAAAGCTGAAGGGGCTTTTGATAATCAAAAGCCCCTTCAGCTTTTTCCGTGATAGAAATTTTAGATTATTCCTAAACCTGCGGGATAGAATCGCCTCTCTCAATCAATCCTTACATAACTATTACAAACGAGCGGGCCATAAGTTGTTACGATGCCGTACTAAGCTCATCTAAAAATGAGCTAAGGGCGAAAACTTTTGATTAGAGGGGAAAGAATGAGCGAAACGAGGACAGTGAATCAGGAGGCGGGCGTCAACTGGACGACGACCGTCTGGATGATAATTTTTCATACGGCGGCCATCATCGCGCTCTTTATGTTTAGCTGGAAGGCGCTCTTTATCACACTCTTTCTGTGGTGGGTCTCTGGAAGTCTGGGGATAGGCATGGGCTTTCATCGTCTGCTGACGCACAGAGGCTACAAGACGCCTAAGGCCGTGGAGTATTTTCTGACGTTGTGCGGAACGCTTGCGCTCGAAGGCGGCGCTATCAACTGGGTGGTGACGCACCGCATTCATCACGCGCACACGGAAGTGCCGGGGCTTGACCCGCACACGCCGCGAGAGGGTCGCTGGTGGTCGCACATGGGCTGGATTCTGAGGGGCACGGCTCAGCAGCACGAAGACGCAGTGCTCTGGCGTTATGCTCCAGACCTGATGCGAGACCGCTTTCACTTCTGGCTCAACCGTCTCTATTTCATTCCGCTAGTAGCCCTGGGAATCATTCTGTTCGCGTGGGGCGGCTGGGGCCTGATGATGTGGGGAACCTTCCTGCGCGTCACCATAGGATTACATGCCACTTGGCTAGTCAACTCCGCTACGCACCTCTGGGGCAGCCGCCGCTTTGAGAGCAGCGACGATTCCACGAACAATCTTTGGGTGGCGCTCATCACCTTCGGCGAAGGATGGCACAACAACCATCACGCGCACCCGCGCGCAGCACGCCACGGCGTAGCCTGGTACGAAATAGACATCAACTGGTGGGGCATACGCGCGCTCCAACTCCTCGGCCTGGCAAAGGACATCAAGCTCATAGACACATCAAGACGAGCCGCGCCAGCCGAAACAACCCAGCTTCGCAAAGCGGCCTGAGAAGAACGGAAGGTCAGAGGTCAGAGGTCAAGTCGAGAGTCTTTCTTTCGACTTGGCCTCTGACCTCTTTTCTTTTGTCTTTTGCCTTCTTACAATGTTCGCATGCGTTTCAGCGCTCGAAGGAAGTCTGTTTACTTCTTCATCACGCTTGGCTCCTGCCTGGTGGCGCTGTCGGTTGCGCTGAACGTTGGCTGGATTCTGCTGAACTGGCGAGAGGTGGCGCTCCTAGTCCTCGGCATAGTCTTTTTCGGGCTGATTATCACGGGCCTTGTGCTCAATACCACTTTTCTGATTCGGGAAATCAGGCGCAACGAGCAGCACGATGCTTTCATCAACGCCGTGACGCACGAGTTGAAGACGCCCATCACCTCCATACGCCTTTACCTTGAGACACTGAAAACCCGCGAGCTTAGTGAGACGCAGCGCGAAGAGTTTTACGAGATAATACTAGCCGACACCAACCGCTTGCTGCACACCGTCGAGCAGGTCTTGCACGCGGGACGCACAGGACACAAGCGACGCGCGCTGAACCGTGCGAACGTTGATTTGAGTGAGATGGTCAGAGAGTGCCTTGACCTGACGCGCATACGGCACAAGCTGGACGAGGGCGCGCTCCGTTACAGCGAATCGCTGGACGCAAGCGGTGCGCGTGTGGTGGGCGACGCCGACGAACTTCGCACGGCTGTCTCGAACCTGCTGGACAATGCCGTCAGGTACTCGGACAGGGAAGTTTCTGTTTCCGTAGAGGTGGCCGCGCTTGACGAAAAGCGCGTGGCCGTTCGCATAAAGGATAGCGGCATAGGCATCTCAAGCTCACAGCTTAAACGCATCTTCAAACGCTTCTACAGGGTACAGGGCGCATTTATGGCGCGCGTCAAGGGCACCGGCCTTGGGCTTTTCATAGTCCACTCGATTGTCAAAAAGCACGGAGGCCGCGTCTTTGCCGAAAGCAACGGCCCCGGCCACGGCAGCACTTTCACCATCCAACTTCCCAGAGCCTGAGGCCGAAACGAGTGAGCGCGATACTGATTGTAGAAGACGAGAAGCATCTGGCCGACGGCCTGCGTTTTAACCTTGAGGCGGAAGGCTACGTGGTGGAAACGGTCGGCGACGGCGAAGCGGCGCTCGCACTTTTGCTTGAAGAGCGCGAGCGTTTCGACGTGGTCATTCTGGACGTGATGCTTCCGGGCGTAAACGGCTTCACGGTCGTCTCGGACTTGCGACGCGCAGGGCAGTTCGTGCCCGTGCTGATGCTGACGGCGCGCGGCCAGCCCGAAGATGTCCTGCGCGGCTTTGAGGCTGGCGCGGACGATTACCTAGCGAAGCCTTTTGATTTGTCGGTGCTGACTGCGCGCATCAACGGGCTGCTCCGCCGTCGCCAGTGGTTTCACCTGGATCAGAATAATTTGAGCGCGACGGACGCTAACACCAAGAACGATGTAAAAGAAGAGAGCGGCGCGGCGGACGAGTTGTTTGTCTTCAACGGGCGGACGATTGATTTCGGAGCGCTTGAGCTTCGCACGTCCGAGCAGACTGTGCGGCTGACGCTGATGGAGGCGGAAGTCCTGCGCTATCTGCTCAGGCACGAGGGCCGCGTAGTCCCGCGCAAGGCGCTGCTCGAAGATGTCTGGGGACTGCATGAAGACACGGACACTCGCGCCATAGATAACTTCATCGTTCGATTGAGAAAGTACCTCGAAGATGAACCCACCAAGCCAAAGCACCTGCTCACGGTCAGAGGCGTTGGCTACCGCTTCGTCACACAATAAATGACAACGGGCAGGGACAAGCCCTGCCCCTACTGATTGTTTGTCTGTTGTGCTGCGAGGCGCGCTCGCTCCTGGTTAGTCCAGTCGCAGATGGCCTTTTTGTCTGCATCCGAGAGATTGGCCGAAGGATGTAGCACCAGGTAAGACTTCAAGGGCATCTCGTCCCTGTTGACCTGCTCGCAAATCTCGTCCAGCTTGCGCGTGGCGCGTCTAGCATCATACTTAGCCCAGTCCGAGACGTTCAATTCCCTGCGGCCCTGATTCACATGGCGAACCAGATACCAGGAGATGGGAGTCACCTGGCTGTACCAGGGCCACGTGGTCTTGTTGGAGTGACAGTCGTTGCAGGAGCGCTCCAGGATGGCGTAGACCTCCGGGCTGACTTGCGCCTTAGCCTGAAGCGTGCGGCTTTCGTCAACCGGCGGGTTGGTCATGGATGGCCGTATGACCTGCGCCGCAAGAAAAAGAATAACGAGGGCTATGCTCACGCGCTTTAACCACTTCATCTAAAAATTTCCTTGACCGCTTCGAAGAGCTTTTCGATTAGCTGGAGTAACCCCAGAGCTTTGCCAGCGCATCCATGTCGCCGTTGAACTGGTCTCGGTCGCAGTTGCCTACGCCCGTAACCGAGTGCGGCTCAGGGCCGACCGAGCCGTCCGTGTATTGCCACATAGTCCACGTAGGCCAGTTGGGCGGAACGTGCGCCGTAGGCCCGTACTCCGAGAGCCAGAACCAGCAGTTCGCAAGCGTCTCGTTCGTGTTCTCGCCGAGCAGTTGCTTGATGTATGCGCCGGAATAGAAGCCGGGCCAGCGCCCCGTGGCCTGCTGAACGTGCGTGACGAACTGCTCTGCGCCGCTCACGCTCATGCTGCTGCCCTCCGGGTTCTGCTCGAAGTCAAGCACGAGCAGGTCAGTCGGGCCGGGATTGACGAAGGAGAGAAAATGCTCTGCCTGTGCTATGGCGTCGTCGCCGGTTGCGAAGTGATAAGCGCCCCACCAGAGTCCTGCGGCCTGAGCCGCGCTTTTGTGCGCGAGGTATGTGGAGTCTGTTTCACTCAAGCCCTCCGTAGCTTTGTGAATGATTCCGACAATGCCATCGGCTTTGATTTCCTCAAAGCTTGTGACCTGATTGAAGTGGGACAAGTCTATGACCGCGTTAATCGTCATCTTTGAGCCTCCATAAGAGAGAGAGTTTTATCCCTTTGCCCGTAACGCGCGGAAGATAATAACACCAAAATTCTTGAAGGCAATTATTGTAAGCCGTAAGCGCGGCTCAATCTTCAATCTCCGCAGTGCCTATGCTGTCCACGGCGTCGCGCAGTATTGATTCGTCAACGCGGCCCAGTGCGGCTATGCGACGCGCGGCACGGTCTGCAGCCTCCTGTATGATATGGCCCGCGTGCCCCTTGGCCCACTCCCAGGTTATCTGATGAGGACGAGCGGCACTATCCAGCTTCTCCCACCACTCAAGATTGGACTTGCGTCGAAAGCGGCCCGACATGGTCTCAACAACGTAGCGCGAATCTGTGACGACGCGCACGCGGCAAGGCTCTCTGAGAGCGCTGAGGCCCAGCGCTGCGGCTGCAATCTCCGCCTGCTGGTTGGTGGCCGTCCCAAGATATGTTCCGAACGCGCGCCAAAGTCCCCTGTAGCCTAGGAGAGCAACGCCCGCCGCTCGCGTGGCCGCCTGTCCGTTCCCCAGACTTGAGCCGTCGCAGAAGATAGTTACAAGCTTCGATGGCTGAGGGCTGCCGGAAGAATGAGCGCTCGCCTTCTTATTCATCCTTCAGCCTTGGCCCTTTCCGCTTCCGGCCTCAACATCTGCTGAGCCACAGCGCCGCCTCCGTCATCGCTGCTGCCGTTACCGCTACTGCGCGTAACGTGTATGACGTGGTCAACGCTGCCCTCGAAGGTGTCGTCGTGAGAGATGACGAAGAGTTGGTCGAAGTGCTGTACCTGTCCTATCTGCTGCGCCAGGCGCTCGCGTCGCTCGGCGTCCATGTTGACCGTCGGCTCGTCGAAGAAGGCCATGCGAATGTCTGAGAGTTGTTTGAGAAGCGCAAGGCGTATGGAGAGCGCCGCAGCCATCTGCTCGCCGCCGGAAAGATTCTGGAAAGAGCGCTCGTGCCCCTCTTCCTCAAGAATAATCTCGTAATCGCGCGACCAACGAAGCGCACGGCTGGCCTCGCCCGTTATCTCGCGGAACAACTGGTTAGCCTCAATCGAGATGTTATAGAGATAGCTTTCGGTGATGATGGGGCCTGCCTGCTTTAAAGTGTCGCGTATAAAATCTGTCGCTTCGTCCAGCCTCTCCAATCTCTCCTTGGCGCGGAATTCCTCGCGCATCTCTTCGCGCACCTTTGCGAGCCTGTCAATCTCCGTCTTAAGACTCGATTCGCGTGTGTGCGCTGCGTCAAGTTGAGCAGACAGAGCGGCGGCACGCTCTCGAACAAGCGCAAGCGCGCCGCGCTCAAGCGAATGCTGCTCGCGGTTGTAAGCGGCAGCAAGCCGCTCGGTCTCCTCCCTTGCGCTTCTTTCATCAGCCGCGATGCGCCGGGCCTCTTCCTCAGCCTTCTTCACAACGTCTTCACGCGCGGGCAGAGTGTCCGCAATGGCTTTGCTCGTCAGATATTCTCTGTGAGCATCAGCCGTGCGGTCTCTAATGTCGCGCGCCTCTTCCCAACGCGCGTCGAGCTTCGTGTAGGCTTTAAGTTGAAGGCGAAGCTCTGCGGCCTTCTCTTCCAGCGAGCGCAGGGCGTCGCGTGCGCCCTCCAACTCGTCGCGCCGTGCGCTTTCAGCCTCGGCCTCCGCGCGTAAACTCGCGGCACGACCGCGCGGATCTTGAAGCTTTCTGAGTCTCTCTTCCGTCTCCTCTATATCTTTCTGAAGATTGCCGACCGCCTCGGCGTTGGCTGCCGCCGTGGCGCGCTCGTCTCGCTTGCGCTTGCCTTCCTGTTCTATCTCCGCCAGGCGTTGCTGCAAGGGCTTCAACTGCGCGTAGCGCATAGCAGCCTCGCGCACCAGAATCAACTCGCCGTCCACGCCCATAAGCTGTGCCTTCAACTCGCTCAAGCGTTCACGCGAGGCTGGCGGGAGCGCCTTTATCTCGCCGTCGAGACGCGCGATTGCGGCCTCTCGCTCTTTGAGCCGCTCCTCGGTGCTTGAAGCTTGTGCGCGCAAGCTCTCAAGCACAGACATCTCGCGCTCTGCCTCGCGCGCCTCTTTGAGCAGGAGGTTGAGGCTCGCGCGCTCGCTTTCAAGAACTCCAAGCTGCGCTGTGTTGGTGGCGAACTGTCCCTTGAAATAGTCTTCGAGCGTTTGGCCTTCGCCTATGTTCAGGCACTTTTCGGAGAGAATCGGGCAGAGACCGTTTTTGACTTCACGTCGAAACTTCTCGTCGCGCGCAATCTCTGCGCGCAAGCTGGCGAGTTGTTCCGTCAACTCCGTTTCGCGCGTCACAAGCCTGACGACCTCCGCAGCCTTCGCTGCGCGCCTCTCAAGCTCCGCAATCTGCCGCGCTTGCGTCCCCAGTTCGCGTCGCAGGCGCGCGGCTTCCTGCTCTTCGCCCTTGCGTTGTTGAGAGAGATGCCTGAGGCTGGTCGCCGCCTTCTCGGTTTTGCTCAGAGTCGTCTCTACGTGAAGACGCTCGCTCTCAAGCTTCGCCACTCTGTCTTCCGCGCCCTGTCCCTGCTCGGCCTCTTTGACGCGGCCCTTCACCTGCTCGTACTGCGCCCGCAACTCCTTCAACTCCGCATCAAGCTGCGACATGCGCGCACGCTCGCTCAAAGCCTGGGCGCGCAGGTCACGAAGGCGCTCGCGCTCGCGCTCCAGTTCTTCCTGTTCCGCGATTTGAGGCGTTAAGACTTTGATGGCGGCGGCGGCCTTAACAGCCCTCTCCAGCGCCTCTTCGATGCGGCGCACGTCTCCGCGCGCGGCTTCCAACAGGCGAGAGACATCAGCCTCGCTGGCCCGCAACTGGTCGCGCGCCTGCCGCTCTTCGTCAAGGCGCGTCAGAGTGGCCGTGGCTTCGAGGTGTATTTTGTAATCGGCTTCGACCGCTTGCTGGCGCTCGCTTGCGCGAAGCGCGGCGTCACGCTCTACGCGCGCGTCCGAGAGTCTTCGCTCCGCAGCATCGCTCTCAACCTTCAGGCGCTCGGCGCGCGAGCGTGTTTCCATGAGCTTCGCTTCGCGCTCGTCCAACTCCTCGACCGTGCGCTCGCGCGTGAGTATCTCTTTCTTCAACTCGTTAAGTTGAGCGCTCAACTCCTTGGCTTCTCGCTCGGCCTCTTTGTGCTCTTCCACAAACTCGTCGTAGCGCGCAAGCTGTCCTTCGGCTCGCCCTATGCGAACGCTGACATCGTTCAGCCGATCATTTATGAGGTTGACAGTCTCGCGCAGCCGCTCTGCCGAGTCGCGGTACTCTTCCACTTTCAGCAGTCGGTCGAAGCTTGCCTTGCGCTGGTTCGCGGGCCTGAGGAAGTCAGCCGTGAAAGTCCCTTGAGGAACGCCTATAGCGGAATTGAAGAGCGCTTTGATGTCCGTGCCAGGCTCCTCTATGCCGAGCAGTTGACGAAGCTTGCCGGACACGTCCACCTTCTTCTCGGCAATCTTCATCCCCAGCCCGTGGTCAAAGATGTAATAGCCGTTGCCCGTGTCACGATAAACCGTGTAGAGCCGCTCGTCAGTTTCGCTGCTGATGAAAGAGACGCGCACGACGCCCTTCTTAGCGCCGCGCCGCAGGAAATCCTCCTTGCTGTAATCCAGCGTGTCGAAGAGCGTCCACGCTATGGCTTCCAGAATAGTAGTTTTCCCTGCGCCGTTTTCGCCCGTGATGGCCGTCGTCCCGCGCTCGAAATCAAACTCCGAGTGGACGTGCGACTTGATGTTTTCGAGTTCAACCCGTGTGACGTGCATCTTTACATCTGTAGAGGTTTTCGCCCGCCGCAGGATAAGGCTCAGAGAGCTAGTCTTATGCTCACTTGCTGCGACCCGGTAAGACTAGCACGATTTTATCCTTTTACTCTAATTAGCCAGATTGCGATAGCTGATTAATCGTCCAGCTTAAAGAGGATGCCGCCGATAGCCATTACGATAAAGCCTAAAAACGGAAACGTAGGGAAAAAGCCTATGGTATTCCCAGCATACAGAAAGATGCCCAGCAGGAATACCAGAGCGCCCAGGACTTTTATAAGCGTGACTCCGACTCTGGATTTTTCATGCCGGTATGGCTGAATCACCATGTAGAGATCACCCGGCGGGCCGTCTCCAATGGCCTCATCTCCGTGACCAGGCAAGCACAGGCGCGTGCCCGGTTGGATGCCGGGCGGGATATTGACCTCTATTGTCCTTAACACCTCTACACGGCGTTGGCCTTTGCAGTTCTTGCAAGAGGTATCAGAAGAATGCGATGCCACGTCGGTTCCCATACATGCGCCGCACTTTTCAAGGCGACGGGCTTGCGCCTTTGTCTTTATTCCTGTCGAGACACTGGCCGGAGAGGTTGTGAGAGTAATATAACGGTCTGCGCCGCGCGTAGTCGCGGGCGCTCGATTCGCCTGAAACTGTTTTGCACCGTCATCCATCAAGTATCAAAGGCCACCTGACAAATGTGTGGGTTACGGCTGAGCAGTTAAAATTATCACGCGAGGGGAGCGGCAACAATAAAAATTTCGGTCGAATTACTCATTCACTTTCAGCACGGCCAGGAAAGCCTCTTGCGGAATCTCTACGCGGCCTACCTTTTTCATGCGCTTCTTGCCCTCTTTCTGTTTTTCTAGGAGCTTGCGCTTACGGGTTATGTCGCCGCCGTAACATTTGGCGAGCACGTTCTTGCCGAGCGCCTTGACGGTTTCGCGCGCTATGACCTTGTTGCCTATGGCCGCCTGAATCGGGACTTCGAAGAGTTGGCGCGGGATAAGCTGCTTCATCTTTTCGACGAGCGCGCGGCCCTTGGTCGTGGAGGTGCCGCGATGAAGTATGAGAGAGAGCGCGTCTACGGGTTCGCCGGAAACCAGCACGTCCAGCTTAACCAAATCGGATTCCCAGTAGCCTGCGAAGTGATAATCCAGAGAGGCGTAGCCGCGCGAGACGGACTTCAGTCGATCATAAAAATCGAGCACTATCTCGTTCAGAGGAAGCTCGTAGGTGAGCATCACGCGGGTCGAAGAGATGTACTCGAACTTCTTCTGTATGCCGCGCTTTTCTTCCAGCAGTGGAAGGATGCCGCCCAGGAAATCGTTCGGCGTGAGGATGGTCGCAAGGATGATTGGCTCTTCTATCTTGGCTATGTTGACGGGGTCGGGCATCTTCGCGGGCGAGTCGACTTCAATCACGTCGCCCTTGGTCGTCGTCACAACGTAGCGCACGCCCGGAGCCGTCGTAATCAACTCCAGATTGAACTCGCGCTCCAATCTCTCCTGCACAATCTCCATGTGTAGGAGTCCGAGAAAGCCGCAGCGAAAACCGAAGCCGAGCGCCGCAGAGGATTCCGGCTCGTAGAAAAACGAGGCGTCATTTAACCTCAGCTTGTCAAGCGCATCGCGCAACTCTTCATACTGGCCCGTGTCCACAGGATAAAGCCCGGCGAAGACCATAGGCTTGATTTCCTGAAAGCCCGGAAAGGGTTCCTTCGTGGGATTCTGGCTCGACGTGATGGTGTCGCCTATCTGCACATCCGCGACTTCTTTGATTGAAGCGGTGAGAAAGCCCACCTCGCCCACGCTCAATTTATCAATCGGAGTCGGGCGCGGGCGATTAACGCCGAGCGTTTCCACCTGATAATCGCGCCCCGTGTTGAAGAAGCGAATCTTCATGCCCTTTGCGATGGAGCCGTCGATGACGCGGAAGAGAACTATCACGCCCCTGTAAGAGTCGTACCAGGAATCGAAGATGAGAGCCTTGAGCGGAGCGTCTGATTCGCCCTTGGGCTGCGGCACATCGCGCACGATGGCTTCCAGCACTTCGTCCACGCCGACGCCGGTCTTGGCGGATGTCAGCACGGCGTTGTGCGTCTCAAGCCCTATGACGTTCTCAATCTGCTCCATAGCCTTCTCAGGCTCCGCGCCCGGAAGGTCTATCTTGTTGATGACCGGAATAAGCTCAAGATTATTTTCAATCGCAAGATAAGTATTGGCGAGCGTCTGAGCCTCCACGCCCTGCGAAGCGTCCACCACCAGCAGCGCGCCCTCGCATGCCGAAAGCGAGCGCGAGACTTCGTAACTGAAATCAACGTGTCCGGGCGTGTCAATCAGATTGAGCACGTAAGATTGACCATCGCGCGCCTTGTAATCCAAACGCACGGCATGAGCCTTAATCGTAATGCCCCGCTCGCGCTCCAAATCCATGTTGTCCAACACCTGGTCAGACATCTCGCGCTCTGTGAGAGCGCCCGTCTGCTCAAGGAGCCTATCGGCCAGCGTGGACTTCCCGTGGTCAATGTGCGCGATGATAGAAAAATTTCTGATGCGTTCAGGATGCATAAAAAAAATAGAATTCAGAACTCGGGAGTCAGAAGTCAGAAGAGAAGACAGTTGTTCTTATTCTGACTCCTGAGTTCTGGATTCTGACTGCTTCATTTATAACAAAACGGGCGCGAAACCGCACGCGCCCGTCCTCAGGATTAAAGTTTGGTGGAACGATTTATCGCAAGCCGCCTCCGGGTTTGATGCGGTTGCCGGGCATCATCATGTTGGCGATTTCGCGCAGGGCTTCAAGGTGGTTGCTGGTCAACTCGAACTTGGTCATGCCTAGCTGCGCCGAGACCCTCTTGCCCTGTATCAGGTTGACGAGGCTGTCGTAGGTGAGCGTGACCTTTGTTATCTCAAGATAGACGCCGCCGGATTGTTTCTGAGATGAGTACTGGACGGGGGCGGCTACGGGCCAGGGCAGCCCGTCAATCAGGAGCGAGAGCGCGTGCGAGAACTCGAAGCGCGGCGTCTTTGACATGGAGACGAAAGAGATGTCTACGGTAGGCTTCGTCTTCAGGCGCGGGTCTTGAAAGGCGAAATCTGCGGCCAGGTAAACGGGGTCGCCTACGCTCGTCAGACTCTTAGGGTGCTGCATGAAGACTTTCCATTGTTTCGTCTTGGGGTCTTGCCTGGTTACTATCTGCGCGTTATGGCGAAAAGGCGAAGGCGGCGGAATGGGACAGGCCCTCTGCGCGTAATTGACTCCGGCGAACAGGAAAAGGATGGCGGCAATCAGGGGGACGCGTATGTAAGTTTTCAATTCTTTTACTCTCCACAGGGAAGCTTCAGGGTTGACCCCTTCAAGGGTTTCGCTTGAGCGAGAGAGAGCGGAGCGCCCGTGCTTGGCGCTGCTGGAATAGAAGGGGGAAGTAGCACTCATTTTTAGATTCGTCGGGAAAATCTACAACTGCTGGAAATTGGAATCCGCACAATTCCATCTTGAGCGCAGACCGAGAAAGGTCTACATCAAAGGCTTGGCTCGAATTGTGGGGCCGTGAACAAACGGGTCTTGCCCGGAGGGGCTACCGGCAAGACGTGGGCATAATAACCGAAAACTCCCCGGTAGCAAACATAAAATTTAAGCTCTCGGCTACAACTAATTGGTCAGCGCGTCGCGCGCATCCACTCTATGCAGCGCTCAAGATGAGAGCGCATGCCTGGCCGTGTGTCGCTGTGAATGCGCCCGTGGCCGGGCAGCACCCACTCGAAACTGTAATCCAGCAGCTTCTCCATAGAGCGCGTCTGCTCCGTCCATGAATACCAGCAGGCGCTCCTGAAGGCCGTCAGCGTCTCGCGCACGGGCGACCATGCCAGGTGATCGCCGGTGAACAGGTACTTGTCGCGGTAGAGCAGAACCATGTGGCCTCGCGTGTGGCCTGGAACGGGGATGATGGTCAAGTCACGGTCGAGTCGCACGGCCTCGTCCGTCTCTATGACGCGCTCCACGTCGTAGCGGCGTCCGGCTCCGTCGCGTGCGTGCATGACGCGCTCCACGCGGAACTTCTTTGCGAAGCGCTCGTGGTCGGCCACGTCGTCCTGGTGCGTGAGGAACATCAAACGCGCGCCGCCCAGAGCCTCTATCTTCTTCACCAACTGCGAGGCGTAGCGCGGAGAGTCAACTAGGATGTTGCCGCCCTCTTCTTCCGGGCGCACTATCAGATAACTCCACGCGCCGAAGCTCGATTCCGAAGTAAAGCCGCAAAAGTATATGTTTTCGTCAATCAGGGAAGGGAAGGCGTCAATGCCCGCGCGCATGTCGTGCTTCTTCATGACGCCTATCGAAGCCGTGGGACAGGCTACAAGAGCCATCAGCGCGAGGCGAGTTTCTTCCTCTGTTTTTGGCTGGGCGTAGACTACGGACTGGTCGCCCGCGTCTCGAAAAGTGGCGGGCGCAATCTGCCTGCACGCGTCACAGTCTATGCAGGTCGTGTCCACGTAAAAATCGTCGCCAACATTCTCCGCCAAACGGCGCTCCGGTAATGCCATAACCAAAGTTTACCGCGAAAGGCTTCCCGCGCGCACGCCTAGACTCGGCGGGCGCGAAAATTTAGTTGTTGATTCTCTTTCTGACGGACTATAATCGCCGCCGTTTATCAGGAATCTCCACACGTCCTCGGCGCTCTTGATTCTTGCCGGGCTTGAACGGACTTCCCGCATACATCCTTTGAAAAAGGCTTCTCTGCCCGGAAGCCTTGCCCATCGTTAAAGTCTTCACTTGAATGAGAGGAAGCGAAAACATGCCAGCCGCGCAGCCCAAGCGAAAAGCCCTCTTTGTGCGATTAGAGAAGCCCAGCCACGGCGACCTGAAGATTATCACTCACCTGAAGGGGCTTCATTTCGATGTCACTTCCATAGACGACGAGAAAGCGTGGACGAGGCCCGATAATAAAAAGATAGAACTCATCGTCATCTCTTCGACGGCGAAGGCAGATGTGCTGAAGGACAGATTCGCCGAAACTCCAGTGCCGGTCGTAGTCCTGGACGTTGAACTCTTCAGATTCATGGGCCTCTCCGAGATGACGGAAAACAGCACGTCGAAAATCACAGAGCTGGACATCACTGGGCCGGGCCATCCTCTGGCCGCACGTCTCATAGGCAAGGTCAAGGTCTGTAATAAAGAAACGACCATCTATTATGGAAGCCCCGGAGAGAAGGCCCAGGTGATTGCCTGTCTGCCCGACGAGCCGCAACACTCGGCCATCTTCGCTTACGAGGTGGAGGAAGAGATGGCTGGCGGCTTTCGAGCGCCCGCGCGCCGCGTCGCCATGACCTTTAAGGACGACATCATCGATGAAGGCACCCCTCAGATGTGGGAGTTGTTCGAGCAGGCAGTCCTCTGGGCGGTCGGAGACGCAGACCCCTACGGCCCGAAAAAATTCTATGAAATCTTCAGAGAGGAGTGGGGAGAGATACTGGATCGCAGGTGCAGGCTGGCTATGTCGCGCGCCGAGAATACAGGTCAGCACGTCACTTGCGCCACTGTCGGAGATAGCCCGCCTGAGAATCTTGTAGGGCTTGCTCTGTCGGGCGGCGGGATACGCAGCGCGACTTTCGCGCTCGGACTTTTGCAGAGACTAAAAGCCAAAGGGATGCTCCCAATCTTCGACTATCTTTCGACCGTTTCGGGCGGAGGTTATCTGGGAGGTTGGTGGAGCGCCTGGCTTGCGCGCGAGCTTCAGAAGGAGGCTCTGCCTATAAGGTTGACTGCCTGCCCGAATTTTTGGAGCGTGTTGCGGGCAGACCCTCAATATCAAGCGCTGATTCTGACTTTATGGGCAAAGCTCAAGGAGGACAAGACAAAGAAGAAGGAGAAAGAGAAGCTCCCAATTTTTCCGCCGCCCGAAAAGATTATGCACGCGCGCGACGACGAGATGCATCAGAGCGTCGGATACGAAGAGAGGCCGCCGCTCGCCACCGGAGAAGAAGTCACGGAAGGCTCCCTGTTTGCCGGGCACGACCCCATTCATCACCTGCGTCTTTTCTCCAACTACCTCACGCCCAGAAAGGGGACGCTGAGCGCAGACACCTGGCGCGCCGTAGCCATCGTCACGCGCAACATCATCATGACGTGGCTCATACTCGTCCCCATGCTGTTTGCGGCAGTCGTAGCCGGCCAGCTTTACTTCATAGTGCAGCCGACGGGTAGTGATATGTTCGTACACTACCCTAAGTCTACGCCTACACCGGCTGAAGCTTCCACGCCCGCGCCGACGCCCGCTCCGGCCGGTGAATTGAGTTTCAAAGCGACCATCACAGAGGAATCCGAGGTCAAATTGCAGGCGACGGCTGCGCCCACGCCGGGGCCTACGCCCGCGAGCAGTATCGTTCATCACTACTCTGAGCCGAAGGTGTTGCAGCAGCGCGCCCTGTTTGCCTCCGTGCCCCTGCTGGCGCTCGCGGGCTGGATCATCATCATGATCTCTTACTGGATGACGAAGAACACGAGCGGCTCGCCGCACATGAATGATTTCGGCGCTCATTCGCTGGGCTTTCTGGGCGGCGTAGTCACTTGGACGCTGCTAGTGCTCTTCATCTATTGGGGCTGGCCCAATCAGAATTTAATGGAGAATTTGAATGACTTCTGGGTCAAGGTTATTAAAGCTTATTGGATGGGAATAAGTTTGTGGGTCGTGATTGGCATTATTCTCATAGTGCATGCTCGTCGGCGTCACGAGGCGGAAAGCATAAAGGGCGGCGGTGCCCTGAAACAGTTCCGCGACCGCTTTGTCAGAGACTTTAAAGCTAACAGAAGGTGGCGCAGAGAGGTCATACGTAATCAGATTATTCGCATACACGCTTCGCTCCTGGTGGTCTTCGTTGTCCTGGCCTTCGTGCTGTTGATAGCAGGCTTCGGCCACGAGATAGCGGAGTTTCTCTTTGAAGCCGGAAGCGGTTACGTGAAGAAGGCCGGGGGCGTGTTGGCCGTGCTGCTCTCCGGGTTGGGCGCTATATACATGGCTATCAAGGCTTCGCCGTCGGGCGGAGGCAGCGCGGGCGAAGGCCGCACCACGCTCACGACCCGGCTCATCTTCGCGCTCACGCCGCCGCTTGTCATAGTCGTGTTGACGATTGCGCTCGCATGGGCGTCGCACATGCTGCTCTATTACTTCGCCCAGTCTGGAAAGATTGAGCGGCTTCACCCGCTTGACCTCGCGGCCTTTACTGCCATCTTTCTGGCTCTGGTGTTCGCCATCGCAGAGATTAAGTGGTGGCCGCCTACGCGCTGGTGGCACAGCATAAGGTTCTGGGCCTTTCTGGTGGTCGGCCTGACGGTCGGTGCCCTGCTAATTACGGGCGGCATTCTCTGGCGACGGAATTTTGAATATAGGCTTCTGTGGTTCGTTTGGCCCGCCACGCTCGCGCTTCTGGCGATGACCGGCATAATGATTTTGACGCGGCTGGCCTTCCTGGAAGTAAATAAAGATGCGAAGGGTGTCAGGGAGACGAAAGATAAAAGGGAGAGACGCTTTCGGTTCTTCCTTAAAGGCTGGTACAAAGAGAACAAGCCGCGCCCGCGCACGCTGCTGTTCATAGCGTTGGCCCTTATCCTGTTGACGCTGGCAGCCGGAATCCTGCTCGCGCTGACTTATGATTCAGCATACCTCAAGCTGGTCGAACAGCAGATTCAGTCAAGATATTTACTTCTGACGATTGCATCCGGCGCTGTGCTGGCGCTGTGTCTGGGGACGGTTGTTCTGGAGCTATTCTTCGCGCTCGGCCAGAACCGTCTCTCGCTCTGGCTAATCTTCTCCGTCTTCGTGCTCACATCGGCCATACTGCTGTTGAGCACTTCAACTGCCGCCGCGACTTATGACTCCGAGATTCTGGCGCACGCGGCGATAGGATTGATGGCACTGGCGCTCGGTTGGGTCATAGCGCTCGGCTGGATGGCAGACCCGAACATGCTCTCGCTTCACTCTTTCTACAAAGAGCGGCTGGTGCGCGCTTACATGGGCGCGTCCAACGGCACGCGCAATATTCAGCAGGCAGAGATTACAGAGGCCGTGGAGAATGACGACGTGCCGCTCAAAATGCTGAATAACTGTCGGCGTGGCGCGCCGTATCATCTGATTAACACGACGCTCAATCTGGTAGGAGGCCGAGACCTCACCACAGCGCAGCGCTCGTCCGTGATGTTCGTTCTCTCGAAGCGCTTCTGCGGCTCCACGCGAACCTTTTATCGTCGCACGGCGGAGTACATGAGCGGGCAAATGATGCTCGGCACCGGAGTAGCCATCTCCGGCGCAGCCGCCAGCCCCAACATGGGAGCCTTGAAGACGACTTCGGCGCAGGCCATGCTCCTGACTCTTCTCAACGTGCGGCTCGGATACTGGGCACCGACGCCGAAAAAAGAGCAGTGGAAGTCTTCGCACGCGCGCCTCTGGCCCTTCTACATGCTCAGGGAATTCCTGTCGCAGACGAACGACCTGTCCAGCTACTGCTACCTGACGGACGGCGGCCACTTCGACAACCTGGGCCTCTACTCTTTAGTCGAGCGCGGCTGCCGCCTGATAGTCATCTCGGACGCGACCGCAGACCCTAAGCCCTGCTTCAGCGACCTGGGCGCGGTCATTCGGCGCTGCCGCATAGATTTCGGCGCGCAGATTAATCTGGTCGTAGACGACATGCGTAGAAATAAGGATACGAAAGAGGCAGAGACCTTCGTCGTCGGCACCATTGATTACTCGGATGAGCACAGGAACGCTCTGGGCTGGGATACCGGCGACGACCCGCGCAAACACAGGGGCATCATCGTTCTCATCAAGCCCGCTATGAAAGCAGGCGTCAACGCAGACCTGCGCCAGTACTCGCTGGAGAACGACGACTTCCCCGACCAGACCACTGGCGACCAGTTCTTCGACGAAGCTCAATTCGAGAGCTACAGAAAGATGGGCGAATTCTGCGCCGACCAGGCGTTCGGAAACGTCAAGTTCAATGGCGATGAAACATTCGACCGCGTGCTGGAGACGATGGGCTGGAGCGAGAAGCTGGAAAAGGACTGACCGGGTTTGCTAAAAGGGCGCTTGAGAATATAATCAGCCGGACTCGTGCGGTAATTCTAAGGCTCGTCACTCTTCAATCCCCTAAAGAGCTTTCGATTCCGGGCGGTATAGAGCGCTCTGGGGTTTTAACCAGAAGATGCGTGAGGTAAAACGTTCCCCCTTTCTACGCTACGCCATAGCCATTCTGCTGGTGGCAGTGGCGACCCTCATCACCTGGAGTCTTCAGGCGGAGCACGCGCGCACTCCCTTCGCCTTCTATTTCATAGTGGTCGTGGCCGCGACCATCTACGGCGGGCGCGGCCCAGGGCTTCTGGCCATCGCGCTCTCGGCCATTTTAAGCAGCTACTTTATTCTCCCGCCGCGCTTCAGCTTCCTTATAGGCTACGAGGGAATTGTACAGCTAGGAGTCTTCCTCTTCGTCGCGCTCGTCATCAGTTCTCTGGCCGAGCGTGCGAGCGGCGCTGAGCGTAAGACGCGCATGAGCGAAGCCAGCCTTCGCATAACTCTTCAGAGCATAGGCGACGCCGTGATAGCCACGGACGCCAAGGGTCGCATCACCTTCATGAATCAGGTGGCGCAGGAGTTGACGGGCTGGCGGCTGGAGGAAGTGAGCGGCAGAGATTTAGCGGAAGTCTTCCACATCATCAACGAGCAATCGCGCCGTAGGGTTGAAAGCCCCGCCGAGAAAGTGCTGCGCGAAGGCGTGGTCGTCGGCCTTGCCAATCACACCATGCTCGTCACGCGCGACGGGCTTGAGATTCCCATAGACGATAGCGGCGCTCCCATCAAGGACGAAGATGGAAACGTCACAGGCGTCGTGCTTGTCTTTCACGACATCACGCAGCGTCGTCTGGGCGAAGAGGCCACGCTCAGGCTGGCCGCCATAGTGGAGTCTACCGAAGACGCAATCTTCGGCAAGACGCTGGACGGCATCATCGCCAGTTGGAACAAGGGCGCGGAAAGGCTCTACGGTTACGCGGCGGAAGAGATGATAGGTAAAAGCATCTCCATTCTGTTGCCGCCGGACAGACCCGAAGAGCTAAAGCTCATTCTGGAAACAGTCAGACGCGGCGAGCACATAAAACAGTTCGAGACCGTTCGCGTACGCAAAGACGGCAGGCGCATCAATGTTTCGCTGACCATCTCTCCTATAAAGAATGAGGGCAGAATCGTAGGGGTTTCCACCATCGCTCGCAACATCACAGAGCAGAAGCAGGCGGAAGAGATGTTCCGCCTCGCTGTGGAGTCTGCGCCGAACGCCATGGTGATGGTTGATGAAAGCGGCTCAATCGTGCTCATCAACTCGCAGGCCGAGAAGCTCTTCGGCTACAGCCGCGAAGAATTAATCGGGCAGTCTGCAGAGATACTTGTGCCGGAGCGTTTCCGCAAGTCTCAGCCCGAATACAAGCAAGTGTTCGCGGCCCAACCGCAGGCCAGGGTGATGGGCGCGGGGATTAGTCTTTACGGGCTGCGAAAAGACGGCACGGAGGTTCCTGTAGAGATAGGACTCAACTCCATTGAGACGGAGAAGGGACGACTGGTCTTAAGCTCAATCGTAGACATCACGGAGCGCAAGCGAGCCGAAGCCGCCCTGCGCGAATCCGAAGAACGCTTTGCCAAAGCTTTTGAATCAAGCCCGCTCGCTCTGACCATCACGTCGCTCAAGACGGGGCGGCTGCTTGAAGTCAACGACACCTTCACGCAGCTTTCCGGCTACACGCGCGACGAGGCAGTGGGCCACACCACTCTTGAACTGGGCCTGTGGTCTAAGCCTTCTGACCGCGAATCCGAGCTTGGGATGATTGCCGAGCGCGGGCGCGTGCACAATATAGAATATCGCTTCCGCATGAGAGATGGCCGCGAGCTTGTGGGACTACTCTCAGCCGAGCGCATTGAAATCGGCGGCGAGCCTTGCGCGCTGACCGTCATACAGGATGTGACGGAGCGCAAGCAGGCAGAGGTGGAGCGCGAGCGGCTCCTGCAACGCGAGCGTCGTGCGCGCGAAGAGGCCGAAGAGGCCAACCGTCTCAAGGACGAATTCCTCGCCACGCTCTCGCACGAACTGAGAACGCCTTTGACGGCGATGCTCGGCTGGACGCGCATGCTGCGAACAAAGCAGTTGGACGAGAACACATCCATTCACGCGCTTGAGACCATAGAGCGCAACGTGCGCGCCCAGACGCAGCTTATAGAAGACCTGCTGGATGTCTCGCGCATCATCACCGGCAAGCTTCGCCTGGAGACGCGGCCCGTTGAGCTTGTGCCCGTCATAGAAGCCGCGATTGATTCCATTCAACCGGCAGCCGAAGCCAAAGAGATTGTCCTGGAGAGAGCGCTTGACCCTACGGCCAGCCCCGTGCTCGGCGATACCGCTCGCTTGCAGCAGGTGGTCTGGAACCTGCTTTCAAACGCCGTCAAGTTCACGCCCAAGGGCGGGCGCGTACGCGTCTCTCTGGAGCGCAGCGACTCTTACGCAGCCATCAGTGTGACGGACACGGGTGTAGGCATCAGCCAGGAATTTTTACCCTACGTCTTCGACCGCTTTCGTCAGGCCGATAGCTCAAGCACAAGGGCGCACGGCGGCCTCGGGCTGGGGCTTGCGATTGTGCGGCATCTTGTTGAACTGCACGGCGGGATTGTGAGCGCAACCAGCGACGGCACGCAGCGCGGCGCGCGCTTTACCGTCAATCTTCCCCTGATGGCCGTTAACGTGAGAAGACCGATGCTGGCGGAGACGGACGGCGACGGCGATGAAAGTGAAGGGGCGCTTCTCGAATGCCCTTCGCTCTTGCAGGGCGTTCGCATACTGGTCGTGGATGATGAAGCCGATGCCAGGCAGCTTCTCTCTACAATCCTGGGTCAGTGTGAGGCGGTGGTCGAAGTGGCCGCCAACGCGAAGCAGGCTATCGAAGCCCTGAAGCGTAAGCCGCCCGACCTGCTCATCAGCGACATAGGAATGCCGGACGAAGACGGCTACGGTCTCTTACAAAAACTGCGCTCGGATGAAGACCCCAGGTTGAAAGAACTGCCTGCGCTTGCTCTCACTGGATACGCGAGCGAAGAAGACCGCACCCGCACGCTCAACGCGGGCTTTCAGATTCACCTGGCTAAGCCCGTCGACCCTCAATCCCTGATAGCTGCCTGCGAGCAGTTGGTCAAAAAAGATAAGTCCTGAAACTCGCCACCTTTGAGCTTCAGGGTCTTTTGGCCCGTTCCGCGCCTTCGATTTTATTGCGCCGGATGATGCTGCGCCTGCGCGGTGTGGCGGGGACTCTGGCCTCCAGCAAATTCCTGTGCTTGGTCTCAATCAGCGAAGATAGGGATTCGTGATGCTTGAACCCAAGCAGTCGCGCAGCCTTTGAGACGTGTCCCTTCGCTTCCTTGAGCGCCAGTTCTATAAAGCGCGACTCCAACTGCCGCACCTCTTCTTTGAGCGAGAAGCCTTCCCAGGGATTCGCAAAGCTTGCGCGCTTAGAGCGCCGCAGCCCCGCCGTCTCAACCGCCTCCGGCGTGATGACTGCGCCGTCGCTTGCCGCCAGCAGCGTGCGCTCAATCAACATCTGCAACTCTCTTGCGTTTCCTTCCATGGGAAGCCTACGCATAGCCTGTATGGCTTCGGGCGTAAAGACGATTCTCTTCGAGTCCTGCTTGAGCGCTTCAGTGATGAAATGTTTTGCTAGCGCCTCTATGTCTTCTGGGCGCTCGCGCAAAGGCGGAATCTCTACGTGAAATGCCTGTAGCCTGTAAAAAAGGTCTTCGCGGAAGCTGCCCTTCTCAACTCTCTTCTTAAGGTCGTGGTTGGTGGAAGCTATGATACGCACGTCCACGTATTCGGGCACAGGCTCGCCCAGCGTGTGTATCTCGCCGTGCTCTATCACGCGCAGCAGCTTGGCCTGCGCGCTCGGGCTTAGCTCTGCAATCTCATCCAGGAGCAGAGTCCCGCCCGCAGCCTGGCGCACCAGGCCCGGATTATCCGAAGCCCTTTCGCTAAAGCCTTCCCAACGATTGCCGAACAACTCAGTTTCGCACGCGCTGTCCGTGAGCGCGCCGCAATTGACTGCCACAAACTCGCCAGCACGCCCGCTCCATTCGTGAACAAGACGCGCCAGCAACTCCTTGCCAGTGCCAGGCTCGCCCGAAATCAGAAGAGGATGCAGGGTCGTAGCAATCCTGTGCGCGCGTTTCAGAAGCTCCGCCATCTCGTCCGAAGCGTAAACGAAATTCGGCCAGCGCCGTTTATCCGCTTGAGGCGTGCTCGCGGGCTTTGAAGCCTGTAGCGCCTTACGAGCCGCCAGCCTCAGGCGCGAAAGAATCCCCGGATGCTGTGATTGCGAGAGCAACTGATCCGCGCGCTCATAAATTCCTAACTTCTCTTCACGCTCTAGCTGCTCGCTCAACTCTTCCAGCAAGGTCAGCGCGGCCACGCCTGCGCCCGCGATGTCGCCTGCCTGATAAGCCACCTCGCCCGCGCGCTCAAGCATACGGCGCGCTTCGTCCGGCTTGCCAAGCCGCGCCAGCGCAACGCCCCACGTCGTCAAAGCCTCGGCCAGATGCGCCTGCTCGCCGCCCTCTTCCAGCACTCTTACCGTCACGCGCACGACCTTTTCGGCTTCCGCGTTCTTGCCCTCTTCCAGAAACGCACGCGCACGCGTCTCGTCCACCTGCGCCACGCTGCCTTTGTCTTTGAGACTGGCGAAGAGCCTGCGTGCGCGGTCTAGATGCTCGTGCGCCTCCGACAATCTACCGTTGGTCAGAAACAGGAAGCCCAGATTATTTTCCACGCGGGCCTTGTAACGCACGTTACCGGCCTCGCCGTAATGAAAGCTGGCGGCGGCGTATTCGACCAGAGAGCGGTCAATGTAATCGCTGCGCCCCTGCGTTGTCCCTAATTCATTTAAGACGGAGGCAAGCTGCGTGTGAAAACTACCCCTGAAGGAGTGTTTATCTACTGACTCAATCAGGGGCGAAGAGTCAACCAGGATGCGAAGCGCGTCTATGTGCCGGTTAGCCCCTCTCTCGACCATGGCGAGGTTGATTAAAGCCCTGCCTTTTTGTAACCCGCAGGCATCGTCCAGCCTGGTAATCACGTTATTAAGGACGATGCGGGCCTCGTCAAACGCGCCCTCGCGCCAGTAACAGATAGCCAGGGTGATTTGAGCCTCGCACTCTTTTTCCACGTCCTGAAGCTCTTGATAGAGGCCTATGCTCTGGCTGATGAGATCTTTGGCTATCTCCTGCGAGCCTTCTATCTGTCTGGAACTGCCAATCCATCCCGATAAAGACCCTGCTCGAAGGAGAAGCTCGGCGGCTGTAAGCTTGTTTAATCCTTCTATTTCAGGCCGTTCGCCCACGCGCTGCCACAGGCTCTCAAGGACGCTCCGAGCGGCCTCGTAATTACCCGCCTCTTCCATTTCTTTAGCCAAATGACAGCGAATCTGCACGCGTTCGTCGTGGGTAAGGTCGGGATTGGCTAGCTGTTGAAGCAGAGAAGAAGCTAAGTTCATCTATAATTTGCCTTTCCGTTAGCTTGCAACATTCTTGCAAGGCTATAAATTTACCATAAGACGGTGCTATGATGCGCCGGCTTGTTTTTTGTTCTTGTTAGGTTCACCGCCAACTTAAACCTTTTACTACTAAAAATTGCTCAGGAGACTAACAATGAGGAAACTCGAACAACTCTGCGCCGCCACAGTGCTGACATTAGCGCTTTCGTTCACCGCCTTCGCAGGCATCATGGACACTCCGGCTGCTTCGTCCCCGCCGCCGGCACCGCAGAGTTCTACGCCAGGTGCCATAGACACATCTGGGGTACTCTTAAGTGAAACGCCAAATAGCGAGACGGAAGCCACGGATTCGGTAACAGTTTTTACCTTCTACCTTTTCGATAGCATGATGTCTTCGATTTTTTAGTGGCCCGTTCATAAAGGTCTTTCCAAGCTGTTCGATGAGGGAACTCACCGACGGCCATGTTGTTGTGTGTGAAAAGTCGCCGGAAAGGTAATGCGGACGCCCGGCGAGGAGGCTATTTAAGCAACGCGAAGCTTAACCCGTCCGGCATGTATTTGCAAGATATTTTGCCAGGCTTCGGCATTGCTGCTTCTCGCTTAAGGCTTCTTCTCCGGCTTCGGTGATTGTTCGGGCGTCGGAGGCTCTTCGTCTCCAACGTCTTCTATAATCTTGACCTCGGTTCCATACTTCTGATAGTTGCGGAACCGTATCTCGTTGCGGGCCTGTACCAGTTGGTCGCTTCCTTCCACGCGCGTGGTCATGCGAAGGTCTACAGTGATGGGGAGAAGATACTGCCGCTCTGCGATTGTTATCCAGTCGTAGTCGGTCAGGCTGGTCTTCGCCCGTATGGGAAAGTCGGGGGAGATGTCTGTTGCTATGTCTTCGATGCGTAGCACGCGGTAGTTCTCGCGGTCTATCCAGACGCGCCCGCGATAGCCGACCGTTATCGTGCGGTTGCCGTTGGTAGTTAGAGTTTGGCGTGAATTAATCTTTTTGACTTCGAACTCGTAGACGATGGCGCGGCGATTACGTATCAGGTCTGTGTCTACGGCCTGAAAGATGGTTTGGCTTTCAGGACGAAAGAGCAGGAAGAGCGCTGTGACGTATTCGCCCGAAGAGCTTGTCCCGCCCAACTCCTGATAGGAGCGCCCTTCCTTTATCTCTTTGTTCGGCGGCATGCCGTTGACGGCCAGCACTCTGTAATCTTCGCCCTGGCTGGCGCGGTAAGTGACTATGATGGTCAAGCGGTCGCTCGTCTGCCAGTTCTCCGTGTTGCCCAGAGCGTAGGAGCGTATTATCTGCTGGCGGACTATGAAATCCGGCATGGCTTCTGTGGCGGCGAGTGTAGCCACTCGGGCCTTCTCTAAAACCGCGCTGGCCTCTGCGGCTGAAGGCGGTTGAAAGGCCGAAGGATTCTGACGGCGGCGCTCAGCCTCTTCAATAGTGCGACGCAGTAGCGCGTCGTTGCCGCTCTTGGTTGCAATCAGAGAGCGCAGCCCGTCGGTCAATGGAAAACTGATGCCGCGCCGCCTGACCTCATCTATCAGCGCATCCCTCGTCTGCGGATATTTCGGTAGCTGGTAAAGAAGACGCACGAACTCCTGGTTAGTGAGCGGAGCCTCGGCTTGCGTCTGCGCGTATGAAGCTGCACAAGCAGAAAAGAGCAGGCCGCAAGCGAGCGCCCACGTTAAAAGCCGTCTGTGAATTCTAGAGAACATAAAGATGAATGCCTGAAAAATGCCTTTCAGTAGATGACTTGCCGCCTCTTTATGGTTGCTACAAAGAATACACCTGATACTTCGTCACATACAAAAGCGCTCGACGGCGCGGCGCAAGATAAGCGCGCATCCGTGCAGTTCATCTACGGGCACGAATTCGCCTGTGCGATGCGCGACGCGTATATCGCCCGGGCCGAAGACTACTGCCTCGGCTCCGAGCGCTATCATCTGCGGCGCTTCCGTGCCGAAGGCTACCGAGCCTGCCGAGCGACCGGAGGTTTCTTCCAGGTGTCGAACGAGCAGGGAATCGGCAGCAGTCTCCATGCCTTCGTCCAGTCGAAGCGGTTTAATCTCGCAGGCGAAATCACCGTCGAGCCTTCGTTCTTCCTCAACAGCTTCTCTTAAAAGTTCAAGCACGCGCTCTGCGCTCTGGCCCGGAACGGGCCGCCATTCGAGCGTGAAGCGACATTCTCCGGCGATGATGTTCTTGGCCGTGCCGCCCGTGATAAGCCCCACGTTCAGGGTCGTGTAAGGCGGGTCAAAGCCTGCGCGCTCGTCCCGTTTGAGCTTCAGGGCGATTCTTTCCAGATGATTGACGAGGCGCGCGGCGCGAAAGATGGCGGACGCGCCCGTCTGCGGATAAGCGCTGTGGCCTTCGCGTCCACGGACGCGCACTTCCGCCAGGCAGTAACCTTTGCCCGCGCGCATGGGCTGCAAGGAAGTCGGCTCGCCTACAATCGCGTAGCGCGCATGGATGGGGCGTTCGTCCTCCAGCCTTTTAGCTCCGAGACACCCCACCTCTTCGTCCGCAGTGAAAATGAGCGCGAGGGGCTTTCGCAAGCTCTTCAGGTCAACCGTTTTGGCAACGGTGAGAGCGGCTGCAATGTAAGCCTTCGTGTCGCACGCGCCGCGACCATAAAGCTTTCCCTCGCGCTCTGTGAGCCGCAGGGCTTCTGTCCAGGCGGCGTCGAAGGGGACTGTGTCCGTGTGGCCTACGAGCGCTAATTCGGCTTCATCGAAGGACTGTGTGCCCGCTACGGCAATCATGTTCGCCTTCTCTACATCGTGCTCGTCCCTGTAGGAAAGAAGGCGCACGCGCATGCCCGCTCTCTCTGCACGCGCAGAGAGATATTCGATTATCTCAAGATTGGAATTGGCGGAGACGGAGTTGAAACTGACAAGCTCCGCAAGGGTCTCTTCAATCGTCATGTGACTTTTAACTCCAAAGCCTTTTCTGGAGCGCTATGAATTTTTCTATAATCTCGCGCTCCGAGCGGTGATGCCCGTCTTCGATTATCATGCGGCCACCGACTACCGTTTCGCGCACGGCGCTGGCGGGAAGCGAGAAGACTATGTGCGCGAGCAAATCTTCGGGCGCGGCCCCGGCGATTGACGGATGATGAAGGTCAACCGTGAAGAAGTCCGCAGCCTGTCCGGCTTCAAGCGTGCCGCCGCCGCGAATGCCTATGCTCTCGGCACCGTGACGCGTGGCGGAATCGAAGAGGCTCGCGGCGAGCGCGGAAGGCTCATCGCTCGTTCGGTTGAGCACTACACGTTCAAGCTTCTGAAGCCGCATGTTGTATTCAAGCTCGCGTGCGTCTTCCAGTAAATCCGCCTGAGTGTGGCTGTCCGTGCCGAGCGAGACGCGCACGCCTTCTTGAAAGAGAAGCTCTGCGGGAACGATGCCGTCGCCCAGGTTGCGCTCGGTAGTCGGGCAGGCGCAGACGAGTGAGCGTGCGCGAGCGAGCGCGCGTGTCTCTTCCACGTTGATGTGTATGCCGTGAACGCCGGTGAAGCGCTCGCTCAGAAGCCCTTCCGTCTCAAGCAGAGCGACGGGCGTGCGTTTATGCTCCTTCATGCAGGCTTCGATTTCGGCTGGCTGTTCCGCCACGTGCATGTGAACGGGAAGCTGGTGCTCTTCGGCGTAACGGAAACATTCGCGCAGGTAATCTAGCGGCACGGCGCGAACGCTGTGCGGCGCAAGACCGACCCAGGCGCGCCCCGCGTGTGCTTTTGCTACCTCGGCTCTTAAACTGTCTGCGTGACTGAGAAAGCTTTGCGGGTCTTCTTCTATGAAGCGAAGCTGTCTGGGATTCGGCTCCGTGGCGAAGCCTGAGCGCGCATAGCTGACGCGCAGGAGACAGATTTTCAGGCCCACGTCGAGCGCAGCCCGTATGACCGTCTTCGATAGAAGGTTCGGGTCGTCATAAGGCACGCCGTCGGGCGCGTGATGTATGTAGTGAAACTCCGCGCAGCTTGTGATGCCGCCAAGTGCCATCTCAAGAAATATCATGCGCGAGGCGTCGTAGAGGTCTGCGGGCGAGAGACGAGTCGCGGCCCTGTACATCATCTCGCGCCACGTCCAGAAATCGTCGCTTCCTTTTCCGGTGCGGTACTCGGTGCGCCCGCGTATGACGCGCTGGAAGGCGTGCGAGTGCCCGTTAACCAGACCTGGAAGAATCGCGCGATGTTTTAGACGCACGAGCTTTCCGTCTCCAACTTCGCTGGCACGCGCCAGCCCCGCGATGCGGCCCGACCAGTCGCAGAGGAGCGCCACGCCGCTCTCAAAACGCCCGCCCGTGTAAACTAGTTCGGGCAGCCACGCAAGCTCAAACTCATCCTGCTTCATCATGAAATCCATCTTATACGGAAAGGCTAGGGCATTTTAGAGGGATAAAAGGTAAAAGGGAAACGGGTAACTTTCGTGAAGTTTTGGTGAGCACCACTGGCGCATTCTGGGGCATCTAAAGCCAGATGAGTTTATCCGCATCCGAGATCAAGACCTATGCGCGTTTTGCGCGCCAGCACGCGCGGCGTTTTCTGGGAGAGCGTGTGCGCGAGGCAGGCACGCCCATTCCGCAGGCTCCGCACAAGCCTGAGCCTGCCACCTGGAGCGACGAGCATCTGACGGTTGCCTGGCTGGGCCACGCCACGGTTCTGATAAATTTTTACGGCACCTGGCTTTTAACAGACCCCGTGCTGCGCTCGCGCGTGGGCGTGCGCGTGGCGGGCGTAACTATAGGGCCTCGCCGTCTGGTTAAGCCTGCGCTCGGCATCAAAGAGCTTCCGCCACTGGATGCCGTGCTGGTCTCTCACTCGCACATGGATCACTGCGACATGGCGACGCTCAAGCGATTGCCAAAGGCCACGCACGCCATCGTTCAGAAGGGTAACCGAGACCTTGTGCGCCGCTTTCGTCGCGTGGACGACCTGGCGTGGGGAGAGTCTGTGGAAGTTAACGGGGCGCGCATAGAGGCTATTGAAGTCAATCACTGGGGCGCGCGTCGCCTGACGGACAAGCACAGAGGCTACGGCGGTTTTCTTGTGGAGAAGCGCGGGCGGGCGCTCGTCTTCGGCGGCGACACGGCTTTCACGCACGCCTTCGCAAGCCTGCGACATCGCGCAAGGGTTGACCTCGCAATCCTGCCCATAGGCGCGTATGACCCCTGGATTTACGCGCACGCCAACCCGGAACAGTCCTGGACTATGGCGCGCGAGATGGGCGCAAAGTACATACTGCCCATGCATCACTCCACGTTCCGCCTGAGCCGCGAGCCTGTAGGTGAGCCAATCGAGCGGCTCGAAAGAATTGCTGGCCGCGAGCGCTGGCGCATAGCACTGCGCGAGCCTGGAGAAACCTGGGAACTTCCCGAAGAATCCGATACGCGCCACGAAGAGGACGAACGCGACCTTGTAGCTTTAAGAAATTAGTTTGAATCTCCTGGGATTCTTCTTTATTGCTAGACTGGCAACAAACGGAAAGCCGAAAACATCTGAAGATTTAAGTCTGCCCCTTCGTAGAGTCTTTGCGCTTATGACGGGGGCGTTTCTTAACTTTCTGGCTGGAACAATATGAAACGTTTTCTCTCTTTATTCGCAGTGGCGCTTGTCGCCTGTGTCCTGACGGCGACCGCCCCGCGCGCAGGGTTCGCTCAGCAAACGACCAAGACTTCTTCTACGACGCCTGCCAGCAGCAGTAGCAGCAGCGCGCCCGTGGATGTGCCGCGAATCATCAGCGCCTTTTCCGCCAAGGAGACGGAGTTCCGACAGGCTTTGAGCAACTATGCCTTCACGCGCGACGTGACCATACAGTCCATTGGATTGGGCGGCGAGGCTAAAGGCGAATATCGCCGCGTCTCAAGCTTTGTCTTCGACGACAAGGGCGCTCGCTACGAGAAGATTACCTTCTTCCCAATGCCTACGCTGACCGACCTGCTCATTACGCAGGACGATTTGGAAGACCTCGGCGGCATACAGCCTTACGCGCTGGAAGCCTCCAAGATAGACCAGTACAAATTTACTTACATAGGCAAGGAGCGCATAGACGAGCTTGACCTTTACGTCTTTGACGTTCAGCCGAAGGTGATGCCCGACCCTAAGAAGACGAAAGAGAGATTCTTTCAGGGGCGCATCTGGGTTGACGATAAAGATTTGCAGATAGTAAAGGTGCGCGGCAAAGCTATTCCAGAGACGAAGAACGCGCGCTTTCCCACCTTTGAGACCTACCGTGAGCAGGTGGACGGGCGCTACTGGTTCCCGACTTACACTTACGCGGACGAAGACCTCGTATTTAAAGAGGGCACCATACACATGCGAATGTCCGTGCGCTACAAGGACTATAAGAAGTTCGGAAGCACCGTCATCATCAAGGACGTTGACCCGGACGAGAAAGACCCTAACTAATTTTTCAAAGAACAGAGGACAGAGATTAGAGGTCAGTAGAAGAACTTGCTTTTACTGGCCTCTACTTTATTAGGATGATTGAGATGAGAGAGAACGGCCCCTGGAAGATAAAGAGCACGACGGCGAAATACAAGAGCGAGTTGATAGAGCTTTATGAAGACGAGGTCATTAAGCCCAACGGGGAACACGGCACCTACTCCACTGTGCGCGTCAAGGCCGGAGTTTCGGTGCTCCCTCTGGACGAGGAAGGCTTTGTCTATCTAGCCAGGGACTTTCGCTATGCCGCCCGCCGCGAGTGCATAGAGACGGTGGCGGGCGCGATTGACGAAGGCGAATCAAGAATCGAAGCCGCGCGCCGCGAGTTGAAAGAAGAACTCGGTATAGAAGCCACAGAGTTTATAGAACTCGGACAGGTAGACCCCATGACTTCACTGGTCGATTCTCCGTCCTATCTTTTTCTCGCACGGGGCCGCCTCAAATTCAAAGAGAAAGAGCTTGAGGGAGGCGAGAACATCAGAACCCTGAAAGTAAAACTCGCGGAAGCAGTCCGCATGGTCATGCAAAGCGAGATTACACACGGCGCAAGCTGCGTCCTGATTCTGCGCGCGAGCGACTACGTGAAGAGCAAATAGGTCAAGAACGGCCTGCATTCACTTCGTATGATTGGTCGCGCACGACTGCCGTTTCTGGCTCGAAGCGGATAAAGATGTAGTCGGTGTCGCCCAGTATCTCTACGAAGCGGGAATCCCAGTTCTTCGTCTCTCCCATGTAGCGGCTCAGGAGGCGCGTCATTCTGTCTGCGTCGTGCGGCTCTAATGTTGCGCGACCGCGAAAGCCTACGTGCTGCACAAGCCCCGTGGAAGAGTCGTAATCAACAATCCCTATCGCAGCGCGTCCGTCCGTCTCGATGCGTTTGGGAAAAGAGTCCGTGCGGTAGTTGCCTATAATCCAGAGCGCGTCGTCTTCCCACAGGAACCAGACGGGCGACTCGCGCGGCCCCTCTTCCGCCTGCGTCGCCAGATGCGCGAACAGAGGCCGCGCCAGAATCTCTCTCATCAATTGACGCGCAGCCTCTTCATCAAGATCAAAGTGGCTTCCCGTGCGATTAATTATTTTCATTTCTGCGTACGTCCCGACAGACTTTATCGCTTACGCTTAATCGTAGCATAAACAAGTTGGTCGGCCTCGGCCAGCACTTGAATATCATAATCTGCCGACAGCCGTTCGACATTCTCTTTACTGAGAATTATGCGTTTGGCGTCCGCGTCGCGCATGATGTCCGCCAGATTCTCGTAATGGACGTAGCGTTTGGCGTCTGAGCTTTCCTGTCTTGAAAACGCGTAAGCCTGCTGAATGGGACGGTCGCTGTAAAAGAGCGGCGTCTGTGCATAGAAGGGTTCGGCTTCGGAGAGCAGTATCAGTGAATCTTTATCCTGATGGGTCGCGCTCCTGGCTTCGCGCGCAAGCCTTGCGACAGGCTCTTCCGGCCTGTAGTTGAGATAGAGCGAGGCGAAACTGTACAGGCCGCCCGTGATGATTAGAAAGACGGAAGCGGCAATGATGATACGACGGTAAACGGCGCGCGATTGATAAGCTCTATAAAGGTTCGTGAGGAAGGCCGCTATCATAATGCTCAATGCCGGATAGAGAGGGACTATGTACCAGGGGCGTCTGGTCGGAATCAAAGTGTAGACGCCGAAGACCAGTGCAGCCAGAATCAGCAGCACCCAGGACTGCGAGCGTTCTTTAAGATTTCGCCTGACGAATGAAAAGACGGCGAACGGCACCACCAGGCACCAGGGAAAGAAACCGTCAACCAGCTTTCCTACGAAGTAGAGATAGCTTGACGGATGCCCTTCCAGCGTACGGGTCGAGCGCTCTATAATGTGATAGCCTATGTACTCGTCTACAAAGACGCGCCCGTACCACAGATACATCAGAGCGTGCCACGGCGCGACTATCAACACGGCCAGCAAGCTTGCGAGCCAGAAATGTTTTGCGCGCACGGCGTAGGCGAAGCGGCGGTCGAAAATCAACGCTAGCAGGATGCTCGCGGGCGCTATGATGCCCCCTGCTCCTTTCGCCATCAGTGCCAGAGCGCACGAGCACCAGATTAAATACCACCAACGCTGATTCTCATCTTCACGCAGGCGCAGGTACGCGTAAACGGCTACGCAGGTGAAGAGCGCCAGCATGACATCCATCGTGCCGAAGCGAGAGAAGGACAGAAAGTGGTAACAGGTCAGCAGGACTATAGCCGACAGCAATCCTACGCGCCTGCCGTGCGAGAGCCTGCCTATTAAATATGTGACCCACAGAAGCGCAAGGCCGGAGAGCGCCGAGGCAAGTCTTGCCGTGAATTCGCTGACGCCGAACAGGCTGTAAAAAAGCGCCGTCATCCACATCAGCAAAGGCGGCTTCTCGAACCAGGGCTTGTACTGCCAGTGCAGCGTCAACCAGTCGCGCCTGCTCAACATCTCTTTTGAGACCTGCGCGTAAATGGCTTCGTCCCACGCCGCAAGACTGCCTGCGCCGAGTTTCCAAAGAAGCGCGACGATGGCTATTAAAAAGAGGCAGAGGAGAGGTAGGGAGTTTGAGAAGAATCGCTTCCCGCTCACGGACTCTGTCGGAGTCATAGGCCGACCGCTCATTTCATCCGCAGATTTTAAGCAAACAACTTCGTATGAGCTTTAGACAACCGCAGCCGTGAGATTGTTCCTGACCTTAAGAATTTAAATAGTGGGTCAGTTTGAAAGTGAGTGTCATGAGAATTGATTTTCACCACAGAGGCACAGAGTTCTCAGAGATAGCACAGAGGATTGAATCTCAACCCTCTGTGCCCCCTCTGCGTCCTCTGTGTCTCTGTGGTGAATTGCAAGTTTCTCTACTCTCTACTTCAAACTGTCCCACTACCAGAATTTATCTCCATTCTCCAGACATCACTTCCCAGGGACGCGAGGTTAATCTCCACGTCCAGGAACATCTTGATGATTTCTATGTTGGTGGTGGTGTGAAGCGAGGGCGGGCCTGTGGTGTAGGAGCCGCCACCCGCCAGAGCCAAAGGGATGAGTAGCTGGTCTGCTAGATGTTCGCCAACGGGCGCGCCGATTGAAAGATAGTTCGCGGCTTCCGTGGCGGCTTGCTCGGCCACCATCTCTGCGCGCACGCCGCGCTCGCCAACGCTGGTGAAGACTTCCGTCAGGTGCTCGGTGCGAATCTCTATCATGACGACGTTGCCGGGGCTGAGCGCGTTTGCGGAACTCTCTACCTGAAGCTCTTCGTCGGCCCAAGCGAGGCGCTCGCGTATAACCTGAAGCTCTCGCTCCGCGATTGATGTGGGAAGCTTGACGACCAAGGCCCTGGCGCATCTGTCTTCGATTGCGCCGCGCGTCTCTATCTCCAAACGCCGAGGCTCGCTGCGCGGCTCTATGTAGACGTTTATGCGCCCGCCGCCGGGAGGATAAAAGCCGTAGCGCTCAAGTTCCAGGGAGACGTGCGGGCCTGTGCGATTGACTAGCGGCAGGAAGGCTTTCTGTAGAAAGTCGAAGGGCGGCGCGTGCTTGTTGTGCGTTCCGCCTTCGAGCGTAATGACGCTTGGCTCCTTTGCAATCATCAAGGGCGGCAGCACCGTTTGCAGCACGAGCATCGTCGCGCCAGCCGTGCCAATGGCGAAGTGATATTCGCCTGGCGCAACCTCGCCCGGAACAAAAGTGAACTCGCGCGACCCTACTGCGGCTCCGTCCACGCGGGCGCAGCCTATCTCTGCGGCTGCCGTCACGGCGGTCAAGTGCTGCGGTTTGAGTCCGGGCTTCTCTCGCCCCGCGCGAACGTTGTAGATGCGAAAAGGCTTTCCGGTAATCAAAGAGAGCGCGAGCGAGCTTCTAATAATCTGTCCCCCGCCTTCACCGAACGAGCCGTCAATCGTCAGCATTCGCCGTAGCCTCTACCAAATCGGTTTCCATAATCTTAAGAATAAGTATAGCTTTGAAGGTCTGGAACGAAGAAGCACTGAGAATCGGAAAAGAGAGAAGTGAGTCCTGATAAACGCCAGCACAGGGGCGCGCATCCTGCGGACAGGGAGTTGTTCGGCGCGGAGAGGCTGCCCGTTCTGCGCCGCGCGACGGCAGAGCTTTCATGGCTCATGAGTCGCGGCTATGCCATAGTCGCAGCGCTGAAATTGGTGGGCGACCGCTACGGCTTAACGCATCGCCAGCGACTTGCAGTCTCGCGCGCGGCCTGTTCGAACGAGCAACGCGCCTCTCGCGCCTCACGTTGTCTTTCAATCGAAGAGGCCGAAGGGAAGAGCCTGATTGTTGACGGCTTCAATCTAATCATCACCGTGGAGGCCGCCATGAGCGCGGGGCTGCTGATACTTGCGCGCGACCTGTGCGTCAGGGATTTGTCCAGCGTTCACGGCTCCTACAGGTCTGTGGAGGAAACGCAGAGCGCCATTGGTCTGATTGGAGAAGCGCTTGAGGCAATACGGCCCGCGAGCGTGCGCTGGCTTCTAGATAGACCCGTCTCGAATAGCGGGCGGCTGGCGCAGAGAATCAAAGAGATGGGCGAAGAGCGCGGCTGGCCCTGGTCTGTCGAAACCGTCTTCAACCCGGACAATCTCATACAGACTTCCTCTTCAGTCGCCATCACCTCCGACTCCGTGATTCTGGATTCGGCCCCACGCTGGCTCAACTTGAATCAGCACTTGATAACACGCTATCTTTCAGACTCGTGGTTGATAGACCTCTCTTTTGAGGAAGAGTAAAGCAAGCCAGATTGTTCCGCGCCTGATGTATTTCAATACCAAACAGCTTTACACTCCCGCGCTCGCCATCTACGAGTTCAACGAAAGGTCGCTCATTGTTGATACTGAAACGGTGGGGGCGGGCGGCACGACAGAGATAATCGAGATTGCTTTCGGAGACGCAAAGGGCGAGATAGTCTTTCAGTCGCTAGTGCGTCCGGTCTTCAACACAAGGACACGCCTGCCAAAAGAGAGCCGCTTTGAAAGGGAAGAACTGGAGGCTGCGCCTTACTGGACGGACATCTGGCCGCAAGTCAGAGAGCTTGTACGCAACCGCTTGCTCATAGCCTACAACGCAGGCTTCGACCGTCGCGCGCTGGCCGCCTCTTGCTCGCGCCACAATCATCAGACAGAGGAGCGCGGCTGGCGCTGCGCCATGCAACTTGTCAAACAGGTGGCGGGCGTAAAAAAGTCTCTGCCGTTGGCGGAAGCCTGCGCGCTCTATGGCCTGCCCGGCGGTACACACCGCGCCGCCGCAGATGTCCGGGCCACTTATAACCTGCTCAACGCTCTGAAGAATTCCATCCGCGATTAACCCGCGAGCGGGCAGTTGTATTAATATAAGCATACGTCTTCCGCTTGCCGAACCCGGGGGTTATGAATCTATTCCATCTTTTCGTAGAGGACAAAACCTCATGTCAGAGAGCAGCAATCGTAAATGGGTTTATCTTTTTGAAGAGGGAAGCGGTGAACAGAAATCACTTCTCGGCGGCAAAGGCGCTGGCCTTGCCGACATGACGCGCGCAGGATTGCCTGTGCCTCCGGGCTTCGTCGTCACGACCGAAGCTTGCAACGCCTTTTACTCAAACGGCAAACAGTTCCCGGAAGGAATGTGGGAGCAGGTGGAGGCAGGACTCCGCGCCATTGAAGAGAAGGTCGGAAAGCGCTTTGGCGATCCCGCGAATCCCTTGCTGGTTTCCGTGCGCTCGGGCGCAGCCTTCTCAATGCCTGGCATGATGGACACCGTGCTCAACCTTGGACTCAACGAGCAGACCGTGCAGGGGCTTGCCGAGCAGACAGGAGACCTGCGCTTTGCTCTGGATGCTTACCGCCGCTTTGCTTCTCTCTTCGGAGAGATAGTCATGGGCGTGGCGCACGAGAAGTTCGAGCGCGTGATGGATAGATATAAAGCGCGCACGCGCGGAGGACGCGACACAGACCTTGAGCCTGAGCAACTGCGCGAAATCATAGCCGCCGAAAAGCAGATTATCTTTGCAGAGCAGCGCGGCACCGCAATCCCCGAAGACCCTTACGAGCAGCTACGCGTGGCAATCGCCGCCGTCTTCAATTCCTGGATGGGACGCCGCGCCGTAGATTACCGAAGGGTGCATCGCATCTCGGACGAACTCGGCACAGCCGTCAACGTGCAGGCTATGGTCTTCGGCAACATGGGGGCCGAAAGCGGCACGGGCGTAGCCTTCACACGCAATCCTTCAACGGGCGAAAAGGCTCTCTACGGCGAGTATCTTTTGAACGCGCAGGGCGAAGACGTGGTCGCGGGCATTCGCACTCCGAACGCAATCAGCCAGCTTCAGAAAGAACTGCCGGAAGTTTATAAGCAGTTCGCCTCGATTGCCGAGCGGCTTGAGCGGCACTACAGGGATATGCAGGACGTGGAGTTCACAATAGAGCGCGGGCATCTGTGGATGCTTCAAACCCGCACGGGCAAGCGGACGGGCGCTGCCGCAGTGCGCGTGGCCGTAGACATGGTTCACGAAAACCTGATTGACCGCGCGACGGCAGTGCAGCGCGTCACACCCGAACAGCTTGACCAGCTTCTTCACCCAACGGTTGACCCGAACAACGACGCTACGGTCTTGGCGACGGGACTTCCGGCCAGCCCCGGCGCGGCCCAGGGCTGCGTGGTCTTCGACCCGGACGAGGCCGAAGAGATGGCGCGGGGCGGCGCGAAGGTCGTGCTTGTTCGACAGGAAACAAGCCCCGACGATTTTCACGGCATGGTAGCGGCGCAGGCCATAGTCACTGCGCGCGGCGGTATGACCAGCCACGCGGCTGTCGTTGCGCGCGGCATGGGCAAGTCTTGCGTCAGTGGCGCAGGACAGCTTGATATTGATTACGGCCAGCAGCAGTTCAGCGTTGACGGAACGGTCGTCACCAAAGGCGAGTGGATTACCGTTGACGGCTCTACGGGCCGCGTCTACCTGGGACAGGTTCCAACCGTTCAGCCCACGCTCGGCACTGACTTCACAGAGTTGATGAGTTGGGCGGACGAGTTCAGGCAGTTGCGCGTGCGCGCCAACGCAGACACGCCGCACGACTCGCAGGTAGCCAGGGATTACGGAGCCGAAGGCATAGGACTGTGCCGCACAGAGCACATGTTCTTCGGTGACGAAAGACTCGCTGCCATGCGGCAGATGATTCTGGCCGACGGCGTAGGCGCACGCGAGAAGGCGCTCGAAAAATTGTTGCCGCTCCAGCGCAAAGATTTCGTAGGCATCTTTCAGGCTATGGCCGGATTGCCCGTGACCATAAGACTGCTAGACCCGCCGCTTCACGAATTCCTGCCGAACTTGCAGGAGCTTCTGGAAGAGTTGTCGGAGATGAAGCTCACCTTGCAGCGCTCAGGCTCTATTCGAGAGATGGACAGGCTGCTCGACGAGATTGACGAGAAGCGTAGGCTGCTGCAACAGGTCGAACGCCTGCGCGAGAACAATCCGATGCTGGGGCATCGCGGCTGTCGTCTGGGCCTTGTCTATCCTGAAGTGACGCGCATGCAGACGCGCGCCATCTTCGAGGCGGCTTGCCAGGTGCAGGGCGAAGGCATAATCGTGAAGCCGGAAATCATGGTGCCGCTCGTCTCCACAGCCGAAGAGCTACGCAACCAGGCAGACCTCATACGCGAAGTCGCGCGCGAAGTCACGGGCGAGTACGGGATGACGATTGATTTCAAGGTCGGCACGATGATAGAGCTTCCGCGCGCCGCGCTCACGGCAGACAAGATAGCCGAGTACGCAGACTTCTTCTCCTTCGGCACGAACGACCTGACGCAGACCACCTTCGGCCTGAGCCGGGACGATTCGGGCCGCTTCCTCTCGCTCTACGTAGAGCACAAGATTCTGCCCGACGATCCCTTTCAGGTCTTAGACCCTGACGGCGTGGGCCAGCTTGTCAGGATAGGCACGGAGCGCGGGCGAAGCGTCAAACCGAAACTCAAGGTGGGCATCTGCGGCGAGCACGGAGGCGAGCCTCGCTCCATAGCCTTCTGCAACGAGATAGGTCTGGACTACGTCAGTTGCTCGCCCTTCCGCGTCCCCATCGCACGCCTCGCCGCAGCCCAGGCCACGCTCAGCCGTGAAGGCGAGATGATAAAAGAGGCGAGCGCCTAACAAAGAAGGCTCCGTAGGAGCGATATGTAATTGATTTGAAACATGTCGCTCCTACGGAGCTTTAATTTATGTTCGTAGCCGACAACTATAAACATTTAGCTCCTGACGGAGCTAAAGAAGATTTGTGTACTTCATCATTGCTTTTGCTTTCCTGTTTTGGCTTGTGTTACCTTTTGCAGCCGCCCGTTTGGGAATCTTTTTGGTGAAGCGCCTTAAGCTAAGAGATGTCAAACCGAGCTAAGACTATCAGCCTACGCCCATCGACCCCCGAAGACGAAGCTTTCCTCTACGAAGTTTACAAGAGCACGCGCGCCGAAGAGATGGCCGCGTGGGGCTGGCCCACCGCGCAGCAGGATGCTTTCCTACAGTTGCAGTTCAAAGCCCAACAGATGAGCTATCAGATGGAGGACGGGCAATCAGGCACGCAGATTATCCTCCTCGACGGCCAACCCGTAGGACAACTCATAGTCAACCGAACCGAGAGCGAAATCCATCTCACGGACATATCTCTGTTGACGGAGCATAGAAGCGGCGGCATAGGAACTCTGCTCATCAAGGAACTCTTTGAAGAGGCGGCGGCGGAGGGCAAGGTCGTCGAGCTTCACGTCTTGAAAACGAACCGGGCCATGCGGCTGTACGAGCGGCTTGGGTTCAAGACCATAGGCGAGAGCGGGATGCATTTCCAGATGCAGTGGGTTCCCGGCACAGAGCGCCCAGCCTGACTTACGGAAATTAGAAACTATTTAGACGGAGACTACTTTATGAAAGACCTGCACCTGTCCTCTTTTTCCGAGCACCTGAATACGAAGTTCCGCATTCATCCAGACGATTCCACTATTGTAGAAGTCGAGTTGATAGAGGCCACAGACGTTGGCTCGACGCCCAGGCAGGAGCGCTTCTCTTTAATCTTCCGTGGGCCGCGCGAGCCTTTCCTTCCGCAGAACATGTACAGGATGGAGCACGACAAGATTGAGACTCTCAACCTGTTCCTCGTCCCCGTAGCAAATGACGAGGAGGACGGCTTTCAATACGAGGCCGTCTTCAATCGCCTTCATAAAGTAAAGTGAGCCGCGAGCGATGGAAGAAAAGCTTGATGAAAGAAGCGCGCCCGTTACCTTGAGACCCGCGACAGATGAAGACGAGCCTTTCCTCTTCGCAGTCTACGCCAGCACACGCGCCGAAGAGATGGCTGTGGTGCCCTGGGACGACGCGCAGAAAGAAGCCTTCCTCAAAATGCAGTTCACAGCGCAGCAGACGCACTACAGGAATTTCTACACGGGAACCAGCCACGACATAATTCTTCTCGGCGAGCAGGCAGTCGGTCGTCTCTACGTCTCAAGAGGAGAGAGTGAGATTCGCATTCTGGACATAACTATCCTGCCAGAGTATCGCAGCAAGGGTATAGGCACGCCGCTCATTAAAGAGTTGATGACGGAGGCAGAGCGCGAGGCGAAGTCGCTCACCATTCATGTGGAATCCTACAATCCTTCGCTCAGGCTCTTCGAGCGACTTGGGTTCTCAAAGATTGCGGACGAGGGCATTTATCACCTCATGGAACGGCGGCCATGATGAAGAGCGTGGCGGGTCGGGGATTTGAAAAATTATCTTGTATTGAGAAGAGCTTAGGTTTACAATCCCCGCGCCTCGTAGTTGCAAGTAAGCAATACCCTGACAGCCGATGCCTTAATTGCGCTGCCGCAGGACATGCGGCAAAGGCGTAGGCTTCACTTCTGCCAAAGGCACTCTTGCAAGCGGTTCGCTTTCTTCAAGGGGCGTTCTTTTCCCGATCAATCTGTAAATTTCCACCAGTAAGTTTAAGCTAAGAGGAGAAATTATGGGCACACCATATTTGGGTGAGATCAAGATCATCTCGTGGAACTTCGCCCCGAAGGGATGGGCGTTCTGTAACGGGCAGTTGTTGCCAATCAACCAGAACCAGGCGCTCTTCTCTATCCTGGGCACGACATACGGCGGCAACGGGCAGACGAACTTCGCCCTGCCGGACTTTCGCAGCAGGATACCCATCAGTTTTGGCGAGGGTTACAACCTCGGGCAAGCCGGTGGCGAAGAGTTCCATACTGTTATCCAGTCGGAGATGCCCGCTCACAACCACTTCGTCAACGCCTCGACCCAACAGGCCGACACCACCTTTATTGAGACGGCTCAGCCGCCATCCAATAATGTCTTCGGAACGGTGGTGGGCGGCATCTACGGAAATTACGCCGCGCTCACGAGCATCTCCCCCGAGACGATTTCAAATGTGGGCGGCAGCCAGCCGCACGAGAACCGCCAGCCCTATCTCGTGCTCAATTTCATCATCGCCCTTCAGGGCGTCTTCCCGTCGCGGAACTAAAAGGAGACTTCAATTATGAGCGACCCCTATGTCGGAGAAATCAGAATGTTCGGCGGCAACTTTGCGCCCGTTGGCTGGGCCATGTGCCAAGGACAGTTAGTGCCCATCTCACAGAACGACACTCTCTTCAATCTCATCGGGACTACCTACGGCGGCGACGGGCAGGAGACCTTCGGTCTTCCTGACCTACAGGGGCGTGCGCCTATGCATCAGGGACAAGGCCCGGGAATTAAACAGAATTACGTCATCGGCGAGAAGGCTGGCGTGGAGAGCGTGACTTTGACGACGCAGCAGATACCTGTACACAACCACGCTTGCATAGCCTCTACCAACACGGCCACTGCGACGACCGCCAACGGCAACATTACGGCGGCCACCAACCAGCTCAAGATTTACACCGAGCAGGCTGTCTCCAAGCATTTCGCCTCGGGCACCGTCCAGCCTGTCGGCGGCAGCCAGCCGCACGAGAACATGCAGCCGTATCTGGTTATCACCTTTATCCTTTCACTGTACGGCATATACCCGACGCAAAGCTAAGAAGGAGAGAAAACAATATGTCAGCACCATTTGTAGCAGAAATCAGAATGTTTGCGGGAAACTTCGCTCCCACAGGTTGGGCGCTTTGTGCCGGACAGTTAATGCCCATCTCACAGAACACGGCTCTCTTCTCTTTGCTCGGCACCTATTACGGCGGCGACGGCAAATCCACCTTCGCCCTGCCGAACCTTCAGGGGAATACGCCGCTCGGCCAAGGGCAGGGAAGCGGACTCAGTGACTACTTCCTGGGCCAGCAGGCAGGATCGCCATACGTCACCCTGCTTCAGTCGGAGATGCCCTTTCACAACCATCAGATGGGCGGAGGGTTCAACCAGGCTGACCTCAACGGGCCGACGCCGCTCAGCGTCTACACGCGCTCGACGCCGGGCAACGCCTACATGACCAACTCCACTCAGAACCTGACGCAGATGAACTTCCAGATGTTGTCCGTCGCCGGCGCAAGCTTACCTCATAATAATATGATGCCATACCTTACGGTTACTTTTATCATAGCCCTTCAGGGCGTCTTCCCGGCGCGGCAGTAAGGGCGCGAGCGCTCGCGGCTCCCCAGGCGAGATTGTCAGGCTAAAGAAGGGCGAAGCAGCCAAAGCCGCGTGCTTCGTCCTTCTTTTCCGTTTAGCGGACAGGGGAGATTCCGTGGACAGGAGCGTTTTGCCTGAGCGCCAGCAGGCATGCTTAATCTGGCCCATTCAGGTTTTAACATGGAAAAGTGGCCCAAAGACTTGTTGACCGCCCACAACTTATGTTACCTTTATAGTTCCTCGGGAGAGCGCCCGCGTGTTCTTCCTCGCTTTCATTCTTTAGGGTTTGAAAAAGTAACGCAGTAATGTTCAGCCAATAATCGTTCTAACAATTGGTTTTCTTCGTGCCTGATTGCTTAAACCGATAATCTTTATAGAGCAGCGTTATTCCCCTCTAAAGCGGTCAAGCCCGACCATCAGCGCCCGAAACAACTAACATTTACCCGATTGTCTAAAAGACCCGCCACACCTAGCCACGCGGACGCGCGCATAGTTTGAAGGAGAGTAAGATGAAGAGCTTTTCCCCGCCTCCCCCCTCGTTCGGTTCTTTGAGAGTTTTCACCGCCAGCCTACTCTCTTTCCTAATGCTCGTAACGCCTCTGGCAACGCTCGCCGCGCCGGTTAATTTGCCCGTCGCGCCGCAGCCCTCTACCACTACAGCAGCCGACACCAACCGGCAGCCCGTGCAAGAGGCCAGGGCCGCAGCCCAGTCGTTTGACCTTCGCAACTCCGTCTTCGCAGGCTTTGTCGCTCCGCTCGCTCCCGTAGGCGGCCCCGTCACGGCCAACATGCAGGACATTTTCACAGACCCGGACAACGACGGTGCGGACAAGGGACAGACAATCACCTATCAGACTACGATTACCAATGTTCAGGGAAGCCAGCTTACCGGCGTGGAGTTTCAGGACACGCCCGATGCGAACACGACGCTCGTAAACGGTTCAATCCACGCTTCGCCCGTAGCCTTCGACGACACTTACAACTGGGTCTGCAACACGCAGCTTGACACTTCCGCAAGGTCGCTCCCCAGCATCACAGCCAACGACGTAGCAATTAATCCTGCGGGCGGCACTGACACCTTCAACCTGAACACCACGCCGACGGTCGCGCCCACGAAGGGTTCTGTCACTCTCTCCTCCAACGGCCATTTCGTTTACACGCCGAATGTTGGAGCCACCGGCTCGGATACATTCTCTTACGCGATTACCAACTCGTCGGACGCGTCGCTTGTAGGCACGGGTACTGTGACTATAAATATGCCTACGTGCGTCTGGTATTTGCAGGGCGGCGCTTCGGGCGACGGTCGAAGCAATACTCCTTCGGGCAATCCGGCCACCATCTCGGGGCTTGCCAACGCGACGACGGACATCTTCTACGTCTTCTCTTCCGGCAACACTTTGAACGGCCCCTTCACGCTGGACAATAGCCAGCAACTACTGGGGCAGGGAGTTGCGCTGCAGCTTACTCTGGGCGGCACTCCGACCACGCTCTTCAATGCGAGCACAACTCCGACCATAGCCAGCAGCGCGAGCGGCAACGCCGTCACCCTGGGGACGGGCAACACTCTTAACGGCTTCAACATTGGCACCACTAGTGGCTTTGCTATTTCCGGCTCGAACGTAGGCACGCTCAGCGTCAGCAACGTTTCGATTAACACCACGGGCGGCGGCCTTGACCTGACCGGCGTCTCTACGCCTACCGTCAATGTCGCTTTAGGCTCTTTGACTGCGAGCGGCGGGACGAACAACGTCAAGCTCTCCGGCCTGAACGGAACTATCAATCTAGGCTCAAGCGGCGCTTTGACCGGCACGAATTCTGGCACAGCGTTTTTGGTTTCGGGCGGCGGCGCGACCATCAGCTACGGCGGCACGGTTTCGCAGAGCAATGCTCAGAAAGTCGTTGACATTGCGAACACAACGGGCGGAAGCGTCACCTTCAGCAACACGGTCACAGGCACCAGCAACTGCACGGGCGTCAATCTCAACACCAACACTGGCAACGTCAGCTTCACCACGCTCAACCTGGGCACGTCAGGCACGCGCCTCGGCAGCACGGCTGTGACGATTACGGGCGGCTCGGGTACTAAGTCTCTGGGCACTGTCAGCATCTTCACGACGAGCGGGAGCGGAACCGGCATCTCTTCCAGCAACAGCACGGGCGCTGTCACGGTTACAGGCGGCGACGTGAACTCGGCGGGTGCACCTGCCCTTAACATCGTCGGCGTAAGCAACGTGAGCACTACGCCCGTCAACCTGGTGTTTACAAGTGTCAGCGCCAACGGCGGACAGCGCGGCATCGTTCTGACTAACGTTTCTTCGTCCGGCGGCGGTGGGTTAACGGTCAACGGCACAGGCTCAACCGGGGGCAGTGGCGGCACAATTCAGAACACTACGAACAACGGCATCCAACTGACCACGGCGGTGAACGTCACGCTCAAGAACATGAACCTGACGAACAACGCCACGACGCAGACGGCGACGAACAACCAGTGCGGCAACAACCTGGTCGCGGGCGACACGACGCTGTGCGTCGCCAACCTCTACTTGAACAGCGTCACGACCGTTTCGCTGACTAACCTCTCGGTCACAGGCTCGGCGCAAGAAGGAATCGCGGGCACGTCCGTTTCCGGCTTCACGCTCGCCAACTCAAGCATCACCGGCAACGGCGGCGAGGACTACGAGAACGGATTGCTCTTCAAGAACCTGACGGGCACGGTCTCTATCACCAACACGACTGTTCAGAATAACTTCTCGCGGCAGTCGCACATCTACAACAGCGCAGGCACTCTGACGCTGAACGTCACAGGCTCCACCTTCGGGCGCAACGTTGCGCCGGGAGTCTCGTCGCAGCAGGGCATGCTGCTTGAACTGGCGGGCACTTCCACTTCGTCTATAGACATAGGGACATCTACATTTATTAAGAACGGCAACGGCAACGGTCTTGCTGTCGCCGTCACAGGCTCGGCAAACGTCGGCACTGCGGGCACGCACAGCAGTCTTCATAACAGCACTAATTTATCCGAGAACGCCGCGCACGTCTTCATCTCCAATAGCGGCAGTGGCGACGTGTACTTCGATGTCATGAACAACAGCGCCATGACGAAGGCGGGGCTGCAATCGATTGACTACTTCAGCAACAGCAGTAGCGCCGCAGGCAGCCTGACGGGCATCATACAGGGCAACACCATCGGCACTAGCGGCTCACTCGGCTCTGCCTGTAACCGCGCGGTGACGGGCGGCGGCTGCGACGGCATGACCCTCGACAAAGACCTCGCGGGTTCAATGAGCCTGCGTATCCAGGGCAACACGATTCAGCAGGTTGAGACCAACGGCATCGCGCTCGGCTCCACGCAAAGCAACACGCTGGACGCCACCATCATCGGCAACACCATACGCGAGCCTGGCAACACGGCGGGCATCAACTCGCAGGGCAACGCCATGTTGTTCAACGTCGGCGCTAACAGTGGCTCGACGACGACCGCCTGTCTCAACATAGGCGTCTCGCCCAATCAGAACACAATTCAGGACACGGCCAGTAAGACTTGGGACATCAACGGGTCGGCTGCGGCAATCTACTTAAATACTAAGAACTCTACGACGACTCGTCTTCCGGGCATGGGCGGAAGCGGAGCGGCTGCGGCTCAAACATTCATCACAGGCAATAATACTTTCAATTTAGTCGGCGGCGCATCGCCCGTTCTGGCATCCGTATTCAACGGCAGCCAGATTACAGGCGGCGCGGCTTGCACCACGCCTCTGCTGCTGGCAGAAGGTGGTGTCGAAGCTCTAATTAATACGCCATCCATTCTATCCAATTTTGATTTAGCTTCTTCTCAGAACAACTCGTCGCTTGAGGCGGGAGCCTTCGTCTCGAATGAAAGCGGCGCGACTATCAATATTGCTCCGGCGGCTAACATGGTCGCTGGCGAGCTTACGCAGTCGCAGCTAGACGCGATTGTCAATGCAGCCATAGAGCGTTGGGAGGCTACAGGATTAACAGCCGAGCAGCGCGCGACCCTTCGCAGCATTCGCTTTGAAGTCGCCAACCTCTCAAGCTCATACCTGGGCGAAGCCACAGGCAGCCGCATACAGGTTGACGTGGACGCGGGCGGCAAGGGCTGGTATATAGGCGCAGACGCGGCGAGCGACATGGTCTTTAGTCACGTCGTCTCTTCGACGCGCCGCTACACAGAAGCGACCGCAGCGCCTGCGGGCCGCATAGACCTGCTGACCGTCATCTCGCACGAGATGGGCCACAGGTTGAGACTCGATGACACCTACGCTGAGAAAGACCGCGACAACCTGATGTACGGCTACCTGACGATGGGCGAGAGAAGATTGCCCGCTCAGGGTCAGGCCGCAGGCGCTCACGCCAATAATCTCTCAGGCTCGCACTTCATAGCGCTGTCGAATAACGAGGGCGCGAAGAAGCAGGCTGGCAATAAGAGCAACGCGCTTAACAGTGCCACGACGCTCCAGCCTCAGCCGCTTCCTCCGGCACCGGTTGATGTAGTCATAGGCACGTTGCCCACCGGCAAGGCTGTGACCATCAAGTTCCAGGTGACGGTCAATAATTCGCTGACGCCTGCTTCTACAACTTCGGTTCAGACGCAAGGGTCAGTGCTGGTGACGGGCTTTGCCAACACGCCGACGAACGATCCTGACACCGTCGCTGCTGACGATGCGACCGTTACGCCGCTTGCGCGCACAGACGTGGCGGTAACGAGCGTCACGGACGGCCTGACTTCGACCACGCCAGGCTCAACGCTGAGCTACACCATCAACTACTCGAATCCTGGCCGCGCGGCTACGGGCGTGCAGTTGACGGAGACAGTGCCGACCGGCACCACCTTCAACGCAGCCGGAAGCGACGCGGGCTGGACAGAGACCCCGTCAGGCTCCGGCATCTATAAACTGACCGTGGGCAGCCTTGCTCACTCGGCAAACGGCTCGAAGGTCTTCGCAGTGACGGTAAATAATCCGGCACCTGCGGGGCTGAACAACATCTCCAACACGGCGAGCATAGCCGACGACGGGGCGTACGAGCCTGACGTTGACACGAGCAACAACAGCGCCAGTGACACGAACACGGTGCTTAACGCTGCGCCTGCCTTCGGAACATTCACGAAGTCTGACGGCGTGACATCTACTACGCCCGGCTCTACGCTGACCTATACAATCAACTACACGAACACCGGCAATCAGGACGCGACGGGTGTCGTGCTGACGGATACTGTGCCCACTGGCACGACCTTCAACGCCGGAGCGAGCACTGCAGGCTGGACGGAGACTCCGTCAGGCTCCGGCATCTACAAGCTAACTGTCGGCGCAGTTGCCGGCGGCGGCGGAACCGGCTCAGCCACTTTCGTTGTCGTTGTGAATAACCCTGTGGCGGCGGGTCTCGCAAACATCGTCAACAATGCGAGCATTACGGACGACGGCACGAACAGTCCTTCAGCCGTGACAGCTAATGCTTCGGATACGGATACGCTCAACGCGGTGCCGGATTTGGCGCTGACGAAGACGCCGGATGTCGCCAACACTTCGGCGGGTCAGACGATAACCTACACGCTCAACTACTCTAACAGTGGTACTCAGGGAGCTACGGGCGTCGTCTTGACTGAGACTGTTCCGGCCAACACCGTCTACAACGCAGTAGCGACTCCGGGCTGGACTTGTACTCCTGTAGCCGGTGCTGCGGGCGCGACCTGCACCAAGACCGTCGGCGCGCTCGCAGGCGGCGGCGGAAGCGGCTCGACTACTTTCGCTGTCACGGTGGTTAGCCCCGTACCAGGCGGCACGACCCAGATTACCAACGTCGCTACCATTGCGGACGATAACGCCAACGGCGCGGACGCGAACAACGCCAACAACAGCACGGGCAACGTCAACACTGCTGTCTGTGCAAGCACTGCGACCGTGACGAACACAGCCGATAGCGGCAGTGGCTCTCTGCGTGATGCCATCACGAACATCTGTCCGGGCGGCACCATCACCATCACGGCTACCGGAACGATTCAACTGGCGAGCGCTCTACCCGACATAGACAAGAACATGACTATCAACGGGCCGGGCGCGAATCAGCTAGAGATCAAGGGTAAGATCGCAACCGTGGGCGACCCGACGGAATACCGCGTCTTCAACATCACGAGCGCGGTAACCGACACCAAAATCAACGACCTGACCATCAGCAACGGTGGCGACGCCACAGGCGGCGGCGGCATCAAGAACGCAGGCCAGATATTCCTCAACAGAGTCACGGTCAAGAACAACACCACCACCTCCACAGGCGGCGGCATACTGAACTCCGGCGTCGTAAACCTCAACAACAGTACCGTCAGCAACAACGTTGCCTCTTTGCAGGGCGGCGGCATCTACAATACCGGTGACATGGGCATAGGCAACACCACCATCAGCACCAACACTGCGAACGTCGCTGGCGTCGGTCTTGGCGGAGGCTTTTACAATGCCACCACCATAAACAATGTAATATTCAATAACGTGACCATCGCCAACAACTCGGCGGATGCGTCCGGCGGCGGCGTCTACAACGCCAGCGGTACTATTCGGATGGACAACACCATCGCCGCGAACAATACCGCGACCGCCAGCCCGGACCTCTCTGGAGCGGGCACGTTCCAATCGGATGACTACAACCTGGTCGAGAACAGCACGGTAGTCTTTACCGGCACGACGGCGCACAACATTACGGGCGTTGACCCTGTCTTGGGCGGGCTTGCGAACAACGGTGGCCCGACCTACACGCACGCGCTGCTCGACGGCAGCCCGGCCATTGACAAGGGTAAAACGAATAAGACCACTGACCAGCGCAACTTTACGCGCCCCGTAGATAATCCGAACGTGGCAAACGTCAGTGTTAGCGGCGCAGACGGTGATGACATAGGCGCGTACGAAGCCTCGGCTCCGTCCGACGCACCAGACCTTGACGCAGCGTCAGATACGGGCGCGAGCGACACGGACAACATCACCAACGACAACACTCCGAGCTTTACCATCACGGGTGTGACAAACGGCGCGACCGTTGACCTCCTGCTTGACGGCAATCCTATTCCGGTCGTCTCGGGCGTGGCTGCGGGCACGAGCATTCAACTGGTCGTCCCGAACGGCACGCCTGTCGCGGACGGCATGCACACCTTCACGGCAAGGCAGACGGTCAACGGCGGCACAAGCCCCGTGTCAGCAGGTCTGTCTGTGACGATTGATACGGTTGCGCCGACAATCAACATCGGCGCTCCGTCAGTATCGAGCGCTAACGCAAGCATCGGCACAGTGACCTATACGGTGACCTATGGCGGCGCTGACGCGGTTACTCTGGCCGATATTAATGTCGCGGTGAACACATCAGGCACGGCTACGGCTACGGCTGGGGTTTCTGGCTCCGGCACTGTCACTCGCACGGTCACACTGAGCAGTCTCAGTGGCACAGGCACGCTGGGCATCTCGATTGCCACCGGTACTGCGAGCGATACGGCTGGTAATACGGCTGGCGCGGCAGGCCCGAGCGCTACCTTTACGGTAGACGCAGACCCGCCGACAGTAGCTATGAACTCGGCAGCCGGTGACCCGACGAGCACTTCGCCGATTCCAGTGACGGTGACCTTTAGCGAAAGCGTCACAGGCTTTACTTCGGGCGACATCACGGCTGGCAACGGCACGGTGAGCAACTTCGCCGGAAGCGGAGCGAACTACACATTCGACCTTGTGCCTACGGGCCAGGGCCTTGTGACGGCGGATATAGGCGCTGGCGTGGCTCAGGACGGAGCAGGCAACGGTAATACTGCCGCGACTCAGTTCAGCCGCACCTACGACAGCGATGCTCCGAGCGTCTCTATGAGTTCGGTGATTACTAACCCGACCAACACCTCTCCGATTCCAGTGACGGTGACGTTCAGCGAAAGCGTCACAGGCTTTACTTCGGGCGACATCGTGGCTGGCAACGGCACGGTGAGCAACTTCGCCGGAAGCGGAGCGAACTACACATTCGACCTTGTGCCTACGGGCCAGGGCCTTGTGACGGCGGACATTGGCGCGGGCGTGGCTCAGGACGGAGCAGGCAACAGTAATACTGCTGCCACGCAGTTCAGCCGCACCTACGACACAGTCGGGCCGACCGTGACGATTAATCAGGCTTCGACGCAGGCCGACCCTGTGACGAACGCTGCGACTATCAACTTCACGGTGGTCTTCAACGAGCCTGTGACGGGCTTCGACTCTGCGGATGTCAGCTTCTCAGGCGCGGGCGCGACCACAGCAACCGTGACCGAGATTGCGCCGATGGATGACACGACCTACAACGTAGCCATCACAGGCATGAACACGTCCGGCCACGTCACGGCCAGCGTCAACGCGAACGCCGCGCAGGACGGCGCGGGCAACCTCAGCGCCGCTTCGACCAGCACGGACAACGATGTGCTTAACCAGCAGGACACCGCGACCACCTTCGAGGTCAACTCGACCGATGATACGGACGATGGTGCCTGTGCGCCTTTCGGCACGGGCAACGGCTGCACGCTCAGAGAAGCCATAAAGGCAGCCAATCTGGACGGCGGAGCAGCCGAGACGATTACCTTCGCGCCTGCTCTCACGTCCGGCGGGGCCGCGCTGATTACGCTCACCGGATCGCCGCTACCCGAAATCACGGACAGCGTGACCATCGTTGGGCCGACCGACAATACTCTGACCATCGACGGTGGTTCGACCTCGGGCATCTTCGAGATAGCTGCGAGCGTCACGGTCAATATCTCCAACGTGACGGTCAAGAATGGTGACTCGGGCGGCAACGGCGGAGGCATCAGAAATAGCGGAACGCTGACGCTTGATAAAGTCACTGTCGCAGATAACAACGCGAACGGTAGCTTAGGCGGCGGTATCTACAATGACACAGGCGCTACGCTGACCATCACGAACAGCACCATTGACGGCAACACTGCCCAGGGCGGTCACGGAGGCGGCATCTACAACCTGGGGACGCTGACCATCAGGAACAGCACCCTCTCGAACAACTATGCCAAGCTGGCGGCGGGTGTGGGCGGCGACGGCGGCGCGATTGATAGTGACGGCGGCACGCTGACCATCTACAACTCCACCATCAGCGCCAACAAGGCTGATGGCGGCGGTGGCGGCATACACCACTGCGGCAATTCGACGGGAGTACTGCTGAACGTCACAATCACTGGCAACCGCTCCGACAATGACAACGCTTTGCCGGGTGAGGGCGGCGGTATAGAGCAGGTAAGCAGCAACTCTATAGCGCTCCGCAATACCATAGTGGCGGGCAACTTCAAGGGCACGGGCGCGACCGCAGATGATTTAAGCGGTGCCACGTTCGACACGCAGAACAGCCTGATACAGACTCCGGGCACGGCGACCATCAACGACCTCGGAGGCAACATACTGAACCAGAACCCGCAGCTTGGGGCGCTGGCCCTCAACGGCGGACTGACCAAGACGCATCTGCTGTTGCCTGGCAGCCAGGCCATCAACGCGGGCAGCAACACTCTGACCAACGCCGCCGTTCCGGCTCTGACCACAGACCAGCGCGGCGCAGGCTTCCCGCGCTTCGTCGGCACGGTTGACATGGGCGCAGTCGAGGTCAATTACAGCATCTCGGCCACGGCTGGCACGCCGCAGTCTGCGGTCATAGGCAATGCGTTCGCCACGCAACTGGCGGCTACGGTCACAGAGTCCGGCAATACTGTGAGCGGTGTCTCCGTGACCTTCACGGCACCAGGCGCAGGGGCTAGCGGCATCTTCGCCGCAAGCTCCACGGTCACGACGGACGTGAACGGAGTGGCGACGGCTCCTATCTTTACGGCGAACGCCATAGCGGGCGGCCCGTACAACGTGACCGCGAGCCTGACCGGCGGCTCGCCTTCCACCAACTTTGCTCTGACCAATACGAAGGCTGATCAGATGATTACCTTCGGGCCTTTGGCGGGCAAGACGTTTGGCGACGCTCCGTTTATGGTCAACGCCACGGGCGGAGGCTCAAGCAGTCCCGTCACCTTCAGTTCCACAACGCCGGGCATCTGCTCCGTCAGTGGCAACACGGTGACGATACTGGGCGCAGGTCTCTGCACCATCAATGCGTCACAGGCAGGCGACGGCAACTTCAACGCTGCGCCGGATGTCCCGCAGAGCTTTACAGTAGCGAAGGCCAATTCTACGACGACTGTCACCGTCAGCAACGCTACCTTTGACAACAACCCGCACGGCGGCACGGCAGCCGCTACCGGCGCGGGCGGTCTCAACCAGAGCCTGACGGTCAGCTACGTGGGTCGCAACGGAACCGTTTACGGCCCGTCTACGACCGCGCCTACGAACGCCGGTGATTACACCGCATCGGCTACCTTCGCAGGCGATGCCAACCACAACGGCAGCAACGACAGCAAGGACTTCTCCATAGGGAAGGCCAACCAGACTGTCACGTTCGGCGCGCTCTCGAACAAGGTCTTCGGCGACGCAGACTTTGCCGTCAGCGCCACAGCATCGTCCGGTCTGTCTGTCACCTTCAGCGCCGTGGGCGCATGTACGGTCACAGGCAACATGGTTCACATCACCGGAGCGGGCGACTGCACCATCACAGCAACTCAATCGGGTAATGCGAACTTCAACTCTGCCAGCACACAGCAGGGCTTCAGCATAGGTAAAGCAGTTACCTCTACGACCATCACGTCTTCTGCCAACCCGTCGGGTCTTGGACAGAACGTGACGTTTACGGCGACGGTTAATGCAACCGGAGTAACTCCGACCGGCACTGTTCAGTTCAAGGTGGACGGAGTGAACGCGGGCGCGCCCGTGGCTTTAAATGGCAGTGGAGCGGCCAGCTTCTCGACTAACACTTTGACTGCCGGCAATCACTCGATTACGGCAGACTACAGTGGAGGCGCGAACTTCACGGCCAATACCGGAACGCTCGCAGGCGGGCAGCAGGTCGGCATACAGACGACCGTGTCGGTCAACGATGTGACTGTAACGGAAGGGAACTCCGGCACTACGAACGCGGTCTTCACAGTCTCGCTGTCTGCCGCAAGCAGCGTCGCGGTGACGGTGGACTTTGCGACTGCCGATGGAGTGGGGCCAAATGGAGCGACAGCGCCGAGCGACTATCAGACTGCAACGGGGCAGTTGACCTTCAACATAGGCGAGACCAGCAAGACCGTAACGGTGCTTGTCAACGGCGACACGTCGAACGAGCCGAACGAGACGTTCACGCTGAACTTGAGTAATCCGCAGAACGTGAACCTCGCAGACGCTCAGGGTGTCGGCACTATCACTAACGATGATGCTCCGGGCGTGCAGTTCGCGCAGAGCACCTACAACATCAGCGAAGCCTTGAACAACACGCCGCAGGGCTTCACTTCGCTCGCCGTTGATGTCGTGCGAACCGGAGACACTTCTCTACCGGCCACGGTCAAATACATCACCTCCGATAATAGCGGAGGCAACGAGTGCGACCAGAACAACACAGGCTTTGCTTCGCAGCGCTGCGACTACATACTGGTCGGTGCTACCCTGCGCTTTGCCGCCGGAGAGACCACCAAGACCATTAACATCCCGATTGTTAATGACAGGTATGTGGAGCCGTCCGAGCAATTCAGCATAGAGTTGTTCAATCCTATGGGTACGAGTTTAGGGCTTAACAGCCAGGCTCTCGTCACCATCCAGGATGACGATACGGTCGCGCCGACCGGACTCACTAATCCGTATCTGGCGAATTCCTTCTTCGTACGGCAGAACTACCTGGATAATCTGGGCAGAGACGCAGACGCAGCCGGGTTCACGGATTGGCTTAACACCCTGAACAACTGCGGGCCGCAGCAAGGCTTCCTCGGCGCTCCGCTCAATTGTGACAGGGCGCACGTCGCGCACGGCTTCTTCGGCTCTGTGGAGTTTACGAACAGTGGATTCCTTATACACAGGCTGTTCGAAGTAGGTATGGGCAGGCTGCCTCTGTATAGAGAGTTCATTCCTGACATGGCTACGCTCTCCGGCTTCAACATACCGCCAGCCGTGCAGCAGCAGAACATACAGGATTACTTGCAGGATTTCACCAGCAAGCCTGAGTTCATCAATCGCTTCAGCGACGCGTTGCTGCCGTCACAGGCCGCCACGTTGATACAGAAGTTGGAGCAGGCGGCAGGCGTCACCTTGCCCGCAACGGCTACAACTCTGCCAGGACAGCCGCAGCAGTATGGTCGTCAGGAGCTAATCAACCTGAGAGCGGCTGGAACATTGTCGGTCGGTCAGACTCTCAAGGCGTTCGTAGAGCAGCAGCTTGTCTATGACAAGTACTTTACCCGTGGTGAAGTGACTATGCTCTACTTCGCTTACCTGCGTAGAGACCCGAACCTGAACGATCCGAATCTAATCGGATGGAACGACTGGGTAGATGTCTTTACAAACGGTAAGCCGGGCCAGGGCATTGGGCCTAGAGACATACATCACCTGATGTTCGGGTTCATCTACTCTGTCGAGTACAGGAAGCGCTTCGGTGCTCCCTGATACTAGGGGAATGTTCCGGTAGCAGGGCGAGCCTGTTGAGGCTCGGTCTCAAAAAAAACATCGGTCGCCGAATTCTTCAATAGAGTTTCGGTGACCGATAATTTTTTGCTTTATGTTCAGAGAGCGGGCCTAAGCTTTACCCTTTTCGCGCACGACCTGTTCGGCAATCTCTCTTAACTCACGCTCCGGTGTGAGAGGTATCATCTCCGCCATTCGCGCGAAAGTTTCCAGCAACTCTTCGCTGCTCAGTATGACCCTCTGCTCCTGCACTATGCTGATGACATTGCCGCCCGCCTCATGATTGCGCCAGGCTTCCTCCAAAGCGTCTGCCAGATAGTAAGACCTGTATTTAAAGGGAGGGTTGCCGGTGTCCGCATCATCCGGCGTGTAGTACAGGAGCGTATATTTCCGTGCATCGTCGGCTAGAGTTTGGCTCATAAACTAAGTTGAGTACCAGAGGAGGGACTTGAACCCACACGCCCTTGCGGGCAACGGATTTTGAGTCCGCCGCGTCTGCCATTCCGCCACTCTGGCATAAACCAAATATATCAAGTCTGCCGAACTTTTGCATCCCGCCCACTAGACGAAGATGTGAGGTTTGACATCATAGATGTGTGACTGCGCTAACGTCAACCCGGCCCGTGGTGGCACGGGGGTTGCTGAGTTGTTGAGGTGCCTGGAAGGGCGTAAGTTTGTAAAAAGGTGTTGGCCGAAGCGGGTTTATGGCTGTACAATGATTGAGCCTGCCCGACGGGGGCGGCCACTTTCAATTCGGTCACCGCTTTTAGATTCTCTCAAGTAAACCTTGTAGGTGTTTTCGAGTATCGGCGCTTCTCCTACAACGCCGTCAATCTTTCCAAACCCCCAAGTCGAAGACGCCTCTTATGGAGTTTAAGCTATGCCTGAAGAAAACAGGGGTAAAGCACGCATTCTTGTCGTAGATGACGAGCCGGAAATCAGGGAAGTCCTGCACGCGCTGCTCTCGGGTGATTACTTTTGCGAATTGGCTGGTTCGGCTGAAGAAGCCCTCTCGCTTTTACGCTCTAAAGAGTTCGACCTGATTATCAGCGACATCATGATGAGCGGTATGAGCGGGCTTGAGATGGTGCCGAAAGTCCTGGCCTCTGCGCCCGATGCCGTGGTGGTCATGATTAGCGGCGTCCAGACTATAGAGAGCGCCATCAAGGCTCTCCGGGCGGGCGCTTTCGATTACATCATGAAGCCTTTCGACCTACGACAGGTCGAGGCGGCGGTCAAACGCGCCCTCGAACATCACGACCTGCGCGTGGCAAAGCGTCTCTACGAGAATCATTTAGAGGAACTGGTCAGGGAGCGCACGGAGCAGTTGGACGACGCCCTGGCTTCTGTCGAGGACGCTTATCGTGCGACGCTGAAGGCGCTGGCGCATGCTCTTGAGACGCGCGACGCAGAGACGCACGGCCATTCGGAGCGCGTCGTCACTTTCAGCCTCAGGCTTGGCCGAGAGCTTGGGCTTAAGGCCGAGCAGATGAGGTCTCTGGAGTTCGGCTCGCTCCTGCACGACATAGGGAAAATCGGAGTCCCCGACGCAATCCTTCGCAAACCCGCGAAATTGACTGAGGAAGAGTGGGTTAAGATGCGCCAGCACCCCCTGCACGGGCAGGCCATACTGCGCGGGATAGAGTTTCTGGAGGGCGCTGCTCGCGTCGTGGCTCAGCATCACGAAAAATGGGACGGCTCCGGCTACCCTTTGGGCCTGCGCGGGGAAGAGATTGACCTCAATGCGCGTATTTTCGCGGTCGCGGACGCTTTTGATGCAATGACGAGCGACCGTGTATATCGCAAGGGCAAGCCTTACGAGCAGGCCGCCGAAGAGTTAGGGCTTTTTGCGGGCAAGCAGTTCGACCCGCAGGTGGTAGAAGCCTTCAAGCGTGTCCCGCGCGAAGACTGGGACGACCTTCGCCGTCGCTCGCTGATAAAAAAGCAGGACGACGTGCCGCAGCCCGCGCACCGCTCCGTCCCGGCCATGCTGAAAGAGAACCTGACCGCGCTTGCGAGCTAGGGGAACCCGCAAAAGAGGGTTTTGTAAAAGCAGGGGCTTCTTAAACTTGAGAAGCCCCTGCTGCTTTTTTCCGCTTCCGGTGGGCAAACTGCCCCGCACTTATTCCCTGCGAGCATAAAAAGCGGTGACGCCGGAAGCGCAGCCGGTGGCCTCCCGAAAGATATTTTCAAAATTTTTTCTAAAGAGAAATATCGCTTTCCGGCTATTGCTGAGCGGGAACTGTGTAGCCGCTCCGAGAACGAACCGTTAAGCCCTGCCTGCGAAGCCCTACCTTGATGCGGCGGTACTCTCCAGCCTTTGAGGAAGCTAACGGGCGCTTCGGCTTGTAGGTGACTACGTACTGCGCGCCTATGTCGCGTGCGACTTCGCGCCCCTCTCTGAGCATCTCGGCTTCCGACATGGGCAGAAGAATGCGACCGCCAGTTTCTTCCGCGAGTATCGTCAAGCGCTCTTCGCTCTTCAGGGTCGCGTCCGAATATTCTTTGCGCTTGCGTCGCATCTCTTTGTCCGTGTCAATCGTTGCGATGTTGATGTTGGGCCTGGGCACAGGGATGGTCGGGTCTGCTTCCCTGGCCGTGTCGTTGGCCGTGCGCGGCGGCGGCCCGCCCCAGACCACGCCGGAGTTGATGCTCTTAATCGCTTCGCGCCCCATAGCCGTGTAGCTTATGACGTAGACGGTCGCCTGCGCCGCATTCAACTGGCGCACGGCTTCCAGGTAAGATGTACCGCTCGGTTCAACTCCGTCCGTGATGAGGACTACGTGACGGCTGCCTGCGGGTTGATTCTTCAACTGCCGGGCCGCTTCTATCAGAGCTTCCGAGACGCGCTTTCGTCTACCGGAAGAGAGCTTCGTTTTCAAAACTTTCTTTAAGCCTTCGGTGTCGCTCGTCCAGGGCTGCAAAGTCTCTACGCGGTCGCCCGCCTGCATCACAGCCAACTGGTCTCCCGGCTTGAATGCTGAGATTAACGCGAGCGCAACGTCGCGCGTGGTGTTGGTTCGCATGGCCGGATTTATGCCGCCGCTTGTGTCCAGCACCAGGATAACGTTCGCGGGGATGCGGCGCATGCTCCTGACTTCCTGCATCTCGTCGTCTTCAAGCACTATGATGTCTTCAAGCTCAAGCGTGGGATCAAAGCGGCCCTGGCTGTCCGTGATGAAGATTGGAAGACGAACCTCTTCTGTGAAAACGCGAATAGGCTCCTGCGGCTCGCGCTCCTGCGGAGTCGGAGTCGGGCGAGGCATTGTCCTGCCCGATTGCGCGCTCGCGTTCTGCGAGGCGACTGTAAATGTGAAAAAGAGCAGAGCGGCTATGAAAAGCAGAATGGTGCGATTTTGTTGTAGTGACAGCATAATTCTATCTCAGAAAAAGGGAGCGCGTCTGATTCGTGAAGGGTTGGATTGGTTTAAGGGGAAGAGTGGTTGTCCTTTCTCTAACTATTTCACAGCAGCCCGTGCCAGCGCCTGCACGGCTGTGATGGCTACGGCATCGACTATGTCCTCGGCCTTGCAGCCGCGAGACAGGTCGTTCGCGGGCTTATCCAATCCTTGCAGGATAGGCCCGATGGCCGTCGCTCCCGCCAGCCTCTCCGTCAACTTGTAGGCTATGTTGCCCGCTTGCAGATCTGGAAAGATTAGTACGTTTGCGCGGCCCGCAACGCTTGAGCCAGGCGCTTTCGACTCGGCGACCGAAGCTATCAGGGCCGCGTCGGCCTGCAACTCCCCATCAATCTCAAGCTCCGGCGCTCGCGCCTTAACAGTCTTCGTAGCCTCCACCACCTTATCAATCAGCTTGTGCTTTGCGCTTCCCTTGGTGGAAAACGAAAGCATCGCTACGCGCGGCTCCGTGTCCAGAAGCGCGCGGCACGAGTCTGCGCTGGCGATGGCGATTTCCGCAAGCTCCGCAGCGTTCGGCTCGATTACCACCCCGCAGTCGGCGTAGATGAGCGCGCCGTCTTTACCGAACCTCGCATCACGTAGCGCCATGACGAAAAAGCTTGAGACCATCTTGAAGCCCGCTCGGACGCCTATGCAGTGAAGCGCGGCGCGTACAGTGTGCGCTGTGGTGTTGGTCGCGCCCGCCACGGAGCCGTCCGCCAGCCCTTCGCGCACCATCAGGTTGCCGTAGTAGAGCGGGTCGGAGACAGCCGCCCGCGCCTCGTCCGGCATCACGCCTTTGGCTCGCCGCAGTTCGTGATAAAGCTGCGCCATGCGGTCGAAATCGTTTGCGCGGCGATGGTCTATTACATCGACACCGCCCAAGTCTGCGTGGTTGGCCTGGGCCAGCGAGCGAATCTTTTCTTCGCTTCCCAGAAGAGTAATCCGCGCCAGGCGCTCTCGCGCGCAGATTGAGGCCGCGACGACTGTTCGCGGGTCTTCGCCTTCGGGCAGGACTATGTGCTGCGGTTGGGCGGCGGCGCGTTGGCGCAGTTGTTCCAGAATATTCATGTCGACGGTCGGTAAACCTTTTGTGGTGTTGAGAGCCTCTAACCGTAGCGAAGTCTAACCGACGCGAAACCTTAGGACAAGCTGCCGCGCAAGCGAGGGGCGGAAAAGCCTGAAAGTTTGCGGCCCAGAGATTTTTCAGTTAACGCTCCTTAACAAAATCTTGTCTTGAGCAACGGGGCTGTGGTAACTTGCCGACATCAGGAGAGAAAAATTGCCATGCAAAGAATCATCATTAATTTAGTAGTTTCTCTGGCGACTTTTATCATTGGGGTCACGGCAGCAACTCCCTGGACTGCTTTTCGCACTGCCTCTGATAGTCAGGACAAGACCGAAATCTTAAAAGTCGAGCAGCAGTACCTTGATGCTCACAGGATGCGCGACACCGCGCGTCTTGACCAGATACTCTCGGACGACTTCACATTCACGCATTACTGGGGAGGCGTGATGGATAAAACCAGGCGGCTTGCGCTCCTGGAAAATCCTGACGTTACCTTCGACTCCATTGCCACGAGCAACGTTGAGGTCACAGTAAACGGCGACACGGCCCGCTTGACCGGCGAGGCGGTCGTGCGCGGCAGCTATCGCGGCGAGCCTTTCACGACCACGCCTTACAAGTACATGCGTAACTACGAGCGCAGAGACGGGCGCTGGCAGATTGTCTCCGTCAGGGCAGGGCGCTACTGCTCCCGCTAGCCGCGCGCCTGTAGATGAAAGCTTTCGAATGTAGAAAACCGGCTGAATCCTTCAGCCACAAAAGGAATCGTGCGCGAAAGTTTGTGCTTAACTTTCGCGCACTTTTTCTTGATTGACTAACCAATGGAATAGAAGCATTCTATACTCTGAAAACAAATTCAAAACGAGGGAGAGATGAGCATGGCTGACGATAAAGAGGCTAGGACGTGCAAGAACGCGACCTGCAATTGCAGGGTCGAGGGGGACGCACAATATTGCAGCGCCAATTGCGAAGGCGCAGGCGACACCACTCAGATTGATTGCGACTGCGGCCACCCGGAATGCGAGGGCGATTTCTAGAGCCATTAAAGGGCGCAAGGTTAAAGGAAGAATCAAAAGATGGCCTCTCTGGATTTAAAGCGGCGCATGAAGAATCTGCTGATGTTCCTGCCGAACATGCTGAGCCTCTGCGGGCGCTTGATGACGGACGCGCGCGTGCCTCGCACGGAGAAGCTGCTGTTTGCGGGCGCGATTCTTTACGCCATCACGCCGCTAGATTTGATACCGGACATGATTCCGTTCGTGGGGCAGATTGACGACGTGTACCTGATTGCCCTGACGCTCCTGCGCCTGATTAATCGCACGGACGAGCGCGTAGTGCGCGAGCACTGGCGCGGCGGAGGCGACATCATTCAACTGGCGGACGCCGTCGCAGAGCTTGCGCCCAAACTTCTTCCGCAGCGCGTCAACCGCGTGCTGACCTCGCGCGTACAGGCCGGGCCTGGAAAGCTCTCGTTCAACACGCTTCGCTCAAAAGAGGCCGCATCGCCACTCTTGATTGAGGTGGGCCAGGAGGCGGGCGCGGCGCGGTTGATGAAAGATTAATGTTCGCGGCTCTGACTTGCGCGGCCTGCGGCTCAGTGGTGAAAACCCACGAGTGACATCCTGGAACTGGTTTCAGGATGTGAATCCGTCACCCCCTGCCACCCCCTATGAACTCGAATGTCCTCTAAGGCGAGTTCACCTTGGTTGCCCCTTAGCCTTCTATTTTCCGGTGCCGTCGACACGTCGGGCGCGACAAACGCGCGTCCGCCGTTGCGGACATTCATGCCGAATCCTCTATTTGGCTCGCCCGTCGTAACCAGTCCTGTATCTCCACCCGGCGCCCCAAAGAAGCCAAAGGAGCCGCTATCCAATCGTATGCCGTCGCGGTTGCACCCGTAGATGTCCAGATTGATAGGCCCCAGTGGGGAGTTTATCGAGCCGCCGTTTAAGATTCGCAAGCCATCACCGTCGGCCTCGCGGGTCTGGTCGTCGTAGCTTTCAACGTCGCGCACGCGGGCTTTGTTGGACTCTGTACCCCAGCCCGTATAGAGGCCACTGTTTTCCCTGCTAAGCTCTGCGAGAGCAGCGCCGCCCGTCAGAATTTGTATGGGCGCGGCCCTGGCTTCGAGACTTTTGGGAACGAACCAGCCGCCTTGCGACACCTGCACGATGATATTGTTGAACGTCAGATGACCGCCGAGGACGCCGTTGCGTACGGCGCGGACGATGTTCTTGCGGACGTTGCTGTGGATGTACACGCCTGCCTGTTCACGCGTAGGGTGCCTCTCTACGTTTCCTCCCTGAACCCTGGAGTCGGAGTGGACTTGGAAGAGAACAGGGACAACGTCGCTCCCCATCGGAGGGGGCGTGATGGCCTGTAGGTAGAATTCGCACGTGTCGCACAGCGCCCGGACATTACAGAATACAAGCCCTGCTCCTGGCGCAGGCGCAATCTTGATGCCTATCAGCCTAAGATTGGGTGAGCGCCCGTCGTGGCTCGTTATAGTTAACGAGCGTCGTGGCACCAGCGTCACTCTTGGCCCTTCCACAGCGAAACTCTCGTTCATCCTGACGGCAGGGGACATTGGTCGTTGCAGGTATATCGTCTGTTCTTCCGGCGGGAAGGACAGACCACGTGCGCCCGTGTTCCCTCGGATTGAGACGACGCGGCCAGTCACCTGATCGCCTGTAAGGCGTCTAAGCACGCCGCCCATTAGAGCATCCTCTTGTGTGGTGCCGTTGAAAACGAGTTCGTCAGCCGTACCGCCTAGCGCGGTCACTTCGAGGATGCGTCTGTATGGGTAGTCGCCTCCTGGACGGAGCACGAGCGACGAGGCGCCGGGGCCAATCGGTGTCCCCAAATAGATCGCCTCCGTACTTATCTCATAAGGAGTATTCGTGGGCGCGAAGATAATCTCAGCGCTCCCTTTCCAAGAAGACGGCAGCAGGCTGAACGCTCTGTCAGCCGACGCCACGGCACCGTGGCCCGTCGCGGGGTTGCGTGGGCCAGGGTCCATGCCGTCATTGTCGTCGCTACTGGCGGGCAGCGTATTATCAACGTAGATTCGGGTTGGGGCTTCCGGCATGATTCATCAACTCCTTTCATCGGCCAACTCGCTCTTAATGAAGAGCGCGTCCATAAGTTTTTAGTTTGAAGTTTTGGACACCCGCATTCAGCATCCGTCAATGATGCGTTGCTCCGGCCATGCAGGGGCCGGTACGGGCGGCAGAATATTCAACTGGGCCAAACGACAGTCGTTCGATATACGGCTGGCGTGAGAGCGATTGGGCGGGGACGATAAACGTGCTGGGAAACTGCTAAAGCGTGGACACGATATGCCTGTTAGCAGTAGATGTCAACAGCTATGGTCGCCACATAGTCAGCCGACTTTCCAGGCAGAATCAGCCTTTTAAGTTTTTTTTCAATCAGGCTGCGAGCGAGAGGTCTACCAGTTCTTCTGCGATTGCTGTGAGCCGCTCTACGATTGCGGGGTTGCTGGTTTTCAGGGCGCGAAATCTTCTGGCCTGAGAGTTCGTAGGCGCTGCCGCGCCCTCTTTGTCTGCGGCTACAAGCGCGACTTTAAGCACGGGCGAGTTGGCTATGACGAACCACTCGCGTGCTAGGCGCGAGTCGCGCGGCAGCACTATCAGGCGCATGTTAGGATGGCGCGGCGGCTGCCAGTCCGGCTCGCCAAAGGCGTAAACCCGCTCCGAGACATCCGCGATTCTCAAGTAGCGGTCAACTATGCTCTCCATAGTCGAGAGCTTTTCAAAACCCGCGTACACTCGCCCGGCCCTGTGCGTTCTCAGGAGCACTGCGTTCTCAATCAGCAGGCTGACGTATTCAAGGCAGGGCGCGGTCGTCTCGAAAGTAAAGGTCTCGCGCTCGTCAAAATCCCGCCGCGAAACAAATGTGACTTCTGTCAGGTCTTCCCCCTTGGAAGACTGGGCAATCTTCAGCGCCTCTTCGAATAAGGAAAATGTTTTCACTGCGCTTTTAGAACCTCCAAGCGCCACCGGGGGCACACGTATATTCTTCTACTAACTTGAATGTTCGCGCGCGTTACAAATGTTTCGTTTTTGTTTGGTGTAAGGCCGATGTGGAATTTGCAAAAAAAGATGAGCCTTCCGTATCCCTCTTACGTATAAATGTGGTTGGGGTACGCCCGCTTGAGGGATAAAAGTTGGCCGCTTAAACTCTGGAGAAGAATGTCATGCCGTTAAAACGTAAAGCTTTATGCAGCACAGTGGGGACGTTCCTAGTCATCTTTGCGCTGGCGATTGCTGCTTCGGCTCAAGAGGCTTCGGCGCAGAAGAGAATCAATATCAAGAATTTCGGACAGATGGACGAGCGCTTCTACAGGGGAGCGCAGCCCAGGGAAGAGGAGTTCAAAGAGCTTGCAGCCCTGGGTATCAGGACTATCATTGATTTGCGCGACGACCCCAAGGATTATGAAAAGGGTATAGTTGAATCTTTAGGGATGAAATACATAAACATTCCAATGACGGGTAAGAAATATCCTACGGAAGAGGCCGTGCGGGCATTCCTCAAGATAGTGAACGACCCGGCCACGGGCAGCTTCTTCGTTCATTGCGCGGGCGGGCGTCATCGAACGGGCGCAATGGGAGCGGTTTATCGCTACCAGTTCTATAACTGGACATTCGAGCAGGTCTACGCGGAGATGAAGAAGTACGACTTCTATACAAGCTGGGGCCACGGGGCCTTCAAGGACTTCGTGCAGGATTACTATACGCGTATACAGGCTGCAAAAGCGCCTACTAAAATCGCCCCAGCTAACGTCGCGCCAGTAACCGTCGCGGCACCGGCTAACACTGCGACTGCCAACGTGACGGTCGATGCGATTCCAACCACCGACTCGATTGCGACACGGAATTAGGGCTTGAGATAGAATCCAGGCTTCTTCATGAAAGAAGGCCGCTTTTGTTATCAAAAGCGGCCTTCACATTTTAATCAAGCCTCTTAATGATTCGCGTGTGTATTCAGTTTGGACTCAATACGCTTATCTGGAATCAGCCACATGAGCGCGACCAGCACGTATAGCCCGTTAGAGACCCATTGATTGACGAAAGCCATCAGTATCCCTACGAGGTAAATAAGCGGCGAAAGCTTGCCCTTGATGTCGCGGCCAAGTGCGGCTTTGAGTTTAGAGTTTGCGCCCTGCTCCGCGATAATCAGTCTTTGAAGAATGTAGTAAGCGATGGCGGCTCCGAGCAGCACGCCTCCATAGACTGCCGTGGGCAGAGGGGCTACGTGATTTTCTCCCATCCAGCCGGTCGTAAAAGGTATCAGCGACAGCCAGAACAACAGGTGCATGTTTGCCCATAGAATCTTGCCGTTAATCTGATCCGTCGCGTACAGCATGTGGTGATGGTTGTTCCAGTAGATTCCTAGATAGATGAAACTCAAGACGTAGGTGAGGAAGACAGGAATAAGCGGGCGCAGGTCTTCCCATTCCGTGCCGTGCGGAATCTTTAATTCCAGCACCATGATGGTCAGTATGATAGCGATTACGGCATCGCTGAAAGCCTCAAGCCGCCCTTTTTTCATCAACCTAATATGCCTTCACAGGGCGCACGTTGTCCACAACTCTATTCCTTCCTGAGCGCAGGAGCAGCGTAAGCGAAAGCACCAGGGGCCACGGAGGCAGCAGTGAAAGCGCTAGCCAGGAATCGGGCACACCTGGCGGATTTGCGCTCATGGCAGTCAACTCCAGATTCCTAAGCTCATACAGCGCTCTAATAACTAACGCGAGATTTCGTCGCAGATTGAATAACGTTCTTCAAGTAAATCTTCTCTTACTCACAAATTAAATTGTTCCGTCCACGCGTGGCTCAAAAAAATCGGCTGCTCCCTGATTCGAATGCTCACGCTAATGCGCGTTAGTGTGTGAAAGCAAAATTTCGTGAGGTACATTCTTATGAATACAGCAATACGACCTACTATTACGTTCATCTTAATCCTCGTACTTTGCGGCGCAACTTTTGCTCAGGAGCAAACGGGCGCTGCTTCACCGGTAGTCACGGCGACGGCAACGGCAGGAAAAGTTCGCTACGTCTCGATGGGAGAAGTCCAGCAAACCAGAGTTCAGGTCTTCTCTTCAGACGGCATCCTGGTCTTTGATTCCAGCTATCGTGACGGCAATCTCATAGACTGGCAACTGACAGACCAGCAGGGAGCAAGAGTCAAAGACGGCTCTTACATCTTTCTAGTCACAGTCAAGGATTTCTCTGGCCGCTCGACTCAGAAGTACGGCACGACAATAGTTGAGAGAGAGCAGGTCTATCTGGAACAGACTCAGAGGGCCAGCTTATCGCAGGCTCAAATGACAGCGCTGGAATCCAGCAGAGAGGGTGAAGCACTGTCTCCAATCGACCGCATGGGCGTCGCTGAATTGAATCGCGCGGCCAGTGCGACTACGACAAACGGCAATGCCGCAACGGTTACTCAATCTGCAAGCACAGTAGAGCAGTCAAGCGCTACTAATCCAAGCGCAGAGGCCGCAGGCACAGGCTCACAAAACAGCATAGCGAAATGGACGGATAACGCGGGCACTCTTGGCGATTCATCCATCTACGAAACAAACGGCAAGATTGGTATTGGAACTACGACTCCACGCGAAGGGCTAACTGTTTACAGCCCGACTGGAACAGCTAAATACATCATGTCGGAGTGGGGTGGAGGCGGCAGCGTCTCTTTCGGTGGAGATAATAGTAACGGGCCGTTTTTGTTGAGCCATACGGATTCGGAAGGGAAAGCGACGGGTAATTACACGGCGAGCAGGATTAGATTCGGAGCTTCGGGATTTCTCTTCGATACTTCTCCTGTTACTCC
>JACVRN010000255.1 GCA_014534425.1 Pyrinomonadaceae bacterium
ATAGAAATATTCGTCTGCCAGTCCGAAGATTGAGTGCCCCATCTCGTGAATCAGAATCTCTCGCCAATCGACAGGGTCCCCGGAGAGGTTTTCAGTCGCTGTTGAGGCGACTCCGACAGAGCCGCCTGTGCCACCGTAGATAGAAGAATTGACGATGACCTGTGCCGAGTGAAACTGCGGGACATGCGTGCTCACGGTGTTGAGCACGAGCGCCGAATCGCAGACCAGCGCCCGCCGTATACCGCCACTGCAAAAGTGTGCGTCGAAAAATGTTCGCGGTGTCGCGCCCGTACCACCACATGCGACCGGATCGTCAGCGCCGCTCTCATCCGACGCCACATCCAGACGCCAGATGTTGAAAGCGCATTGATGGTCGGAGAACGGGTCTATGTCGAAGAAGCCCTCTACAAAATGGTCGGCGTCATCCGCAAACTGATCAAGCTCGCTTTCGCGATACCCTTCGGCAACGAGCACTAAATTGAACCGCTCCGAGGGGTCGCCGTTATCTAAGATTTTAAACGCTCCTATTACCTCGCCGTCAATGACGCCCATCTCAACGCTCCTATTCATCAATGTTAGAGAAATCAAACTCAACCGAAGTCGGCTCGTCCGGTTTGCGTGCTGATTTACCACGCTGGGCGGAGGCTGCCCTGACTATCTGCCGAGGCTCCTGGTTCAGCGCCAGCCTTCGCGCTCCCGTGATGTCGGGCACAATGAGGAAGAACGCGCTGCGCGCCTGCTCCACCCTCACGCGCTGAAGCGGTTGCGCAGGATCATCAGCGACCACCTCTATGTCCTGCAAAGGATTTTCAATCACTCGACGGTAGACGGGCCTGTCCTGCTGGTCCCTCAATTCAAACCACGAGCCCCGGCTGACGCGCTCGGAGGTGAGGGCCTGCGGCGGCGGCGCAATCATGTTTACGCGTTGCGTGGAGACGAGCTTTATTCTGCCATTTTTCTGCTCGAAGATGAGACGAACTGCACGATTACGCTGCCTGCTCGTAGCAGATTCTGCACTGCGTTTGCCCATATGATTCTCCTTTCAAGATGTGCTCATCCTAGGGATGAGCGCGCTTCTGCCCTGTGCCCGAATTAATTGCCCGCCAATAATAGCATGTCTCAACATACATGCTTGATAAAAGCCATGCTCAGGCGGGTGGGCTTGAATGAGTTGTTAGGCCGCAACGCTCACCACACAATATCGTCGGGGAATTCCGTCAGGCCCCGGCCTTCATATTCGCCGGGCGTTGTAAGCTCTCCTTCTACGCCGCCTAGCCAGCCTTTGTACTGCCTATCCCAGAGTATCGTTGACACTGCCGTCGCCAGGTTAAGGCAATGTTTTGTCGGAATCACGACGAAGCGATGGCAGTGATTGATATGCGGTTTTGAGACGCTGCCGTCTTCCGGTCCAAACACGTAGACGGCATTCTGTGGATGCTCGAAACTATGCAGCGGCTCGGAACTCTTTCTGACTTCTACAGCCACCGGAACCGCATCGGCAAACTGCTCGAAAGGGTAATCGTAATTGATTATCTCGACATCGGCATAACCCTTCATCCGCTCTTCACGCGGCAACCGCTTCCTGAATGAAATATCCAGCGAGACCCGCTCGCCCGTGAACCAGACCTGACCGAGGCCATAACAGGACGCCAAACGCACAACCATGCCGACGTTATGAGCGTACTTCGGGTCAATCAGGACGATGGCCGGAGTGCGGCCCATCGGAGCCTCCGACTTGTTCAGTATCTTCGTTATAATCCGCTTCTCCTGCATACAGCATTCTATACTATCAGAGAAGACAATCCTGAAAGAAAAGCTATTGAGCATTATGCGTGCCAGGCGGCTCGGCGTTTCTTACGCTCGGATCTCCCGTAGGCGGCGGCGCATGGTCTTCCTTCGCGGGCGGCCCAAGCAATTCGGTGAAGATTGGCTTCAACGCATCTGCCCATACCTGATAACCCCTGACCTCCAGGTGCAAGCCGTCCCGATTAGCCATACCTTCGCGCAACCTCCCGTCTTTATCAGCCAGCTTGTCGTTGATGTTCAGATACCTGACCTTTTTCCCGTCGGCGAATCTGGCAATCCGGTCGTTGATTCTGTTGATGATGGGCATGACCGCCTTGTTATCGTTGCGCGGAGTAATGCCCATGAGGACTATCGTAGCGCGGGGCGCTTTGCGTCGGCAGACCTCTAAAATCGCTTTAATGCCCCTGACTGTCTCCGCGACTCTGGGGTCTTCGCTGCTTTGAGGAGATTTGTTGCCGACGTTGTTCGTGCCAGCCAGTAGGACGATGATTTTCGGATTGACGTTATCGAGTTCGCCGTTGTTGAGCCGCCAGAGAATATTCTGCGTGGTGTCGCCGCCCCACCCGAAGTCGGCGGCATTCCAGCCGAAGAAATTCTGCCGCCAGTTCGCCAGAAATTCTTTGTACTGTTCGTCGCTCGTGCCCCAACTCCTGGTGATAGAGTCGCCTTCAAAATAAACGTCGATGCGGCCCTTCCTGGCCTTCTCCAACAATTGAATGTGCGCGAGTTGGGAGTTACGGTCGGACCGAGGGATCGGCTGGTCGGCGGGCAGTTGCCCCGCGCTCGCCTGCACGTCTACCTTCATGTTTTGCGCGGCATAGGAG
>JACVRN010000194.1 GCA_014534425.1 Pyrinomonadaceae bacterium
GGGCGCGAGGTCCGCGTGGCACTGGCACCCGCTCGGGCAGACGCTCGTCGTCACACAAGGCTGCGGCTGGGTGCAGAGCGAGGGTGGGCCGAAGGTAGAGATTCGGGCGGGCGATGTCGTGTGGTGTCCTCCGCGCGAGAGGCACTGGCACGGAGCAACTTTAACAACCGCGATGTCGCACATAGCCATCCAGGAGTCGCTCGACGGCAAGAACGTGGAATGGCTGGAGAAGGTCAGCGACGAAGAATATCAAGCCTGAGTTGAGCACGCGAGTAATCTTGAGATTTCAACTTCGTGAAGAGTTAAGGAGGGAACAATGCCACACGTCATCGTCAAGCTCTGGCCCGGAAAGTCCGAAGAGCAGAAGGTTCGACTCGCAGAGGAGATCGTCAGAGACGTAACGAAGGTCTTGAATTACGGCGAGGAGTCAGTTTCGGTAGCCATCGAAGAAGTCAAGCCGCAGGACTGGGCCGAGAAGGTCTATCAGCCGGACATCATTAACAACTCAGAGAAGCTGTATAAGAGACCGGGATATACGATGTGATAGAGTGACTAGCTCATAGGAGAAGAAACGACCAGGAGGCGCGAACATTAAAAAGGTCACCGCTTCCAAAGGAAAGTAAACGCAGAGTGCGTCTTGTGTCTCGCTCATACTCCCCGAATCGGCAAAAATATATTTGAGTCATCTGTAAGGAACCATCTTGGCAGCAGAAATTTCGGCTCTAGTAAAGGATGCGAAGCTAATGGAAAGCCGAAAAGCTCAATAAAAATGGGGATGCTGTCTAATTTGCAGCATCCCCATTCGCTAAATTTAACTCCGCAGGTAGGACTCGAACCTACAACCCTTCGGTTACGCATGTTCCTATGTTTTCACATAGGGGCGGACTATCTCATCAACTTTCTCTACTTGCGAAAAAGTTGCCGGGTGCTAGTGGGATTTTATTGGTCAGGTCTCCTCAATCCCTAGTCTCTGCACGTTCTTGCTTACTTTCTGACCTTTCAGCAAGCTTCGCTCAGGATTACCATGCTAACTCTGATTAGCGAAGGCTTCCCTGAATTCGCCCGGTTTTTCAACCACAGTCACCTGTGGAAGCTGCAATCAATCATTACAGCCGAATGCTCTGCCATTGAGCTACTGCGGAAGACGCGCCCGAAAGCCTTGGGGTTTCTGTGACCTTTCGGCTACGGGCGCGATTGGGTTTTATAGCAGACGGGGGCGGGCGGGTCAAGTTGAGCGGGCGGGCGCGTCTTTGATACTTTCGCGCCGCTCTCGCAGCTTGCTTCCCAGTTGAATGTGAGAGATTATTTGCAGATTGTTCGTAGCTTAAAATTTTTCAGTGTCAGTCGGAGAGTGTAAAGACAAATGGAGCGCCGAACGTCTGCCTGGTACAGCCATAATCTTGGGATGGAGATGCCGATTGTGGCCTACGGCCACGCGGGCCGCCCGCTTTTGATGTTTCCCACAGCAGCCGCAGATTATCTGGAATACGAGAGATTTCATCTGATTGATGCCATACAGCCCCTTATTGATGCGGGACGCGTGCGCGCTTATTCCATCAACAGCGTGAACCGCCACAGCCTCTTGAACGAGCAGGCGTCGCCGCAGTGGAAGGCGGAACTGCTCACGCGCTTTGACCGCTACATCACGGAAGAGGTGCTGCCTCTGATAAGAGAAGAGACCGGAGACCCTGAGGGGCCTGTGACTACTGGAGCGAGTCTGGGAGCATTTCTTTCGGCCAACGCTTACTTTCGTCATCCAGACCTTTTTCGCGGCGTGATAGCCATGAGCGGCAACTACGACATACGCTCTTACCTGAAGGGGCACTTTGACGACAACGTCTATTTCAACAACCCCGCGAGCTACCTTCAGAACCTCAACGACGATTACCACCTGCCTAGATTGAGACAGGCCAAGGCCATAATCATAGCCACAGGCCAGGGCGCATACGAAGACCCCGAACGCTCTCGCCAACTCTCAAAAATCCTGACCGAAAAGGGCATCCCGCATCACCTTGAGATGTGGGGCCACGATGTTAATCACGACTGGCCCTGGTGGAGAAAGATGCTGCCGTTCTATTTAGATAAATTGTTCTAAGATTTCTAAAGAAGAATCAAACAGGATGGACAGGATAAAAGCAGAATTGCTTTGTCTTTATCCTGTCCATCCTGTTAATTTCTTTGCTTAGGGTTCGTCAGAGCCTTTCTTGCCCTTCTTCTTCGGCTCTACCTCTCTGGGTCTTGAGGTTGAAGGCGTAGAAGGAGTCTCCGTGCGTGGCGGAGGCGGCTCGGTCTTCTTGGGCGTGGTGTCGGCTGCGGGCTTGGCCGCGCCCGTGGATGTGTCGTCCGTCTTGGGAGCGGGCGGCAGCGTGACCTGTTCCAGCTTGGGTTCAGTGTTTGAATTAGTGGTGGATTCGCTCGCGTCGCGCTTGGCGCTGGCCCGCGCCATTGCCTGAGCAAGCTTGTCTTCGCTCATCTCGTTCTTGCGCTGCTTGTTCAACTCCTTCATGTCTTCGGGAACCGCAGGCGGTTTGGGGAAATCCTCTTTCGGTTTGTCTTTGAGGAAATCCTTCATGAAAGCCACGAAGAAGGGAAGCGCGCCGTGGCCGCCCGTCATGTCGTTGCCCAGGGGCTTCTTCCTGCCCGGATAGCCCATCCACACGCCCGTCACATAAGTCGGCGTGTAGCCCAAGAACCAAACGTCCGTGTGGTCGTTGACCGTGCCGGTCTTGCCCGCGAGCGGCACGCCCAGGACTTTCGCGCCCGTAGCCGTGCCTGCGTCTACCACGCCGCGCATCATCGAAACCATAGTCAGCGCCACGTACTCGCTCGTCACCTTGTAAGTCGTCTTCTCCCACTCTTCCAGAACGTTGCCGTCCCGGTCAAGCACCCTGCGAATCATGTGCGGCTCCACGCGGACTCCCTTGTTGGGAAAGGCGGAATAGGCCGAGACCATCTGGTTAAGAGGAACTTCGGTCGCGCCCAGTGCCGACGGCAAGTACGGAGCCATCGGAACCGTGATGCCGAAGCGGCGAACCATCTGCGCTCCGGTCTGAATGCCCACGGTTTGCAGCAGGTGAACGGCGGGTATATTGAGCGATTTGGCGAGCGCTATTTTCATAGGAACGTCGCCGTTCGAAGTCGAGCCGTCGTAGTTGTGCGGTATCCAGTCGCCTACCTTTATAGGCGCGCCTGAGACTGTGGAGTCCGGCGTCATGCCCCATTCAATCGCAGCCGTGTAGATGTAGGGCTTGAAGGCCGAGCCTGTCTGACGATAGGCTTGCGTGGCGTTGTTGAACTTAGAAAGCGTGAAGTCATAGCCGCCCGCCATAGCCATTATCTCGCCGGTCTTGGCGTTCAAGGTCATCATTGCGCCCTGCACGCCCGGCACCTGTGAAAGCTCTACCTGCAAGCGGCGGTTCTTGTCGTCTATGTTCTTGATGGCGAAATGGAAGAGGTCGCCTACCTTGAACTCCGTTCGCACTGAGCGATGCGACCAGCCCATGTCCTTGTCCGTCACAGTAGCCATGTAATCGCCGAAGCGCACCTGCGCCTCGCTCTTGGCCGTATCAACCTTCATGACCAGGCCCATGTAGTGCTCGCCCAACTTGTACTCGTTGCCGTACCAATCCTGGTGCTTGAAGTTCTGAAGCATCTGCGGCGTGACCGTCTCGCCGTTGCCTATGTTGGCATAAGCGCCGCGCCAGCCCGCGTGCGTGCGGTCGTATTCACGAAGCCCCGCGCGCAAGACTTCCATTGCCTTCTCCTGTGCGTGCGCGTTGATGGAGGTGTAGACCTGTAGTCCGCCTTGCGCGACGCGCGTAGTGTACTTGTCTTCAAGGTACTGCCGAATCTCTTCCACGGGATAGTCGAAGGCAGTGGAGCGCGACTGGCCCTGATAGTAGACCGTGTTAGCCAGAACAATCGGCTTGGCCTTGGCCTTATCGACTTCCGATTGCGAGGCGAAGCCGTTCTTTGCCATCTGCTCAAGCACAAGGTCGCGGCGCTCTTTGGCGGCCTGCATGTTGACGGTGGGGCTGTATTGTCCGGGCGCTTTTGGGATGCCCGCCAGGAGCGCGGCCTCTTCGAGCGTCAAATCTTTGGCCTGCTTGCCGAAGAAGGTCTCGGCCCCTGCCTCTATGCCGTAAGAGTTAGCGCCCAGGAAGATGTGGTTGACGTACATCTCCATAATCTGGTTCTTGGTGTAATAGCGCTCTATCTGAAGCGCAATCAGCCACTCGTTGACTTTGCGCGAAAGGGTCTGCTCTTTCGAGAGGAAGAGATTCTTGGTTAGCTGCTGCGTCAGGGTCGAGCCGCCCTCGCGGCTTCCCGTGGTGATGTTCTTCACCACAGCGCCTACGATGCGTATGGGGTCAATGCCTACGTGGTCATAAAAGCGCGTGTCTTCGATTGCCAGGATGGCGTTCTTGACGTTGGGCGGAATCTCTTCGTACTTCAAAGGGATTCTCTTCTCAAGCGCGAACTCGCCAATGACAGTCTCTCCGTCGTCTGCGTAGACGCGCGTCACCACACTTGGGCGATAGGTCGCAAGGGAAGCGACCTCGTTGGCGGCCTGCGAGTAGTTAAGCTCGTAGGCTATGACCACGCCCGTCAGACCTCCTGCGGTCAGGGCCAGCAGCAGCACGGCTGGAAGCCAGAAGCGGCGCAGGAAATGGCGTCGTCGAGCAGGAGGAACAGCAGCAGTCGCGCGCGGCTTTGGCGCACCCGGATTTTTGGAAGCCATAAAACTTAAAGACCTCTTACGGAAAATAGAAGCGGCGCTCTCTTTTGAAGACTCGCTTCGGAAGTTGTCTGATAGAGGAGACTCTGGAAAATCACCAGCGCCGAATTATAGCGCAAGACGGAGCGCCACGCTAAGTCTTAGGTACAACTTGGGGCGCTCTTCAAACATCCAAATCAGGTGTTACAAGCAGTTTAGCTCAGGATAGTTGAGGCTGGCGCGAAGCGGCGCTTCTTAAATGGATTTCAGTTCTTTGACCTAAGCGTCCGCGAGCCACTATAATTCACGGGCTTTTCTCGGAAGGGGGCGACAGGCTTCGACAGGAGTCATGAATCTCGCTTCGGATGCATGCAGGGCTTTCTCCGTGCAGCTCTTTAAAAAGTGTGGAGAACAACAATTGCCAACTCAAACGAATTGGCTCTCGCTGCCTAATTA
>JACVRN010000309.1 GCA_014534425.1 Pyrinomonadaceae bacterium
GCGTCGGCCTGACGAAATGCCTGTATGAAGAGGTCGCGCGCCTGCTCGCTTAAATTCTTCCTGATGAAGGAGGGGGTTCTTATCATCAATCTGGCGGCGAATATGTTTTCGAGTTGGGCGGCGTTGATGCCGGAGTCGAGAATGTCAAGCTCCTGCTCGGAGAGTGGGTGATAGTAACGACGACCAATCTCTCCGTGTTGGCCCATCAGGCGCACAACGCCAGCCTTCAGCCTTTGCCCCGACGGGAAATCGCTCTTGTACTTTTCAGTATCGAGAAAGCCAGCCTGCCAGAGTAGGCTGAGATGTATGCTGCGCTTCAAATCCTGAGCATCAACGGCTGGCATCTCTGCCTCACTCTTGCGGCCCAGTGTAATTCCCGCGATGCCTGCCAACTGAGAGGCGATGCGAACGTCGTTGGATTCCGTGCTTCCTTTGACGAAAGCGCGGAACGTGAGGTTGAGCTTGCGGAGCGAGGCCACGACCGCGCGGCTATCGTAACCACCTGTTAACCCCACGGTCGGATTCAACCAGAGCGGCGCGACAGCCTTTAAGTGTTTAAGCAGAGAGGTGCGCGCAAGCTCAAGGCAATCGTCGAGAGATAAGCCTGTGTGTGTCAGCCATTCACCCAAAACGTCTTTGACTGTTTTCGTGATATTGCCGCTTGCATCAACGCGTAGCTGCGTCGCAGGCTCAACGTATTTGATTCGCTTGAAGCCGGTTGTCTGCATCGGAAACCAGCCGAGAATCATGCGCGCGGCCCACTCCGCTGCGTCAGGCTCAAGCCTTACGTCCAGAGCCTTCAACGCCGAGAGCCTGTTTGTCAGCGCCCATGACTCGCCCCGCCTGTACTCGAATAATTGAGATTGGCCCAGACCGTCGTTCTGTAGAAATAACTCATCGCTTCCTTTGCGAGACCAGATAAGCGAAAAGGGCGGACTCAACTCGCGTAGAAGTGCGCGAGGGTTCGCTTCCAACTCGTGAGCCAGCGTGAGCAGCGTGCCTTGCCCTTCGCGAGGCTTTATTGCGTAGCTCTCCATCACGGCTGCGGCATCGACCGGATAATCCACAGCCATCGCCCAAGCCTCTTCAGTCTCCTCAAAGAACGGCGGAGTCCAACCGGAAACAGGCAAGTGAAGCAGGATTAAGTTGACCGTAGAGGTTTGACGAATGATAACGTCGGGCGGCGTGCTGAAGAGTTCCCCAAAAATCTTTTGCAGGCGAGCGGCGACGCGCTCAGGCTCAAACTCGCGACGCAGTGAGGCGAGACGCGGCCATAAGAGGAACGTTTTCATTTAATCAAGCTGTTCGGTTGCGCGGCGCGGGCAGAACATTCGAGCCGCTCACAACAGAGCGCCCTCTAGTTTCCTCCAGAATGGTTAGAGGTTCCTGTACTGTACCACGCACCTAGCTACCCTAGCACATTGAGCATAGCATCCGCCTCCGTTTCTATCCCTGTGTCGCTTCTGCTCTTGCATGGTTAGTTTCATACATCCTATTGAGCCACCGCAGTAGTCAAGTGAATGGGCTTGCTGACATTTAGCGATAATGTTTTTCCTCGCCACGGCAGCACCAATGACTCCCCCATAGAATTCTCGCA
>JACVRN010000044.1 GCA_014534425.1 Pyrinomonadaceae bacterium
CGCCCACCACGTCCGAGCCTGCGCCCGGCTCAGTCAAACCGTAAGTGGCAATCTTCTCGCCCTTGGCTTGAGGCACAAGATACTTCTGCTTCTGCTCCTCTGTGCCCCAGGTGTAGAGCGTCAGGGAGTTCAGCCCCGTGTGCACGCTCATGATAACGCGCAGGGATGTATCAACGGCTTCGAGTTCTTCGCAGACGAGGCCGAGCGAGATGTAATCAAAGCCCGCGCCGCCCAACTCTTCGGGGATGCAGACGCCTAGGATGTTAAGCTCTGCCATCTTGTCCAAGATGGAGCGGTCGAACTGCTGCTTTTCGTCCAACTCTTTAATGCGGGGCGCAACTTCCTTGGTCGCAAAATCGCGCACGGTCTGCCTGAGGGCCTTGTGGTCTTCGGTCAATTCAAAGTCAATCATTCTTCAGTCTTCCTTAAATTGGGGAATCGTTGACGCGGAAAGCACGCGCTTTCAGCCTCACGGAAATCTTCTGTAGCAAGCGAGGGATTAAAGCGAACCGATTATCTTACCGCACGCGCGCACCGGCTGGCAAAAAGCCGCAAGACTTCTATACAAGCGCGAGTTTCATTCCTTCTCTTCATCTTCAATCATCTTCCGCGCAGCCTCTTTCGCCTCTCCCAGATTACGCACGCGACCATCCAACTGCATCTCGTAAACAAGCCGAGTAATTTCTCCTACGCGCGGGCCTGGCTTCAAACCTATCTCAAGCAGGTGTCGGCCCATCAGGAAAGGCGCAGGCGGTTTCTGCTCGACTTCTAATTCTCTGGCGCGGCGTATGAACCAGTCCTGGGCGTCGGCTGTAAACCAGCGCTCGCGTGGAACCCAAGGCGCATTGCGGCCCAGGCTGTCAGCCTTCGCCACTCGGTACAGCAAATCAAGCTCGCACCTTCGCGCGAGGCGTCGAAAAGCTCCGTCGCTTATCTCTTCGCGCAGACGATAAAACTCGCCCGGCTTCAGGTGGTCGCGCACGAGCGCAATCACTTGAGCGCGCACGTCGTAACCGTCCAGCGTGTGTATGTTCAAGCGCTCAAGAAAACTCTCCGTAGGCGCGACGCCAGCCTCTTCATGCCCGCGCGAGCGCGTTTTACCTTCTATGAACTCTGTCGTCGCGGGCTTTCCGAAATCATGACAGAGCGCGGCCAGCATCACCGTCACCTGCTTTGGATAAGGAACGTCATTAATCTGTTCACGCGCGCGGTCAACCGTCAGAAGAGTGTGAACGTCCACGTCGCCCTCTGGATGCCATTCGTATTGTTGCGGCACTCCGACGAGCGCTTTCATCTCAGGGAAAAGCTGGTCAACAACGCGCAGGTCATAAAGCCATTTGAGGCCGATTGAAGGCTGGCGTGCGCGCAGCAGAAGCTTTTCCATCTCGCCCCAGATGCGTTCTCTGGGCAGGTCTGTGAGGTCAATCGCACAGCAAAGCGCGACCGTTTCCGGCTCAATGGAAAATTCGAAGCGGGCCGCGAACTGCGCCGCGCGAAGAACGCGCAAAGAATCTTCCGCGAAAGTTTCGGTCGAGACGGCGCGTAAGATTCTCCTCTTGATGTCGCCGCGCCCGTCGAACGGGTCAATCACTTCGCCTGAGAGCGGGTCTTGGAGAATGGCGTTGATGGTGAAATCGCGTCGCCTGGTAGCCTCTTCAATCGTCATCAAGGGATCGCCTTCTACTATGAAGGCGCGATGCCCGCGCCCGGTCTTGCGCTCGCGTCTGGGCAGTGAGACATCCAGGTTGTGGCCCACCTTGTAGACGGTGAAGGCTTCGCCTACGATGTTGATGGTGCCGAAGGTCTCAAGCAATTCGCGCAAGGCCGCAGGCTCTATGCCGTAGACTTCCAAGTCCCAATCCTTCGGCTCAATATTCATCAAAGAGTCGCGCACACAGCCGCCCACCAGAAGCGCACGCCCGCCCGTGCGTTTGACTGCGCGTGCGAGGCGAAGAATTTTTTCCGGCATGTGGGGCGTCATTTGCGGCAAGATGGTGAGACTTCGTCTTTCGGCCTCTACGAAAAAGCTTCACTCATTATCATCAAACTCATCGTCGTCTTCATACGGCTCTTCTTCGTCGTCGTCGTTCTCGATTACAACCTGCACGCCGCGCGTGGAGGGCAAGCAACTGATGACCTGCGCCCGCTCTATACGCGTCATCTCTGTGCGTGCGGCGTGCCAGAGCTTGACCCAGAAGGTGCGCGTCTCGCCGTGTATGGCGAAGGTCGAGCCGTCCAGCATCACAGGCACAGGCTCCGCGAGGGTTCCCGCGCGCAAAGCTTCAAGCAACTCCGGTATGTGCGGCTTGAACTTGTCGAACTGAACCAGCACGGCAGAGTCTTCAATCTCTGCCGGAGGCAACTCGACCGGCTCGTTAGACTCAAGCAGGAGCCTGGATTCCGTCTGCTCGTTTCGCTTTTTAACTATCGGCATAAGAATATGAGAGGAAGAAATTAACAGGATGGACGGGATAAAAGAAGAAGAAATTCTTTTTCTTTATCCTGTCCATCCTGTTAATTCTCTTCTTCGCTTTCCAACATTATTCTCCGTTTACAAGTTGCTCCGCTCTCGCGCTGGCGAGCCGTGTGAGCAGGTGTCCCTGAAGGTCTGCGACTTTGATTCGTTCCTGCTCCCAGGTGTCGCGGTCTCTGACAGTGACGGCTTCGTCTTCCAGCGATTGATGGTCAACGGTGACGCAGTAGGGCGTTCCTATCTCGTCCTGCCGCGCGTAGAGTTTTCCTATGCCGCCCGTGTCGTCATAGACGGCGCGCAAAACGGGTTGAAGCGAGCGCTTGATTGCCTTTGCCATGCCGACAATCTCAGGCTTGTTGCGAGCCAGGGGGAGTATGGCCGTCTTGATGGGCGCTAATTCGGGATGAAGCTTCAACACGACGCGCTTCTCTCCCTTGTCGTTCGTCTTCTCGCTGTAGGCGTCCATCAGGAAAGCAAGCATGGAGCGATTCACGCCCGCCGAAGGCTCTATCACGTGCGGGTAAAAGCGCTTCTTTTCCGCTTCGTCAAAGTAAGAGAGGTCTTCGGTGGAATCCTGATTGATGCGCTTGCCGTCTTCAGTTTCAGGATTCTTCGAGTGCGATTTGAGGTCAAAGTCCGTGCGATAGGCTATGCCCATCAACTCTTCCCACTGGCGTTCCTCTTCCGCGCGCTCAGGGAAGTAGCGATACATTATGTCAACCGTGCGGCGAGAGTAATGCGCTAGCTCACTTTGCGGCACTTCATGCAGGTGCAGGTTCTCACGATTGATGCCAAGCCCCGTGTACCAGCCGACGTACTGATCCACCCAGTAGTCCACCAGCTTGAAGTGCTCGTCGTCGGGGCGTACGAAGTATTCCAACTCCATCTGCTCGAACTCACGCGTACGCAGGATAAAGTTGCCGGGCGTTATCTCGTTACGGAATGCCTTGCCTATCTGCGCTATGCCGAAGGGCAGCTTCTTTCTCATGGTCTGCTGCACGTTGAGAAAGTTTATGAAGATGCCCTGAGCGGTTTCCGGGCGAAGATAAGCGAGCGCCGTCGGGTCATCTTCCTCTGCGGCTGCGCCGAGCGTGGTTCTGAGCATCGTGTTGAATTGTCTGGGAGGCGTTAAGTCCGTCGAGTCGCAGTTGGGACACTTGACCAGCTTCTTTTCAATTGCCTCCTGTATGGATGAAACGCCTGCGGGCAAGTCCAGCTTGTCTGCGCGAATGCGCTCCTTGCACTCGCGGCAATCGACCAGCAGGTCGTGAAAGGTCTCTTCGTGGCCGGAGTATTTCCAGACCAGGCGGTTGAGTATGATGGACGAGTCGATGCCCTCTATGTCTTCGCGGTTGTAGACGAGCCAGCGCCACCAGGACTGCTTGACGTTGTTCGATAGCTCTACGCCTAACGGGCCGTAGTCCCAGGCGGAGCCTAGCCCGCCGTAAATATCGGATGATGGAAAAACAAAGCCGCGCCTTTTGGCTAGAGAGACTATGGTTTCAATGTTCGGTGCTGACACTCTTCTCTTGTCCCTTTATCTTCATCTTTAGGAAAAGCCAATGGTAACACCCCGCGCGCGGAAAATAAAAAGAGGAGCGCATCGAACCCTGAAGGCTCGCGCTCCTCTTCTCTCGGAAAACTGTTTTTTGTCTTTCTTTGGGGACTCTTATTTAGATGCTGGCGCAGGCGTATCCACCTTGATTTCAGTCTTGCTGCCGCCACCCAGGAGACGCCCGCCAAACATATAAAGCAGAATCAAAACCACAATCACAAAAATGGCAACCACGGCGACCACACCGGCGCCGCCGCCACCGCCTCCATTGTCATCACCCATAAAGCAAAAGCCTCCTTCAACGGTTTCAAGTAGAAATGCTCAACGGGGGAATAAAAAGTGATGAGTGACAAGTGACGAGCAAGAAGCTTTTATCTCGTCACTTGTCACTCGTCATTTGTCACTGCCTTTATCTTCTGCGGCTTCTGCGGCGCGGGGCGGACTGCGCTGGGCCGGGCCGTGCCTCGCTCGGAGAGACGGTCGGGCTTGGCTGCGGTGTTTGCGCGCCCTGCGGCACTACCCACAGTTCATACGTGTCCGCGTCGCGGTAGCCGCCGTTGACTATGGTCAAACGGCTTGAATTAAGGCCGCGCTGCTGCGTCAGGTAAGAGCGCGCTCTGTCGGCCAGTCGCTCGCCCTGGCCTGCGCGGCTCGTGCGTCCGCTATAGGTGATGATATAGCCCACAGCGTCCGGGTTGTTCTGCAACTCAATGGCGAAGTTGTCCAGACGCGCCTTGTCGTCGTCGTAAGCTATGGACGGGAACTCGTCGAACTTGCGGCCCACTACGGGCGGAAGCGTGACGCCTAGAACGTTCGTCACGGCCTGCGCCGTCTGTCGGCATGCGCTTTCGCCGGAGCCGTCGTCGACCACCAGGATGGCCGTCACGTTCTGCTTGCCCAGGCCCGTGGTGTCAACTGTGATGGTGGGCGTGCCTGCGCCGCTAATGATGCGGGCCGAAGGCGGGCTGACAGTCCAGGTGTAGTTCAGGGCTGAGCTTCCGGTATAAGAAACGTCGCTTGCGAACGTGATGGTGTCGCCTTCGCTGACGGACGAAGGAGCCGAGACGTTCACGGGATAGGGACATGGAAGCGGAGGCGCGACGACCGCACGCGCTCTGTAGTTAAGCGCTATGCAGTTCTGGCGGCCCGCCACCACGTTGAACTCACGCACCCATCGATTGCCGTTGGGAAATACTATCTCGACCGTGTGCGGCCCAGGCGGAAGGTCAAGCAGGCGGGCCTGCACGGTTGTTTCGCCTGCGGGCCTGCCGTCAATCAACAGTGGATAGCCGCCCGGAGTCGTAGAGACATTGATGCGACCGTAGGCGGGCTTTTTATCCGCGCGCGCTTCGGTCACACTCTGCACAAAGCAGAGCGAAAGGGCGAAGAGAATCGAGAATGAAAGCTTTGCCAGATAGCGGGAGGTCTTCATTTCATTGGGACGCATGATGTGTTAGCCCTCCGTCGTTACGTCCGAGTCTGTTTCCTTATTCGAGCGAGAGAAGCGGCGTCGTGCGCCCGCTCCCAGAGCAGCCAGTCCAGTGCCGAGCAATAGAAGCGATGCAGGCTCGGGGACTTCACCACCGCAGGTGTTAGTGCATTCGCAGGTCGTGCAGGGCTGGCAAGGCGGATTCTCGCATTCCGTATCCGAGCAGATGCCCGTCAGGCAGATGCCCGGCGGAATCAAAGCCAGCAGAGGCCACTTAGGCCAGCCGCCCGGAATCGAAATCTCGCCGCAATCGCAGACCGTGCCTTCTATGTCGCCCTCTTCAATGACCTCCTGCCCGCCCTGTCCCTCTTGCGGCGTAGCGCCGTTGGCTAGAAGGGACGAGTTCTGGCTGGATGAAGTTGAAGACTGGCCGCCGCCCTGTTGTTGCGTGACGGTTCGCAGGCGCAGGTCTTGACTTTGTCCGGTTTGCAGGTTGTTGACGACCTGGACTGCATCTCCGAATGCGACCGGGCCTGCCTGCGCCGTCGGCACAACGGCGACAAACAGAAGCCCTAGCATCAGAGCGATATGGCGGAAGGCTCGATTCTGCATCGTAAGGCGCTCCTTACTCAATTTATTCATAGCTGGAATCCCGATAAGAATGCGCCGAAAAGATGAGCGCTTTCCACGTTAGCTTCCATTCAAGGCACTCAAAAAGCTTGATTCTTATCAAAGACGCGGGAACTCTAAGGAAAACCAGTTCAACCTTAATTTTGGATTGCTCTGGTTTTTTTGGTGGAGCGTGGTCGGGAATCGTGTCACTCTGCTGCTTGACCCTTCGCCTCTCTCGCTCCGGGCGACTGCTGCCCGCCGTCTCTCTACGCTTACAAAAGTGATAAAGCCACCCAGGGCTACCTTTTTCTGCTAGAGAAAGACGCCGAATGCACTGTGGATTCCAGTTTCGGACTGTGATTAAACTAGCCTTTAGCCGCTTCTGTCAAGAAAAAAAAGGCCGGAGGGCGGGAGGCTAGAGGCCAGTAAAATCAACTACTAACCTCCGGCCTGCGGCCTCTGGCCCCTGTTTTTGCGTTTTGCCCCTTACTTTGGCCTTTCTCAGTCGCCTTCGGCGCTGCCTGCGGCCTCTGCCTTCTGCTTCTCGTCTCTGAGCACGGCCTTTCTGGAGAGCTTAATCTTGTTGCCCTCCTTGCCTATGCACTTGACCATAATCTGCTGGCCCTCTTTCAGTTCGTCGCGCACGTCCTTGACGCGGCGGTCTGCGATTTCAGAGATGTGCAAGAGGCCGTCCGTGCCCGGAAAGATTTCGACAAACGCGCCGAAATCGACTATGCGCGAGACGGTGCCGAGGTAGGTCTGACCGATTTCGGCCTCGGCGGTGAGGCCGCGTATGCGGTCAATGGCTGCCTGCGCCGCCTCGCCGTTGGCCGAAGCGATTGAGACCGTTCCGTCGTCCTCAACGTCAATCTTGGCTCCGGTCTCTTCGACCAACGCGCGTATGACTTTTCCGCCCGGCCCTATAACGTCGCGTATCTTGTCGGGGTTAATCTTTATCTGGATGATTCGCGGAGCATAAGGCGCAATCTCCGGCCTGGGTTCGGCGATGGTCTTCTCCATGATGCCGAGGATGTGCAAGCGGCCTTTCCTTGCCTGCTCCAAAGCTTCGGCCATAATCTGCGCGTTGATGCCCGCAATCTTGATGTCCATCTGAAGGGCAGTGATGCCGTCGCGCGTGCCCGTGACCTTAAAGTCCATGTCGCCGTAGTGGTCTTCCGCGCCCGCTATGTCGGAAAGAATCGCGTACTTGTTACCCTCCATCACGAGTCCCATAGCCACACCCGCTACGGGCCGCTTGATGGGGACGCCTGCGTCCATGAGGGAAAGCGTTCCGCCGCAGACTGAAGCCATCGAAGATGAGCCGTTCGATTCGGTGATGTCCGAGACTATGCGAATCGTGTAAGGGAAATCTGCTTCATCTGGAAGAATGGATTCGAGAGCGCGGCGGGCCAGAGCGCCGTGTCCTATCTCGCGGCGCGAGCTTGAGCCGAAGCGTCCAACTTCACCGACAGAGTACTGCGGGAAGTTGTAGTGCAAGAGGAAGCGGCGCTTGACCTCGCCCTTCTCAAGGTCGTCCATGAACTGCTCGTCGTCTTTCGTTCCCAGGGTGGAAGTGACTATGGCCTGCGTTTCGCCGCGAGTGAAAAGAGCGGAGCCGTGAACCCTCGGCAGCCATCCGACTTCGCACGTCACAGGGCGAATCTCAGAGAAGCGGCGACCGTCCGGGCGGCGGCGCTTGTTCAGAATGTCGTCGCGGAAGATTCTCTCTTTCAGGTCATCGAAGATGCGCTTTGCCATCAGTCGCGCTTCCGTCTGGTCTTCGGGATAAGATTCGACGACCTCCTTTTTGAGCGCGTCGACGGCTGCGTAAGAAGCACGCTTCTCCTGCGAGCCGGTGTCTAGCGCCGCGCGCAGCCGCTCCGTGTAGTTGCGCTCAATCTCGCCCATCATCTCTTCGTTCAAGGGCTGAGGCTCGACCGCGCGCTTCTCAATCTCAAGAGCCTTGTACAACTCCTTCTGCCAGCGACACAGGCGGTTAATCTCCTTGTGCGCGAGCATCAGGGCTTCGACCATTATCTCTTCCGAAACTTCGTTGGCACCGGCTTCGACCATGACGATGGCCTCTTCCGTTCCGGCCACAATCAGGTTCAGGCGCGATTCCCTTCGCTCATCATAGGTCGGGTTGATGATGTAGCGGCCTTCAATCAGCCCTATGCGAACGCCCGCGATGGGGTTCGGGAACGGGATGTCCGAAAGATAGAGCGCGCAAGATGCGCCCGTGATGGCTATAACGTCGGGGTCGTTCTCTTCGTCTGCGGAGATGACTGAAGCTATGACCTGTGTTTCGTTGCGAAAGCCTTCTGTGAAGAGCGGGCGGCAGGGGCGGTCAATCAGGCGGGAGGTTAAGACCTCTTTCTCGTTGGGGCGTCCTTCGCGCCGGAAGTAGTTGCCGGGGATGCGCCCGGCTGCGTAATTGGCTTCACGGTACTCGACCGTGAGCGGGAAGAAATCTATCCCCTCGCGTGGTGAAGGGGCGGCGACTGCGGCGACTAAAACCATAGTGTCGCCGTAGCGTATGACGACGGAGCCGTCAGCCTGTTTGGCTATGCGTCCCGTCTCGACAGTCAATTCCCGGTCGCCCAGTTTAATTGACTCTTTCAAATATTTTTTGACTCCCATTTTTAATCTGTCTCCTTCGACACCTTGCGCCCCTTTTCAGTTAACACCTGGAAAGAGCGCTCGAAGCGCGAAAGGCGGCACGTTCGCCTCGCGCAAAGGTTCTATATTTTGAATTTGGTCTTCGAGGCCCTGCATGATTGTCCGGCGCTACGTGAGGCGACGGAAGACCGTGCTGGGCGAAAAGCTTTTCGCTTAATACCTCAAAAGGCGGCGAGAGCCACTTGCCGTGAAGCTCCCTGCCGCCTTTCGCGTGTAAGCTCTTAATTGTATGCGCCCACTTGTTTCACGAGTCATCGCCGTCACGTTCGGCACTCAGCTCACAAGCTCTTCGAAGGGCGCTCTGATTTTAGTTTGGGAGTTTCGAAGATGCTCCCGTTTCTCTTAACCTGCAAGGCGTCATGATAGGCACCGGACGCTCAGTCTCCTTCGAGAAGAGCCTAGCGACGCAAGCCAAGACGGCTCACCACCTCGTGATAGCGCTCAATGTCTGTGCGCTTGAGGTAATCGAGCAGACTCCTGCGCTGCGAGACCATCTTGAGCAGGCCGCGCCGCGAGTGATTATCCTTCTTATGGGTCTTAAAATGCTCGGTCAGTTCGTTGATTCGCTGGCTGAGCAGAGCGATTTGCACCTGTGGCGAACCCGTATCGCTGTCATGCGTGCGGAATTCCCCTACGATTCTTTCCTTTGTTTCTTTTGCTAACGACACTACTTAGATGGCCCTCCCAGACCGCAGTATCCGCCTTTTGAAGTTCATCCGACGGTAACCGCAAAAAGTTGAATTACGCGTTTTATCTTACACGGCTGCCTATCAGACTGGCAAGCTGACAGAGCGCCTTTAAAGCCCTGGCCTCAGGCTTACACTTATTTCATAAGTATCAAGATTTTCATACGATTGGGGCTTGCGTGTTGACTGGGGTTGCGCTCCTGATTAGAATCGCTTCCAGTAAAAACAAAAGGGGAGTAGATCACCTTCTCCGAAAACGGTCTGACCGAATCGTCAGGACGATTGATGCTCCGAGTAGCTTCAGAGAATCAATCCGGTTCGTCAGTGAGAGCCTGATAGTTAAGCGAGGCTCAAGGATCGAGACCTTTTGCGCCAAGCCCGTCAGAATTGTGCGCAAAAAGGTCTTTTTTCTTTTCAAGCACAAAACGCGGGCTAATTATTAACATTTGAGAGAGGAATATTCCCTATGCCCGTTTATCTGTTTCCTTTTGCGGAGTACTGGTGGTTCTACGCAGGCTTTGCAGTCTTCGTCCTGTTGCTCCTGTCCATAGACCTTGGCGTCTTTAATCGCAAGGCGCACGTCATAAGCTTCCGCGAGGCGGCCACCTGGAGCGCCGTCTGGATTGTTCTTTCGCTCATCTTCAACTTTCTGCTCTATCACTACGCGCTCTGGAAATTTCCGCAGGACGCGCGGCTGATGGCTATTCCAGGCTTTAATCCGGCTGAAGCGGCACAGCGCGTAGGGCTTGAGTTCCTGACCGGCTACATCATAGAAAAATCGCTCTCCGTAGATAACCTCTTCGTCTTCGTGGTGGTCTTCAGCTTCTTCGGCATCCCAACGCTCTACCAGCACCGCGTTCTCTATTACGGCATCATAGGCGCGCTCCTGTTTCGCGCCATCTTCATAGCTATGGGTTCCGTACTGATGCAGTACCACTGGATGATACTTCTGTTCGGAGCCTTTCTCATCATCACGGGCATCAAGATGTTCTTCTCGAAGGACGAGGAGATAGACCCTAGCGGCAATATTCTGTTGAGGCTGCTACGGCGGTTTGTTCCAGTGACGCACGGGCTTAGAGGGCAGAGCTTCTTCGTGCGCGAGAATGGAAAACTGCTTGCGACCCCGCTCTTCATGGCGCTGCTTTTTCTCGAAGGCACGGACATAGTCTTCGCAGTGGATTCCGTTCCGGCAATCTTTGCCTTAACGCGCGAGCCTCTGATTGTCTTCACCTCGAACATCTTCGCCATACTGGGGCTGCGCGCTATGTACTTTCTGCTGGCAGGCGCGGTAGATAAATTTCACCTCCTGAAATACGGGCTGGCCGTGGTGCTGGTCTTCGTCGGGTTAAAGATGCTCTGGCTCAACGACGCTTTCGGCGGCAAGTTCCCCATCGGCATCTCGCTCGGCGTCATAGGCGGCGTGCTCTTTCTCTCCATCACGCTCTCGCTCCTCTTCCCCAAAAAGGGAGTCTCAATCCTTGAGGAAGCGCGCGAAGAGGGCGAAGAGTTCGAAGAAGAGATTGAGCATGAATTACACGCCAGGGAGAGATAGAATCTGCTAACATCTGTGCGAAATTTTCGTTGATAAAAGGAAAGCTATGGCGACACAAAAGGCGCGCATACTGATTGTGGGCGGCGGCTTCGGCGGCCTCTTTACGGCTCTTGACCTTGGGGACGCTGGCGAAGTCACGCTCATCACCCCGGAAGACCATTTTCTCTTCAAGCCACTGCTCTACGAATATCTTTCCGGCGAAGTCGAAGCCTGGCACATTGCTCCGAATTACAAGGAACTGCTGAGCGATAAGATTCGCGTCCTTCATGGCGCTGTCGCGGAGATTGATTTCGAGGCGCGCGAACTCGAAGTGGCGGGCCGCGTGCGCCGCCTTGGTTACGACGTGCTGGTGCTGGCCGTGGGCGGCGTGACCAACTTCTGGAACGTAGAGGGCGCGGAAAAATATACGCTGCCTTTCCGCAAGCTTGAGCACGCGGACGTGATTCGCCGCCGAATGATTCAGGCTCTGGATCGCATACCGCCTGAGCGTGCGCCGCAGGACGTTCGCCGCGCCCTGACCTTTGCGGTAGTCGGCGGCGGAGCGAGCGGTGTCGAATTGTCTTCCAAGATGGCAGACCTCCTGAACGACGCCATACGCCGTCGCGCTCTCTCCGGCGAAGCGCGCGTGATGGTGATAGAGATGGGCGATCAACTTGTGCCCGGCATGGGCGAAGAGATTCGCACCTTTGTCGAAGACGCGCTCAAAAAAGCGCGCGTCGAAGTTCACACGGGCACTCGCGTCGTGCGCGTCACGGAAACGAGCCTCACCTTCGAGCATGAAGGCGAGCAGACCGAAGTTGAGACGGCGGGCGTCGTCTGGGTCGCGGGCGTGCGTATGAACCCGCTCGTGGAAGAACTCTCGCTGGAGAAAGAGCGGCGCGGGATGATTCTCATACGCGATACCTTTCAGACGAAACGCTACGACGAGGTCTTTGCGCTCGGAGACATAGCATATTACGAGGCGGCGGCTCCGAGCCTCGCTGGCACGGCTCAGCTAGCTTTTCAGGAGGCCACGCTCGTGGCGCGCAACATTAAGGCTCTGCTCTCTGGCCGCGAGCTTCAGACGAAACACTTTGAAGAGTTGGGCGAGGCCGTCAGTCTTGGCACGGAGCGGGCCGCAGTGCTCGCGGGCAAGAAGGCCATGGGCGGCGCGCTCGCACGCCAGGCTCGCTTTGCTCTCTACACCTCCAGACTTCCCACCTGGCATCATCGTTTGAAGGTCGGCGCAAGCTGGTTCTTCGAGGGCACAACTCCGCGCCCGCTCGGCCTTGAGCGCGAAGACGATGCGCCGCGCATCAGTTGAAGCAGGATTTTCATTAAGCCCCGGTAACATGGCATAAAGATTGCCGAACGCTTCTTGAGGGAGTGTTTGGTGTTGTGTATTCAGACAGTGAGCGAGCGCTTCTTTCCGTTAAACGGAAAGAAGCGCTCGTACACAAGGGTTCTATTTAAGGGCATGAATAATCGGGAAGCTTCAATAAATCTTCGCTCGTCATTTCTGGCGCTTGTCTCCGCCATCATTCTTCTCTCTTTCTCAAGCTCCTGTGTCATCACGCAATCATCCGAACAGGCTCAACAGCAGCCGAATGCTACGACCGGCGCGCCCGCCGCAGCCGTTCCCGTCATCAGACCCGAAGTTGAAATAGCCTCCTGGTACGGCGAGCATAATCAAGACCCCGAAGCGCATGCGGTTTTAATAGAGACGCTTCAACCTGGCCGCGTCATCACCTCGCACAACGCAGACAAGCTCTTTAACCCTGCTTCGATTATCAAGCTCACGACTTCCCTCGTCGCTCTCCGACGGCTTGGGCCGGATTATAGATTTGAAATCAAGGTCTACGCGGACGGCACGCTCGACGACAAGGGAATTCTTCACGGGCAGCTTTACGTGATGGGCGGAGCGCCGACCTTCGGCGACGCTGCCGCAAACATGATTGCCAGGGAGTTGCGCGACATGGGGGTAAAGCGCGTTGACGGCACCGTCAACGTCTCGCCCGATTTCTGCTTCAACTTCAGCGAGTCTGCGGAAGAGAGCGCGGGGCGTTTGGTCAAAGCCTTGAAGCTGGATGGCCCGCAGCCGAAAACAGCCGTCATGAACGAGCCTTCGGGCGAGATGCTGCTCGTCTTTTACTCGCATCCTTTGCGCGAAGTCCTGCTTTACATGAACGCGCATTCGAGCAACTTTACAGCCGAGCGAGTGGGCAATCTGGTCGGCGGCCCCACGAGCGTGCAGCAGTTTCTAATAGATGAATTGAAGCTTCCGCCGTCGGAGGTGCAACTCTCCACAGTTTCGGGCCGCGAGCAGAATCGAATGAACGCGCACGGCATCATTGGGGTCGTGCGCGCTCTCGTTGACGAGACTAAACGGCACGGGCTGAAGCCTGCGGACATTCTCCCTATAGCGGACGAAGACAACGGCACGCTACGCAGAAGATTCACGGGCACCTCTCTTGAAGGTGCGGTGCTTGGCAAGACGGGCACGCTCACGCCGGACGTTGACGGCGGAATGGTGAGCCTCGCCGGAATCATTTACACGCGCGACGCGGGAGAGATTGTCTTCGTCATGCTGGATCAGGGCGACCGCTTAGCTGAAAATCGTGACGCGGAAGATAAGCTGCTCGAAGAGGTGGTAAAGCTGCGCGCAGCGCCCGCTCCTGTTCCCATTGAGACGCCGCGCGACCTGCTCTCCGCTTCAAGCATGCGCGTTGAAAGACGCGGCGCTTTGCAGAGAGGACGCAAGGCTACAGCGTGAAAGTATGAGAACGCCGCGCCTGCGACATAAGGTTTTACTAATAGCGCTCGTTTCGTTTCTGACCGTCTCAGGCGTGGCGGCCATAGTGCGCCTGCAAACTGGCAGGCCACTGGCGGAGCCTGGGCTGCCAGCAGTAGTCACCGCGTCGCCCGCTCCCGCTCTTGTCTCTTCAAACATCTCTCCCGAAACATCTGAAGGCGCGGCCTCGCCAGCTTCTCTTTCATCATCTGCTGAAGGGCAGACTGAGAATGAGCAGCAGTTCGAGCAGGCGGCGCAGCAGAACGCGGAGCTTCAAAATAATCTGAGCTGGACTTTCGGAGGCAAGCAGCAGAAGGGCTGGTATCTGTACATTCCCCTGATTCGTCATCTGATAGGAACCGAAAGCTCTCCTCAGGAAGCCGCGTTCGCTCTGGCGCTTTCGCGCTGGCAAAGGAGCGTCGGACTTCCGCCAAACGGAGTGCTCGATAACACCACGCTCGCAGTCATGATTACCACCTGGCAATCGCGCCGCATCAAGGACAAGGCTTACCCTTCGCCTGACCAACTGGTGATGATTCCGACCTCTGATTTATATGACCCCATGCGGCCCGAAGAGCTACGCAAGGCTGAGACGGAAGCCTACGCCGCGTACAAGCGAATGATGGCTGCGGCTGTCGCGGACAAGTCCTTGAAGCTTGCCGTCACGGGGTCGGGTGAGCTTGCTGCATCCGAAAAATATTTGAAGATAGTCTCTGCGTTTCGCTCGCGCGAATACCAGGAGCAGTTGCGAAAGCAATCGCCGAACGCGGGCCGCGCCGGGCTTGCGGTCAACAGCCCGCACTTCACAGGCCGCGCCCTAGACCTCTACGTAGGCGGCGAGCCTGTCAGCACGGAGGATTCCAACCGCGCCATTCAAGTTCAAACCAAGGTCTACCTCTGGCTCGTCAAGAACGCGGAGCGCTTCGGCTTCCGCCCATACTTCTACGAACCCTGGCACTGGGAATACGTCCCGAACGGATAATTAAGCATAAGCAGTGAACGGTTTATGAATGCCCGCGCCGTTCGCTTATAGTTCAACCACGGCCTGCCTGCTTCTCCCGCAAATCTGAAAAACCTTTTATTTACAAATCCTTTCTTACAGGCACAAAGATTGCTCCGCATGCTTTGTCAATCACTTCGCTCGAAGGAGTAGCCGGATGAGAAGTTTTCGCATCATCTTTATCTTTGCAGCTTTCATTTTTCTTCTGGCAGGTTGCGCGACACAGCCTGCGGGCAACATCAATTCGAACACTACGACCAACACGACTACGGCTAATACAACGACGAACGCTACGACTACGGGCGCGACGAGAGCGAACCTCAACTACTTGCCCGTGACGCTGCCCGTTCTGGACGCCCTCTTCTATGAAGACGAAGCCTTCAAGGCTGCGCTCAAAGAGAGGCTCAAGCTGACGGACGAACAGATAGCGCAGCTTCAAAAGATTGCGCGCGAAGAAACAAGCAAGCTGAATGAAACGGGCGGCGATGAATATTCCGGCACTACGACGGCAGCGCGCGAGAGCGCCGCAGCGAAAATCAAGGAAGTCATAGGCGAAGAGAAGGCGCAAGCTCTGGCCGAGTTGATAAGAGAGCGATGGGGTGGCCGTGCCGCAGAGGGAGATTCTGGCGGCGCGACTGCGGAAGCCAACTCGGTGCCGAAGGACACGCGCATAGTCGTCAACGCTCCGGCTTATCGCATGGACGTTTTCGAGAACGGCCAACTCGTCAAGACCTACAAGGTAGGGATAGGCTACCCGGAATTTCCACTGCCCACGGGCCGACGCGATGCGAAGCAGATAATCTTTAACCCTACATGGACGCCGCCCTATTCGCCGTGGGTCAAAGAGACTAGCGAAGTGAAGAAGGGCCAGCCCGTCAAAGCCGGAAGCCCCGCCAACCCGCTCGGCATAGCAAAGATTCCCATAGGTCTGCCGTCGCTCATACACGGCGGCAAGTCGCTCGCGCAGATAGGCGGCTTCGCCTCGCACGGCTGCGTCGGCCTGACAAACACTCAGATGAAAGAGTTCATCCAAATCCTTGCGCGCATAGGCGGCGCGACTCTTTCGGAAGAGCAAGTCAACGAGTACATTAAGAATAAGACGGAGACGAAGACCGTACAGCTTGGCAATGGTGTTGTGGTTGACCTGCGCTACGAAACGATTGTGGTCGAAGACGGGCGGCTGCACATCTACAGGGACGTTTACGACCACGACACAAACACGGAAGAGCGCTTGCAGCAGGTGCTCAAAGCTTACGGCGTGAGCCTCGACCAGTTCAGCCCCGAAGAGCGACAGCAGACGCTCGATGCTCTTAAGGAGATGTCGCGCGACGCTCGCGGCAGGACGGACGCTGAACAGCCCACTTCAAATGCTAACGCGAATGCGTCTGCTCAAAAGGGCGCGAAGAAAGATACGGCCAAAGTGCCGGAGGTCACGCGCACGGTCAAGGGAAAGAAGGAGATTGTGATAGAGGTCGCCGCGCTCAAGGGCAAAGGCTACCCCGCGCCCGTGGCGCTCAACACTGGCGGCGCTTCAGGCAAAGATGCCGCAGATACTAAGAAGCGAAGATAGATGAAGATGAAGAGAGGTAAAAAAGCAGGATTTAATCTGGTGGGCTTCGTGAAGCTGACAGTGGTCTTAACGCTGGTGCTGACGCTCGTCATGCTGGCGCTGCCCGCTGCGCTGGAGCAGACGAGCCTTTCAAGTACGGAGAAGCCTGCGGACTTCTTTCAGCCACACCACGCGGCTGAAAGAAGATAAAGGTTGGGCTTTCCGGCTTCTACTTGCAGCCCGGATGCCCACAGGTGCATTCGCTCGTAGGGGCTGAATCCGCAGCGTCCTCGCAGTAGTGGCTGCAATAACGCTTCTCGCCCGCGACCATGCAATTGCATTTCGGGTGCGCGCACTTCTTCATGTCTTCTGCCATCTTTTGAATCCTCACTTATGAATTGACTGTCGCAGCTTCGCAGGAATCCAGCACGGGCGCTTCTTCTCCCACGTCTGCGGGCCTGCCTTCGCCATAGTAGGGTCGGCCCGCTTCCATCGCCTCGAAATATTCCGAGATGCGGTTGAGCACTTCGTCTACGGAGTGGGAATGATAGACGGCCTGGCGGAAGAGAGCGCCGCCCTTGAGGCCGCGCGTGAACTGCCCGGCCAACTGCTTCATCTTTCCTATGGCTGCCATCTCCGGCATGTCCTCGCGCAGCATGTCGAAGTATTCATGCAGCACGGCGCGTTTCTCTTCCAGGCTCGGCTGAAAGATTTCACGTCCATGAATAGCATCTTCAACCTGGCGAAAAATCCAGGGGTTCGCCATAGCGCCCCGGCCAATCAAGATGCCGTCGCAACGGGTCTCGCGCCAGCGCGCGAAAGCTCCTTCGACGTTCACGACATCGCCGCTACCTGAGACGGGAACGCTGACCGTCTCTTTAATCTGTCTGACCAAATCCCAGTTGGCTAGACCCTTGTAGCCCTGCTCCTTCGTGCGGCCATGAAGCGCTATGTGCTCAACGCCGCAGGCTTCTGCAAGCTTTGCAGTCTCCACTGCGTTGATGTTGTTGTCGTAGTAGCCCGCGCGAATCTTAATCGTGAGCGGGATGCGGATTCTTTTCTTAATCTCTTTCAGGATGGCTTCGAGACGAGTGTAGTCGCGCAGCAAACCGGAGCCTCCGCCGTGCTTGACGACCTTCGGCGCGGGGCACCCGCAGTTGACATCCAGAATGTCCGCGCCGACCTCTTCGGCCATCTCCGCAGCCATAGCCATGCGCTCCGCCTGACCTCCGAAAATCTGCACGGCAAAGGGGCGCTCTTCTTCAAAGAAGCGCATCTGCCGTTTCGATTTCGGATTGTTGCGCGTTAGACCTTCGACCGAGATGAATTCGGAAACCGTCAGCCCCACGCCGCCACGCCGCTTGAGCAGGCGACGAAAAGAGATGTCCGTCACGCCCGCCATAGGCGAGAGTATGAGCGGCGGATTAATCTCTACATCACGAATGCTGAACGGCTTGATAGCAGTTTCCATAAAGGCTCAAACCATCATCTTACCGGAAGGGCTGGCCGACGATTTAGCGCTTTCGGTCTCTTCCGGTATTGTCTGTTTTTCTCCGGTCTGCAATTGAATAACTACGCGTGCCCACTGCGCTGCCTGACGGGCTGCGGCTCGCGCCATCCCTTCGTCGCCGCGCCCTATGGCTTCGAGCGCAGCCTCGCCCATAGTGCGCGCGGTCGCGCGATGCTTGTCTATCTCTCTTTCAAGGTTTTCATCAATCATACTTCATCAAACTGTTCTTCGGAAAGTTTGGCGCGTCCAACAGAGAATCGGACGCGCCCGTCAAAGCTCAACACGATCAGCCTATCTTCCAGGCGCTGAGTGTCTACTTGAGGTTGAACTGCGCTGCGTCCACGGGCTGATTGAAAGCGAACTGCGTCAGCTTCATCTCGAAGTCCAGGGTCTGCGTTATCGTCGGCAACTCGCGCGAGAGTTTCAGCTTGTAGGTGTGCGGCAGCATCAGGCCGTTCTCCGGCTTGAAGTCCGAGAAGTCTTCCGACAACCTGTAGATGCTCTCTTTCTGAGAAGCGGAATCCGTGGAAGTTCTGCCCATCTGCGCGGGGACGTTGTACCTGTACTCGGTGCGTATGTGCTGGAAGGTCTCCGCGTCGAAGAAGATTGTCACTTGCAGGTCGCCCGCGTTGCGGAATTTCAGCGCATGCGCCGGACGGTCGTTAACCTTCTTCGTCCCCTCGTAACTGAGCTTCAGATTTTTCGCGTCGGCTTTCAGGAACGGCCAGGCTGACGACAGAACACCGCCTATCAACCCCTGCTTGAAGATGGCCTCGTGCGCGAAGAAGAAGTCGCTCAGGATGGAGCGGCGGCCCGATTCCAGAACTCCTACCGTCAGGTCTTTACCGTCATAGCCAGCCTTCTCGTAAGAATAGTTGCTGGAGTTGAAGATCATGGCGAGCAGAACCTTGTCGCCTTCGGAGGCAAACTGCACGGGGCCGTTAATCTCTATGAGCGTGTTTGTCAGCTTGAGACGGCCCGTGGTGTTGCCGACCATGACGCGCGATTTGACGGCGGCCAGGGCTTCGGGCGCGCCTATGGCTGCCAGATGCTTGGCGACCACGTCTTCGGCCTTCATCTTTTCGTCGGGCGCAGCCGCAGCCACGAAGGTTGTAGATAAAAGCGTGACGACAAAGAGTGCCGCCAGAAACTGCTTGAGTGTGTGTGCGAAGGGGTTTCTCACTTTCGTAGTCTCCTTGGGTTAATCCAATTAAGATTTGAGGGCGAAAAGACGCTTGCTTGTTCGTTCGTTGACAGAGACAGAAGTTTTCTCTAGCTTCTCTGACTAGGAAACAGGGATTATAGCAATGCAGCACAAGCTTATCCAATCCGTGGGAGTGGCGTGGACGATTCTCTACGCGCTCTTCGTCATCTGGATTTACGCGACCGAGCCGCGCTCGTTCAAGGAAGTGGCGACGGGAGCGCAGGTCATGGCCGGAACCTACGAGGTGGACAGGGAGAAGTTTGAAGAGGGTTTGAGTTTGTTCCACGCCGAACAGTTCAGGGCCGCGCGCGACGATTGGGCGCGTGCAGACCCCGAACAGCGCGACGCGCTCACGCAGTTCTACATAGCCTACGCCTTTTACAGAGAGGGGTGGGGACGCGTCTACTCCGACGACGCGCTCTTTCGTCAAGGCTTGGAGGCGGTGAATCGCTCCATAAATCTTTCACAGAACGAGCGGCTTCGTGTGGACGATCCCGATTTGCAGATGCACACGCCCGCAGAGTTGAAGGCGGAGCTTGAGCAGGGCTTGGAGCGCTCCGTAGACGACCTTAATCCACTGAAAGTCTTCAGAGAGCGCAAGTGATAAGCGCTCGCTTTTAAGCGATGAGTAATCCTTCCAGAAATCGTGCGCTGGTGCGCTTCGTCTTGCTGCCGCTTCTGCTTTTGACGGTTGCGCTCCTGGGCGGCCTGCGCGTCAGCTACGACGACCGCGCCTTCATCTTCATAGCGCCGCCTCTTATCACGCTCATCCTGTCGGTTCTGCTGATGCTGCTCTTCGTGCGCGGCCACCTGGTAGAGCTTCGCGCGTGGGTCAGAAGCGACTACCCGCTCCTGGTCAACGTCTCGCATACGTTGACGCTGCTCTCGCTCTTCTTCGCGTCGGCGCAGGCGTTCAATTCCGTCCTGCCCGAAACGGGCCTGCTCTTTTGGCTCTTCTCCTTCTTCTTTCTGTGGACGCTCTGGAACAACCAGTTCTCAAACTTCGACGCGCGCCACACCCTTCGCAGCCTGACGGCGCTCTTCGGCACGGCCTTCGTGCTCAAGCACATGTTCCTGGCGAGCCTTTACGCGCCGGAAGGAAGCTGGCTGAGAAGACTCGCGGGCGTCGTGCTTGAAGGCATCTCCCTGGGGACACTCGACGCGCAAAGGTTCGCGCCCGCCACGGGCTACATCTCCTTCTTCACGCTCGCGCTCTACGTCACAAGCCTAATACTTCTTGCCCCGCACCCGGAAGGCGCGCGAGACGAAGAGGCTCTACAGGTCGTTCGAGCTTATCAAAAGCTGGACAGCCGCGAGCAACGAATAGTCCGCGAAGCGCTCAAAGCCGGGAGTCTTGATGAAGCAGAGGCTTTACCGGCGAGCAAAGAGGCCGAAGCTTTAGCGGAAGACGACACGGTCGTCACACAAAAGCCCGAAAGATAGATTGCAGGACTCCATGAAGTAAAAGCCGCATGAATCATAAAACTCATGCGGCTTTTACTTTCCCTGTGCCCGTGCTTTTCCTTACCAGTTGACTATCAACTCTTCCGAAGCCTGCCATACCGGAACGTCCTCGCGTATGGAGGCGCGGTGCAATCTCTCAGGCTCTTCTAGGAGGCGGCCTGCGCCTTCGGCTACAGCCGAGAGCGGGTTGTCTGCGACTGCTACATGAAAGCCAAGCTCCTTCTGTAAGCGTTCGGCCATGCCGTCGAGGAGCGCGCCGCCGCCCGTCAGGATTATTCCCTTGTGATAGATGTCTGCGGTGACATCCGGCTGTGAATCTTCAATCACGCGACGAACGCCCGTGATAATGTCGTGCAGGACAGGCTCAAGAGCTTCGCGCACTTCGGCCGAAGCTATCTCAACCGCCTTGGCCGAGCCGTCCGTCAACTCTTTGCCGACCACCTCCATGCGGCGCTCAGCCTGATTGTCATTCTCATTCACCGTCAGCGCTGTTCCAAGTTCCTTCTTGACCTGTTCTGCCGTGCGCTCGCCCACCTGCATGGTGTGAGTCGTGCGTAGATGGTCGCGTATGGCTTCATCCATGGCGTTGCCTGCGGCGGGCAGGCTGACGGAAGAGACCACTGCGGCAGAGGCTATGATGGCTATGTTGGTTGTGCCGCCGCCTATGTCTACGATTAGATGAGCGCGTTCGTCATCAAAGGAGAGGCCAGCGCCGAGCGCAGCCGCCAGTCCTTCGTCAACGAGGTCTACGCGCGTGGCCTTCGCATCCCGCGCCGCGTCGCGCACGGAGCGCTGTTCAAGCGTGGTAGAGGAACCGGGCACGCCTATGACCAGATGGCTTCTGCGCTTGCGGTCGCCGTGAACGCGGCGCACAAAAGCCGCCAGCATCTTCTCTGTGACATCGAAATTGTTTATGGTGCCGCCGCGAATTGGGCGATGGACTTCAACGTCCTGCGGCTCGCGTCCGAGCATCTTGTAGGCATCCAGGCCGACGGCCAGAACTTCGCCCGTGTACTTGTGAAGCGCAACAGCCGAAGGCTCGTTCAAGACTACTCCACGGTGCGGCGCGTAGATGAGGGTGTTGACTGTGCCCAGGTCTATGGCTAAATCGTCTGTAAAGAAACTGCTTAGAATATTCATAAAACTTACCCCTTAATCCTTACTCGTTGCCGTTGCGGTCTTAGACAGGATAGTCCTATTCCGAGAGGTGAAGTGGCAACTCGCATGCCAGTTGGCGCAGGTTGCCGATTAGGGGCAAGGCGAACGATGCGGCGCGGCTTTAAGTCCGCTTCTGAAACATCCAGAGTTTAACGATGCGGCCTAAAAGCGAACGCGACCGGCGAGGTTGTAGTTGGATATACGTTAAGACTAGAGTCCGAATAAAGCTTTAATTCCAGTTCTCTTCTAACTCTTCATCGCTCAGGATTTCGTAGAGGGAGGAGGCTTCGTGGCGCGCCACCTGCTTGGTCGCAGGCGCTGAGAGGACTTTGATACGCGTCACACGATGGCGACGGCTAAGCTTAATCTCGTCGCCCTCGCGCACCGCGCGCGAAGGCTTGGCACCCGTGCCGTTAACCTCCACGGCACCGGCATCGCACAACTCCTGCGCCACAGAGCGGCGTGGGCACAAACGACTCACTTTGAGAAACAGATCAAGACGCATAAAAAGATTCGTAAATGGTAAATGGCGAATAGTAAATGGAAGAGATGCCTTCTTTCCATTTAGTATTCGCCATTTATCCTTTACCGCTTTACCGCCGTTTTACGGTTTGTTCTTCTTGTCCTTGCCGGAGTTTTTGTCTGCGGGCTTGGACGCTGAAGCCGGGGGCTGCGTGTTGAGGCCGAGCATAGGCTCAAGCGCCGCGCGATAGTTGTCGGAAATCTTGATGTAAGCTTCCTTGCGAAGGCGCGTGAGATAATCGGCGCGCTCTTTGTCGCGGCGCTCCATAGTAATCATCTCGCGCACCTTCATCTCGTTATACTCGGAGGCGTTGCTTGCAGGGGTGCGCTCGTCCACGCGTAAGATTTGATAGCCGTCGCCGTTGCGAATGGGGTCTGTGACGCCGCCAGCCTGAACGTTCTTGATAGCAGCCGCCAGGTCAGGCCGCAGGTCTGGAACCTGAAACGTTCCGACTTTGCCTTTGTTCTGTTCGGCAATCCTCTGCCCGTTCTGCATGCGTTCGGAGTTGGCCGCCGCCAGGTCTGCGAAGCTTGCGCCCGCGCGAGCCTGCGTGACAATCTGCGTGGCCTTTGCCTTCACGTCCGCCTCGTTGATTCCAGGGCCGAGCGCGAGCCAGATTTCCGAAAGCGTCACGCTCTCGGCCTTGCGGAACTTGTCCTGGTGCGCCTTGTAATACTTTTCGGCTTCGGTGGAGGTGATGCTGAGGAAGATTTTGCGATCCACCTCGTCGTTAAAGACCATCTCCTTCATGGTCTCTGCGCGAAGGCGCTGTCGAACCATCACGGGGTCAACGCCGCTTGCGCGCATGGCCTCTTCAAGCGCCTGCATGGTGGGGATGTTCTGCTCTTTGGCGACCAGCAGCATACGCCTGTTGACTTCAGCCTCTACGTCCTCGGTCATGTTCAGGTCTTTGCCTTTTTGCAGCAATATCTGTTCGTTGATGAGGCTGGCAATCAACTCGTTGCGTCTTTTGTTCACCTCTTCGGTGGCCTGCTGCTCGCTTGCTCCCTGAGCGCGCATTGCCTCTATGGCCTCGCGCATCTCTCGCTTGACCTGCGAGAGCGTGATTATCTGGTCGTTGACCTGCGCTATGACTTCGTCGACGACTACAGGCTCGCCTTCCTGCGCGCGTACTGCACCAGCGCCGAAGGTCAGTGTGAGCAACGCCGCAGCTATTGCAAAGGCTGTTGCTTGAAGGATGGATTTCACAGCTTTTCTACTCCTTAAAATCTCGACCGGGAACTGTTGAAACTTGCGCCGCTACGGGCGCGGGCGGCCCCGGTCGTCAAAAAAATTCTGTCTATATTATTTCGCGGTTCGGTCGGGGAGAGAACCTCTGCTTTTGGGAGCTTAACCTTAGACTGCCTTTTCGGCTTTCCCGCTCGAAAGTCCAAAGCGCTGATTCTAATCCGTAGCACGTATTTCGAGCAACACGCCGCGAGCGGTTTCCAGAACCTCCTCGCGCTCCCGCTCGCTCAAATCGAGCCTTAGGACGCCCGTTGGAGCAAAGCTTGCGCCCTGGCGACGGCTTACCATCTCCATCAACTTTTCGGGCGCGACACGCGCTTTGTCCGACAGCTTGACGGCAATCCCGCCCGCAGCCTTATCAACGGAGACTACGCCCACGCTTTCGGCCACAAGCCGGAGCCGCGCGTAATCGAAGAGCCTTTCCACCTCCACGGGCACGCGCCCGTAGCGGTCTTCCGTCTCGGCGCGAATCAATCGCAGCGTCTCTTCATCCCGCGCGCTCGATATGCGTTTATAAGTCCTCAAGCGCTGTCCCATGTCCGAGATGTAATCTTCTGGAATAGCGACGCTCACGCCAAGGTTTATAGAGACGCTGGTTTCGTCCTCTACGGCTTCGCCGCGTAGTTCCGCGACCGTGCGCTCCAACATCTGCGTGTAAAGATCAAAGCCGAGCGCGTCCATGTGACCCGACTGTTCGCCGCCCAAAAGGTTGCCAGCGCCTCTTAATTCCAGGTCAAGAGCCGCTATGCGAAAGCCCGCGCCCAAATCCGAAAACTCGCGTATGGCCGCAAGACGGCGGCGCGCAATCGGCGTTAGAACCTGTTCCGAAGGGATAAGCAAATAGGCGTAGGCGCGACGATTCGAGCGCCCGACGCGCCCGCGCAACTGGTAAAGCTGCGCCAAACCGTAATTATCGGCCCGGTTTATGATGATTGTGTTGGCGCGCGGGATGTCTATGCCGTTCTCTATAATGGTCGTCGCAACCAGAACATCATATTTATAATCAACGAAATCGAGCATCACCTGCTCCATCTCTTTTTCGTTCATCTGTCCGTGCGCCACTATGACGCGAGCCTGCGGCACAAGCCTCTGGACGAGCGCCGCTATGGTCTCTATGGATTCGACGCGGTTGTGTATGAAGAAGACCTGTCCGGCGCGGGCAAGCTCCAGTTCGATGGCGGATTTGATGACGGATTCCGAGAACTGCACGACCTGCGTCTGAATAGCCAGCCGGTCGCGGGGCGGAGTCTCAATCACCGACATGTCGCGCAATCCCATCAGGGACATGTTCAGCGTGCGCGGAATCGGAGTCGCGGAGAGCGTCAATACATCAACGCGCTTCTTCAACTGCTTCAAGCGCTCTTTATGAGCGACGCCGAAGCGCTGCTCTTCGTCAACTATGACCAGTCCCAGTTCACGAAAGCGCACGTCTTTGGAAAGCAGCCGGTGTGTGCCTATGATGATGTCAATCTCGCCCGCCTCAACTCGCTTGACTATCTCCTTCTGCTCGCGCGTTGAGCGAAAGCGAGAGATTAATTCCACCTTGACGGGAAAGGCAGCGAAGCGCGCGCGGAAAGTCTCGTAGTGCTGGTAGGCAAGCACCGTGGTCGGCGTCAAGACGGCCACCTGCTTAGATTCCATCACGGCCTTGAAGGCCGCGCGCATGGCGACTTCCGTCTTCCCGTAGCCCACGTCGCCGCAGAGCAGCCTGTCCATAGGCGTGGCCTCTTCCATGTCATGCTTGACATCTTCTATGGCCGTCTCCTGGTCGGGCGTCAGTATGAACTCAAAGCCCTCTTCGAACTCTCGCTGCCAGGGGCTGTCGGCAGCATAAGCGTAGCCGCTCACGAGCTTTCGCTCAGCATAAAGCCGCAGAAGCTCGTCCGCCATGTCGCGCATCGCGCGCTTGGCCTTGGCCTTCGTCTTCTGCCAGCCCAGACCGCCCAATCTATCAAGCTGCGGCTCGCGTGCCTCTGCGCTCGAATATCTTTGAACAAGGTCTAGGCGCTCCACCGGAACGTAGAGCTTGGCGTCGTCCGCGTAATAGAGCAGCATGAATTCGGAAGTGCGCCCTGCTCCCAGGTCAAGCTTCTGCAAGCCGCCGAAGCGCGCGATGCCGTGGTCTATGTGAACCACGTAGTCGCCCGTCTTCAGGTCGCGGAAGTCTGAGATGAAAGCTGCTGTCTTTGACTTTCTACGCTTGCCCGTAGTAGCGGTCGTGCCAGGCGCGCGTCTCTCAAGCTGCGCCTCGTTGGCTTCATCAAACAAATCGCTCTCGACGTGAATGATGAGGCGCGAGTCCGGCAACTCGAAGCCGCCCGAAGGACGGCCCACGGTCACGACCGCTCCCGCAGCTTCGGCTTCGACGGGGCTTCCCGCCTCGCTCGTCAAAGCAACGCGAGGCTGCACGTTGTAATCGCTCAGGATTTCCTTAACGCGCTCGGCTGTGCCGAGTGTTGGCATGACGAAGAGCGTGAGAGCATTTCTTTCATCACGAGCGCGCCTGACATCGTCCGCCAACTCGCCAATGCGCCCGTGATAACGACGCACGCTCTGCGCCCGCCATTCGACTTCCGGCACGGTTTCGACCGCCGGAAAGAGAAAGAGCGGTTGAGAACTTTTGCGCGTGCGCCCAATCTGAATCGAAGGCTCCTCGGCCTCAAGAGCAATTTCCTGGTCAAGCACAGCCGCGCTGCGACCAAGAGTGCGAAGCTCCAAGCGCTGCTGAGGCTCCAGCTTCGCGCGCAACTCTTCCGCCGTCATGTAATACTCTTCGGGCGGAAGGCCGAGTTCGTCCGCCGCGTCCGTTTCCGCGTAACGCGCCCTCAGCGTTTCGTAAACGTCCGCCAGATGCGTTTCGATTCCGACAGGCTCTTCAACCACAAGCACAGCATCTTTAAGATACTCAAAGATGCTAGCCCTTCGCGGGTAGACGAGCGGCATGAGCCACTCCCAGCCTGAAAAAGTCTCTCCCTCGTCGGCGTAAACCGTGCGATCACGAAGGGCGCGCTCGAACCTTTCATCCTGCCAGTGCGCGCGTGCGCGCTCGGCCCACAGACGGAAATCGCCGCTCGCCACAGCAAGCTCGCGCATGGGCGCAATCTCTACCTCCTGAAGAGGCCGTATGGAAAGCTGCGTCTCAGGGTCAAACTCCCGTATAGAATCGACGGTGTCTCCGAAGAACTCTACGCGCACGGGCGCGTCACGGCCCGGCGACCACACGTCAAGAATTCCGCCGCGAGTTGAAAGCTCACCGACCGCGCCCACAGGGTCTTCGCGCACAAAGCCTGCGGCCAGCAATTTCTCTACCAACTCTTCGGGCGGGTAGTCCTCGTCACGACGAAGCAGAGCGCCCGTCTCATTCAACTCTTCGGGCGGAAGAGTCCTGCGCGCAAGCCCACGCGCGGTCAAAAGCAGAAAGTCTCTGCGCTCGCGCGCCAGTCTCCAGAGCGTGAGCGCTCGTCGCTCCAGCGTCTCAGGGTGAGGCGAAGCGCCCGCGTACGGGTCGCTCTCCGAAGCGGGCAGCACCAGAACCGAATCCTCGCAATCCTGTGACCCGCGCAGGGCGCAGTACCAGAAGCGCAGGTCACGCTCCCAGCCCTCAAGGTCACGGTTGCTGCCTGTGACGACCGCAAAGCATTTACCGCTCGCGTGCTGCAAAGCTGCGAGCGCCAGCGCACGCGCAGGAGGCCCCGAAACAAGCCCGCTCACGGACACCACTCGCGCACCACGCGCGACACTTTCCGCCACGCGCCTGTAAGCATCGCCCTCAGTCACACGCCTCAGGACACCCTGCAAAACCGAAGTTGATTGAACCGTACTCATAAAACAGTGATGGGTGCTGAGTACTGAGTAAAAGAAATTAACTCAGTACTCAGTACTTCCTTTTTATCCGCTCTATGATGTTGCTCGTTGATGCGCCTTCGATGAAGGGGAGGGAGAGGACGCGGCCTCCTGCCGCTTCAACTTCCTCGCGCCCGTGAATCTCTTCCAGAGAGTAATCGCCGCCCTTGACCAGCACGTCGGGTAAAAGCTCTGCGATGAGAGAGCGCGGGCTTAAGGCATCGAACACCGTCACGTAATCGACCGCGCTCAATGCAGCCAGCAGTTCCGCTCGCTCGGCCTGTGTCATGATGGGCCGCCCCGCGCCTTTGAGTTCTCGGACGCAAGCGTCTGAGTTAATCGCAACCACAAGGGCATCGCCCTCATCGCGCGCCGCCTGTAGATAACGCGTGTGGCCTACGTGCAGCACGTCGAAGCAGCCGTTGGTAAAGACCAGCCTGCGCCCCTCGGCACGCAGGCGCTCCCTCTCCCTCAGCAACTCTTCCCTGGAAACAATTTTTCCGCTCATCTGAAAGCTAAAACTCTAACACGGAAGAGTCTGGAGTCTAAAGTCCGTAGTTCGTAGTCAAAAACAGAACACTCTCTTTTGACCCCGGACTTCGGATTGTAGTTGGCAAGATTTGCTGCGGCTTGAACGCTTCATTATAATCAGCGCTTTCCCTTACCAGAGGAGTAAGAGACAAAGTGAGCAACTCTTTCATAGAAGACAACGACCAGACACGCGCACGCCGCGAGCGCCTGGAAGCCATACGCTCCATTGTCGGCAACGTCTATCCGAACAAGTTCGAGCGAAGCCGCGTGACGGGCTTTGAAGACACCATCACCGCCATCATCCAGAAATTCAAAGACGGAGAGCCGCAAGTCTCAGAAGGCGCACGCCCCGCGCCGGAAGAGTTGGAGCGCATCAACGCGGAGCTAAACCGTATCTCGGTACGCACGAGCGGTCGCATAGCCACGCCGCCGCGCGTCATGGGCAAAGCTGCCTTCGTGCATCTTTCGGACGGCGTCTCGCGCTTGCAGATTTACGTGAAGAAGACGGACGTGCGCGCCGTCAACAACGACACGGACACTCTGATTGACGAAGAGGGCAAGGGATGGGAGCTATTCAATCTTCTTGACCACGGCGACTTCATAGGCGTCGAAGGCTATCTCTTCGTCACCAGGACGGGCGAGCTTTCCGTGCATGTGCGCGAGTTACAGTTCCTCTCCAAAGCTCTCCTGCCAATGCCCGACAAGGTTCACGGCATCGCAGACCCGGAGATTCGCCAGCGCCAGCGCTACGCTGATTTAATCGCCGGAAGCCTCAAGGTCGAGCGCGAAGCGGGAGAGATGACGCCCCGCGAAATCTTTGAGCTTCGCTCAAAGGTGATAAGAGAGATGCGCCGCTTTCTGGACGAGCACGGCTACGTAGAAGTCGAAACGCCCATGCTCACCCCGCTCGCCACCGGCGCAGCCGCCAAGCCGTTCGAGACTTATCACAACGCGCTAGGCATTCCCCTCTACGCGCGCATCGCGCCCGAACTTTACCTGAAGCGATTACTCGTCGGCGGCTTTGAAAAAGTCTACGAGCTTAACCGCAACTTCCGCAATGAAGGCATAGGCTATCGCTGGAATCCAGAGTTCACCATGCTTGAGTTTTACTGCGCCTACATGGACGCCAACGGGATGATGGATTTCTGCGAAGAACTGCTGCAAACCGTTTTAGAGCGAGTGACAGGGAACCGCTTCATCTTTCGAGACGCAGGCAATTTTCAGGTCTCGACACACTTCGCAAGACTTTCTATGAAGCAGGCGATTGCAGAAGCCTGGGCGCATAATCCCTTCAGCGCGTTGCTCGGCCAGGATGTTGATGAGGAATGGCTCGACGATGCTTTTAACGCGCACACGCTCGCGGTCTTCCTGCGCCGCGCTTCTGCTGAAAATTCTATGGTTGATGATGAAGAATCCGAAGGGCTTGAGACGGATGCCGAGACGATGGAGGACTACTGGCATCTGGCAGAGGAAGAGGCCGAGCGCGCGTTGGAAGAAGCAGGCGATGCGGCAGAGACGCAGGCCGCGCAGGACATCGTGGAGATTTTCGAGAAGCTCGTTGAATCTTCTCTTATTCAGCCGACCTTCATCACGGATTTCCCCAAGCCCATCTCGCCCCTCTCGAAGGCTTCGCCCTTTGACCCCACGGTCGCGGAGCGCTTCGAGCTTTTCATCAGGGGCATGGAGATAGCCAACGGCTTTTCGGAGTTGAACGACCCCGTTGAGCAGCGCGAGCGTTTCCTTGAGCAGATGCGAGAGCGTGAGCGCGGCGACGAAGAGGCTATGGTATTGGATGAGGATTACATCAGGGCGTTGTCGTATGGGATGCCTCCGGCTGCGGGGATTGGGATTGGTATTGACCGCCTGGTGATGATTCTGACGGGCAAGCACACAATACGAGAGGTGATTCTCTTCCCGCACATGAGGCCGGAGCGTAAGGCAAAGGAGAGTGAGGAAAGGGAAGTTGAAGAAGGATAGAAGCCGCTAACTTTGACACACAGCAAGAAGGAGCAGCCGTTAACGGCTGCTCCTTCTTGCTGTGTGTCACGCTGCTTTTAATCTTTTACCAAATCTGGCAACGCTCTTCGCGCACCATCGGGTCGCCCTTCTTGCACTGGAATGCCTGCTGGAAGACGGGCATGTTTGAAAGCGGCCCGTTGACGCGAAAACGCGGCAGTGGGTGCGGGTCTATGTTGACCAGCAGTCGCTCGAACTCTGGCCGCGAGTTCGTGGCCCAGACTTGAGCGTAGCCCAGGAAGAAGCGCTGCTCCGGCGTGAAGCCGTCAATCATAGGCGGACGTGGCTTGCTTTCCAGGGATTTCTGGAACGCAGCGTAGGCTATGGTTAAGCCGCCAAGGTCTGCGATTGACTCGCCTGCCACCAATTCGCCCTTCTCGCGCAGGTTGTCCTTCTCATCAACGACGAAGGAACTGAACTGGTTGATGATGCACTGTGCGCGCCCCTGGAAATTCTTGAGGTCTGCTTCAACCCACCAGTTCTTCAGATTCCCTTCGGCGTCGAATTTTGCGCCCTGGTCGTCGAAGCCATGCGTCATCTCGTGGCCTATGACCGCGCCTATCGCGCCGTAGTTAATCGCGTCGTCGGCTTCGGCGTTGAAGAACGGCGGCTGTAGTATCCCTGCCGGGAAAACTATCTCGTTCATGGAAGGGTTGTAGTAAGCGTTGACAGTCGGCGGCGACATGCCCCACTCTGTGCGGTCTACGGGCTTGCCGATTTTGCTCAGTTCGCGCCTTGCCTCGAAGTTGATGGCGCGGAAGCGGTTCGTTAAAAACGAGCCTCGGTCTATGTTCAGAGCGGAGTAGTCGCGCCACTTATCCGGGTAGCCAATCTTGCGCGCGAAGGCCGAGAGCTTTTGAACGGCCTGTTTGCGCGTCTCCGCGCTCATCCAACTCAGAGTGCCTATGTCTTCGCGCAACGCGCTGATGAGATTGCCGACAAGCTCGGCCATGCGCGCTTTCGATTCGGGCGTGAAGGCCACCTTGACGTACTCCTGGCCGAGCGCTTCCCCTAGCGCCCTGTCCACACTCGACACGCAGCGCTTCCAGCGAGGCAGGTTCTCCTGCGTGCCCGTCAGCGTGCGCCCTTTGAAGTTGAAGTCTTCGTCGACGAACTTAGACGAGAGGGCGGAAGCGGCAGAGTTAATCAGGTGCCAGCGCAGGTAGGTCTTCCAGTCCGCGAGCGGCACGCTGGTCAACTGCCTGTCAACCTCTTTGAAAAAGTCCGGCTGGCCTATGTTGATGTCGCCCGCCTGCGTCAGCCCACGGCGCTTGAAATAGTCTTCCCAGGAAAAATTGGGCGTCAGAGCTTTCAACTCTGCGAGCGTCATTTTGTGATAGACGTTCTCTGGCTTGCGCCGCTCCACGCGGGTCATGGAGGCGCGTGCCAGCGCGGTCTCGATACCCAAAACGGTTTGCGCTTCCGCCTGCGCCTTCTGCGCGTCGTCGCCCATCAACTCGAACATCTTGGCGACGTGCGCGACGTACTGGTTGCGAAGGGTTTTTGATTTTTCGTCGTCCTTCAAGTAGTAGTCGCGGTCTGGAAGCCCAAGGCCGCCCTGTCCCGCGCTTCCTATGACCTTCGTGCTGTCTTTGAAATCCTGGTCGGCTCCGAAGCGGAAGAGCGCGCCGATTCCGTAGCCGTGCAGGTGCGCTATCTCAGCTTGCAGGTCTTTCGTGTCGCGCATCTTGTCTATCAAATCCAGTTCCGGTTGTAGCGGCTTGATGCCTTCGGCCTCTATCTTCTGCTCGTTCATGCAGGAGGCATAGAATTGGCCTATCTTCTGCGTGTTGCTTCCCTTCGGCGCGCTTGTGTTCTTCGCCGCCGCCTCAAGAATTGCGCGTAGCGTGTCGCGGTTCTTCTCGTCAACTATGTTGGCGGTGCCCCACGAAGGGTACGCAGCCGGAATCACATTCTTCTTCATCCACCCGCCGTTGGCGTAGCGGTAGAAATCCTGGCAGGCGGGCACGCTTGTGTCCATGTTCGACACGTCCAGCCCTTTGGACGGAGCGGCTGCCTCGCTGCTCCAGTTGATAGCCGTCGCAAGGGCCATGAGCAATAATGCCAGGCCCCAAACAAATCGTGATTTTAAGAGACGCATAGACACTCCATTCCCCTCTAGATGAATTGTGGCCTCAAGAGTGGGGGATCGTAAGCTCGGATTAAGTTCTAAGGAGTGACGCTATTTTACCAGCAAGGAAGCCAAAAGGAAAAAGGCAAAGGGGCCGAGAGTTGCGCGAGCGGCGCGCTAATCAAAGCCGCCTTTAATAGATAAACCTCCGCCTTATTTTAATGTGGGCGCTTTTGTCCCGCTATTCGCGCGTGTGTAGGAGAGGATTGTGCCGCCGAAGCCTACGGCCCAGGCACGGTCGCGGCCTGCAAAGAAGATGCGTTCGAGCGGGTGAGTGATGCCGGTCGGCTCAACCGTCCACTTGAGACCGCTATTCGTAGTGTGAAGCAGTATGCCGTCCGCGCCCACGACCCAGCCTTCGGAGGCGTCCAGGAATTTTACGTCCGTGAGGTCGGATTGCACAGTTGAATTCTGAGCGCGCCAAGTGCGACCGCCGTCCAGGGTCATGAAGATGCGGCCCGCAGAGCCTACGGCCCAGCCTATGCGCGTCTCCACGAAAGAGACGCTGGTGAAGCGAACGTCGCGCGCATCCACCATACCTTCGCGCCACGTCTCGCCGCCGTCGAAGGTCTGAAGAATTGTCGAGCGCGCACCTACAAGCCAGCCGTGCTCTGCGTCTATGAATGTTCCGCCCAGAAGAAGATAGCGCGTGGGCGAAGGCCGCCGCGACCAGCTTGCTCCGCCGTCGCGCGTAGCGTACAGGACTCCGGCTTCACCGAAAGCCCATGCGCGACCGTCCCTAGTGAAGACTGCGCGCACAAGACGCGCGTCGGCGTCCGCTAAATTCACTCTCTGCCATGAGCGCGCCCCGTCCGTGGTCTTCATCAGGTAGGTGCGCGCCTCAGTGTTTGTTCGCAGCTTGTACATGTCACGCTCGCAGACTATCCATCCCGTCTGAGCGTCTGCGAAGTAGATGTCTCGAATCGTGTCTTCCGTGGGCCGACGCACGAGCGCCTTCCAGCTTTCCCCGCCGTCCGCAGTCTCAAGCATGGTGCCGTTGCTTCCGGCAACCCATCCACGTCTAGCATCAAGAAAGTAGACCGCGTGCAGCCAGGCAAGAGTTCCAGATTGCTGCCGCACCCATGAAGCGTGCGCCAATGATGAAGATAAAAGAAGAAGACAAAGAGATGTGATGACGCGTAAAGACATAGTGTGATGAAGAAAGCTCAGAAAATCTTTTTTTGCGTTGCGCGCCGGATGAAGCGCTCGCCTGTCTCTTCCCTTGCTCATCTCTTAATCCCCTTTCCGTGTTCGTTCTCTTTACTTCTCAGTCCGGCGGCGCGTGGCGCTCAAATGACGCAGCAGGATGAGCGCGGGCGAGACATCGCGCCCCAGAGTATAGGCCCTGTGCGCCGCCGTCATAATCGAGTTGACGGGTTCGGGCGCGCTCTCGCGCTCGTTGCAGCGTGAGCAGGTGTTGTTGCCGTAGAGTTTTAACAGCAATAGGTGCGCGTCGCGTTTGTCTAAGAGCGACAGAATCTCTTCGGGCGGAATCTGTAGCCCGTCCGCCAATCGGAGCGCGCTCTCAAGATTAATCGTCGTGATGACTCCGCTCTGCAACTTTGAGAGCAGTCCCTGATCGAATCCTGTGCGGCGACAAAAATCCACCTGCTTGAGACCAAGCTCCTTTAACCTGGCCGTGATGAGTTGCGATAGAGGCGTCACCGATTGCACGGCTCTCTTTGCCATAACCAACACGCGCGCCTTTCCTTTAGATTCTCAAACCGAGCCTTCCAAAAGCCGGATGAAAAACGCGAGGGGAAAAACAGTGCTGAGTACTGAGTTAAGAGATTCTTCTTTTACTCAGTACTCAGCACTCAGTACTTTTATTAGAACGGTAGGCCGAAGATGCGACCGAAGGACAGTATTGGGACGTACTGTAAAAGCTGTTGAATAGATTTCAGGCGATTGCCTGGGACAATGACCTGGTCGCCGGGCGCAAGGTAAGCCATCTCTTTGGCTTTACCCTTTTCGATGGCGGAAACGTCTACGATAATCGGGTTCAACTCGCCGTCGGCTTTGCGGCGAAGGATAACGACCTTCTTTTTGTCGCCCGTGTTGAGTATGCCGCCAGCCTCGGCCAGCGCTTCCATCACGCTCACGCGGCGCGTCATAACCATGACGCCGGGCCTTCCGACATCGCCGAGCACGCTGTAGCGCGCGGACATGGCCTTGTCCAGATAGACAGTCACCTGCGGGTCTATGATGTACTCGTCCAACTTCTTCCGAATCTCTTCCTGCACCTGCTGCGTGGTCTTGCCCACTACGCGCACGCCTTCGGCTATCAAAGGAAAGCTGATGCGACCGTCGGGCGGAACCGTGATGTTCGACTTGGAGTAGCGCGGCTGGTTGAAGACATCTACAGAGATGACATCTTCCGGGCCGAGGCGGTAGTCCTTCAGAAAGTTGTTGTAGTAAGGAACAATCGCGGCCTCTTCTTCGGAGAGCGATTCACGACGCCCAGTCTGAAGCTCTGCCGGAACGCTCGAAGACGATGCGGGCTTGGTCGTCTGCCCGGAGGAAGCAGCAGGCGCGGCGGCTTGCGAACCTTGAGTCGAAGCCGGAGTCGTCCCCTGCTGCGCGGTTTGAGTGCTCTTCTTGGGCGCGTCTTTTTCCTGCTTATCTTTTGTGCCGCCTCCGAAGATTTTGCTCATCACGCCGGAAGA
>JACVRN010000110.1 GCA_014534425.1 Pyrinomonadaceae bacterium
CAGCTCGTCGCTCAGCAGGTGGCCGCCCTTCGCGGCCTTGATGGGGTCAACGTCGCCTATGATGTCCGCGATGGTCACGTCGGGCGTGGCCAGCTTTTCGACAAAGCGCGCGTCGCGCTCGACCCACTCTATGCGCGTCATGTCGCCGTGAAGCTCAAGCTGCTGGCGACCGTAAGCGGAAATAGGGTGAAAGGGATTGTCGTTGATTTCCGAGCCTGCGATGATTGGAATGCGCTCGTCCAGAAGGTCTGTCAGTTGGCGTATGATGCGGCTCTTGGCCTGGCCGCGCAGGCCGAGCAGGATGATGTTGTGGCGCGCGAGGATGGCGTTGATAATCTGCGGCACTACGGTTTCGTCGTAGCCTACTATACCCGGAAAAAGTCGCTCGCCCGCGCGCAGCTTACGCACGAGGTTGCGCCTCATCTCGTCTTTGACGGAAGTGATACGATAATTGCTCTCTTTTAACTCGCCTAAAGTTTTAGCCAGTTCCATTTTATGAAATACCGTCCCTCTTGATCTCGTGTTCATTGATTAAGGATGCGAGCGCTTCGGCCAGAGTTCGATGCGTTCGCATGCTGGTGAAATCCACGCCGAGGCCGACGAGCGATTGCGCGGCCTGCGCCTTGATGCCCGTGACGATGGCCTGAGCGCCTATCAGTTTGAGCGCCATGACAAGGTTGTTCAAATTTGCGACCGCGTGCGTATCAACTATCCGAGCGCCCGTGATGTCTATGATACAGGCTCGCGCGCCCGTTCGCATGACTTCATCGAGCGCCGCCTCGGTTGCGCGCTGCATGCGTTCGGTGTCGAGCGAGCCTATGATGGGCAGCACCAGCACGCCGCGCCACACGGGCACAATCGGCGTTGAGACCTCTTCAATCATACGAGCGCGCTCTTCATTAAGCTCAGCGAGCGCGGCTTCGGCACGCTTCTGTTCCTCTATGTCCGTGCAGGTGCCTATCCATTGCACGACACGCCCCGTCTTGTCCCTGACAGGCACGGCGCGACCCAGGAACCAGCGATACTCGTCTCGCGGGCGAGAATAAAAGCGGTACTCAATCTCGTAAGGCTCGCCGTCTCGCCAGGCGCGCTCCCACCTTTCGAGCGTGCGCGTGCGGTCGTCCGCGTGAAGCGCATTGGCAAAGCCGAAGCCGAAGGACTCTTCTTCCGAGAGTCCTGTGTACTCATACCAGCGATGATTGAAGTAGGTGTGAGAGCCTTTGGCGTCCGTCGCCCAGACCATCTGCGGCATGGCTTCCGAGAGAGAGCGATAGCGTTCTTCGCTCTCCTGTAGCTCGCGCTCCGCGCGCTTGCGCTTGATGCCGAGCGCGACGCCGTTGGCTATAGCCTTCATCCCTTCGAGCGCAACTTCCGTCAAAGCGTGGCGCGCAAACATCGCCATCACTCCTATCAGTTGGCCGTCAACAATGAGCGGGTAACCGGCGAATGAGACCATACGCTCGCGCTTTGCCCATTCCTGGTCGCCCACGCGAGGGTCGCCTACGACCGCGTTCGTCAGATGAGGCTTTCGCTCTTCGGCTATGAGGCCGATTTTGAATTTGCCCACGGGGACGCGCGAGTGGCCGCCGTCCAGGTGCGTGTACATGCCTGCGCTCGCCTGAAGCTCAAGCACGTTTTCCGCTTCGTTCAACGTCCAGATGCGCGCGAACGCCGCGTCCAGATGTTTGACCAGAGCCTCGGCGCAGCGTTGCAGCATTTCGCGCTTGGTGTCGCTCTGAGTTAAGGCAACGCCTATGTCTGCGCTGAGCGCGGCCACGCGCACACGCTCGGCCAGAGTTTCCTCGGCCAGCCTGCGCTCCTCATCATTTTTCTTCGGAGGTGACATAGCGAATGCTGTCAGGTGCTGGCTTTCCATTGTCCGTTGTCAGTGCGAGTGACAAGGTTGTCGGTTTCCAGTTTCTCCAAGTGAGCGAGCACGGCGCGCTCTGCCATCGCGTGAGCTTTTGGATGAACGTCCGTGTAGACGCGCTCGACTATCTCTTTAGGCGTTGATGCGCCGCCTCGCACGGCCCGCAAAATATTCTCTTCTCTTTCGAGGCGATGACGAATGTACTCGTCAATCTTAACACGCGGCGAGCCTACAGCAGGCCCGTGCGCGCCGAAGAGAACCGTTAAGTTAGGAAGCGCCCGCATGCGCTCCAAAGATTCCAGGTAATCGCGCATGTTGCCTTCGGGCGGGTCAATCAGGACAGAGCCTAAGCCTACAATGTTGTCGCCGGTGATGAGCGCGCCGGTCGCTTCTTCATAAAAGCATAGGTGGCCGCGAGCGTGTCCGGGCGTGTGCATGGCGCGAAGACGAAGGTGCGGCTCGCCCGCCAGGTCAATCATCTCGCCGTCTTCTATAAGCCGGTCAACACTGACCTGTCCCTCAAGGGCTTTCGCCGTCAGACGGTGCGCGGCGACGGGCACGCGTCCCCACAGGTGTTCTTTCAGAGCCTGCACGCCGCCCACGTGGTCAGGGTGAAGGTGCGTCAGGATTATCTCGCGTATGATGCGTCCTTCGGCGCGAAGCTCGTCAACGCACTCGGCCAGCGCTTGCTGCTCCTCTTCATAAATGGACGCGGGGTCTATGATGACGACCTCGCGCGAACCGACGATGTAACAGTTCGTGTGCGTGGCCGGTGGCTTAGTCTCGGTGCGAACGGGAAAGCAGATGAAGCCCGGACGAAATTCTATGCGGCGCACGGGCTGGCCGTGAGCCTGCGGGACGTAGAGAAAGCGCTCGACTAAATCTTCCGTCAACCCACGGCTGATTGTTTTGAGCGCGTGAAGCACAGGCGGCACGGTCAGGACTTCCGAGCGTTGCCAGCGTGCGACAGCTTCGCTCGCTCGTATCCATTCGCCCGCTTCTAACTCGGCGTCGCCCGTAACGCGCGGCTCCTGCTTTGCGGGACAACGGGTCATGAAGAACCAAGTGTCGAAGCGGCGCGGGCTGAAGGGCGGCGTGACCCAACGGCCCACGAACGTCCAATCCTCTACGTCCAGTTGAAGGCCGTAATGCTTCAGAAGCTCAGGCCAGGTCATGCGGCGCGATTCCAGGTCGTCAAGAAGAGATGCGCGCTGGCCTACGGTTAAAGTTTGCGCGCCGCGCGTAGCCAGCACTCCGAGTTCTTCAAAGAGTTCGCGGGCGGCGCAGGCTATCATCGCGGCCCGTTCAGCATCGTCGCAGTTCTCGACCGGCGTCTCCCTATCGCTCTCGTCCAACTGCCCGCCGGGAAAAGCATGAAAGCCGCCGAGGAAGGCCAGCTTGTGACTGCGACGCACCCAGTAAACCTCCGGGTCGGACGCATCCGTTCCTTGCTTCAAGAGGATGACAGCCGCAGCGTCTTTCGGCGTCGCGGCTGTTATCTTTTGAGATTTCTCTGAAGATTGCACGATAAAAAAGTCTGGAGAGTCCAGAGAGTCTAGAGAGTCTTGAGAGAAGAGAGCGTTTTTACTCTCAAGACTCTCTAGACTCGTTTTTATTCCCAGCGAAAGCGTTCGCCGTCGCGCCCGTTCCAGGGGACGCCGCGCATGTGATAGCCGCCCTGCTCCCAGTAGCCCGGCTCGTCTTCGGCCAGAAAGTGAATGCCCTTGACCCACTTGGCGGACTTCCACGCGTAGAGTTGCGGAACAATCAATCGCACAGGGCCGCCGTGGTCGGGCGGAATAGGCTGCCCGTCGTGCGACCATGCGAAGAGCGAGTCTTGCGATAGGAAATATTCAATCGGGAGATTCGTAGTCCAACCGTAATCGTAGCCATATACGAGCACGAATTTCGCTTCGGGCTTGACGCCGAGGATGCGCGCCATCTCTCTGGCCTGCACGCCGCTCCAAACATTATCCAGCCGAGACCAGCGCGTCACACAATGAAAGTCCGCGTAGACCTTGACGGGCGGAAGTTGAAGGAACTCGTCCAACGACCAGCTTTGAGGATTCTCTACCAGCCCGCCCGCTTCAAAGCGCCACGTCGCAAGGTCTATGTCCGGCGTACCGTGCGCGTCCAGCACGGGCCACTTGCGCGTCCTCACTTGCCCCGGCGGAACACGATTCTCGCGCCGCGTGTCCGGGCTGATGATAACGTCCGGCTCCTTAACCTCCTCGGGCCGCCGTGGCTCACCCGATTGATAAAGCGGGTCGTTGAACAGCTTGTTTAAGAAACTCATAAACTAAATCAGTCTAGAGAGTCTGGAGAGTCCTGAGAGTCTAGAGAGTAAAAAGACGTTCTTCTCTCTAGACTCTCCAGACTCCCTAGACTCTCTAGACTATTTTTTCGTCTGCCTCTCTGCCAGTCGCATCAGGTCTTCGGGCATCCATTTGCCGACGCCCTTTTTGAGCGGCTCGTCTATGCCTACTGTGCGGTCGTGCCAGTCGTCTCTGTAGCCCGGCGCGCCCGTCTCGCGCTCGTAGTTTTCCGTCTGCTCAAGGCTCAGCATGATGCCGTTGATGACCTCTTCCCAGTTCTGTTGTTGTATGCCGCGCAGCATCAATGGAAGCCCGGCAGACCAATCCTCTTCCGGCGCACGGGCATCCTGTTCAGGGATGGCTAGGCGATTCGCGGGCGGAAACTGCGCGCCCTTGTATTCGTCGAGCAGAAGTTGCTTTATCTCCTTGTAGGAGCTTTGCGGGCGCTCTCGCTTTAAACTTTGCGCGCGGCGAAAAATGTCCGCGACCGTCGGTTGCTCATTAGCCATAATGCTGGCCCCCAAGCCGACCTCCCTTCAAAGGTTGTTTTGTGTGGCGTTCTCAGTTGATACCTTACACGCCCTGACACTAAAAGCACAACTCACAAAAGAGTGAAGATTTCGAGTTACTTTAACTATCTCTTTCGACTATGCTAAAAGATTCGCGCGCGGCTGAAAATTGATACTATCTGAACTAAATTTTTTATAGAGAGAAGAGAATTTTATAATTTATGTCTGAAGCAATTATTTCAAACGAGCCTGAGGAGCTTCATTCTGATAAAGCTGCTGGCAAGCCCATCTGTCCCGTCTGCGGGCGAGAATCGCCGGACGGTCTTATTCCTTTCGCAGCGCTCGGAGACGATTTGAAAGTAATCGTCGCGGCCAACGCTCCCGGCGGCGCGCTTGTTTCCGAAATCTGCCCGCGCTGCATAGAGCTTTTCGAGCGCGCCCGCATTCAACTGGAAATGCACGCGGCAGTTTTCGAGCAGGGCGGCAACGTGCTTTCAACTCCGCTTCGCATGGATGCGGACGAGCGCTTCACGGGTCGCGGCATCACTATGGCCTTCCTTGACTCAGGCTTTTATGCTCACCCTGATTTAACCAAACCCGACAACCGCATCCTCGCTTATCACAGCATCGTCGCCGCAGAAGGCGACAAGACGACGCTTGAATCACCTGACCCTGCTAGCTGGCACGGCATGATGACTTCGGTGGTCGCAGCAGGAAACGGCGGATTGTCTAACGGCTTCTATCGCGGCATAGCGCCGGACGCCCGCCTCGTCCTGGTCAAAGTCGGCAAGGGGCGCATCAGTGAAGAGAACATAGAGCGCGGCCTGCGTTGGGTCATGCGCTACCGTCACAAGTACGGGATTCGCGTCGTCAACATCTCTGCGGGCGGAGATGACGAACAGTCCTACCTGCATAACCGTCTAGCGCAGACGGTCGAGGAAGCTGTCAAGAGCGGCCTCATCATAGTCTGCGCCGTGGGTAATGCTGGGCACACGCCGGGCCATCCTGTTCTGCCGCCCGCGAGCGCGCCTTCGGCAATCGCCGTCGGAGGATTGGACGACCAGAACTCTCTCGACCGAGCGCGCTTCGGCATGTACCGCTCGTCCTACGGCCCTACGATTGACGGCCTGCAAAAGCCCGAAGTGATAGCGCCAGGGATTTGGGTTCCTGCGCCCATACTGCCGCACACGCCAACGGCTGAACAGGTCAAGCTGCTGTCGCTTCTAGACAACGCGCCGGACGATAAGCTTCACGAGATAATCGGCGAGAACTCTGGCGTGGATCAATCACTGGATGAAGCGCGTGAGCTTCCCACGTATCTGCTGCGCCAGTTGATTATGATTAAGCTCAGAGAGGAGAACGTCATCACGCGCCATTATAAGTACGTTGACGGAACCTCTTTCGCGTCCCCGATTGTCGCTTCAATCTGCGCCGCCATGCTCGAAGCAAACCCGGATTTGACGCCGCAGCAGGTCAAGCGAATTCTGATAGACACGTCTGAGCGACTGCCCGGCATAGAGGTCGACCGTCAGGGCTGGGGCGTAGTCTCTGCGCGCCGCGCCATAGAGCTTGCCCTCTCTTTGAAAAAAGTAGCGAAGCAGGAGTGAGGTGGACACAATGCGCGAGCGTGTGACAAAATTCAAACTCGATTCCCAAACGTGAAAGAGCGAGAGCGAGAAAGATTCTGAGAGGAGAAGTTTCGTATACGCATGGCAGAAAATGAAGATAACGTGGCGAGCGAGGCGGGCAGCGCCCAGGAAGGCGGCGAGGCACAAGCTGCGGAAGAGATTACTTATCACGCCGTTGAGAAGGACGGGCAGGTGACGGCCATCTGGGAGATGCAGGGACGCAAACACCTGCGAACCATAGACCCGCGCTCACGCCAGGGACAGGAAATCCTGCGCCTCTACACCACAGAGCACCACGAAGAATAAAAGCATAATGACAGTAGGGACAGGGCTTGTCCCTGCCCCTACTGTTTTTACTTGACTAGGTTTTTCGGCTCGCCGCGTATGAAGGCTTCTATGTTGTCAATCAATTGATCTGCGAGCGTCTGCATGGCCTCACGGCTGGCCCAGGCGTTGTGTGGTGTGAGTATGAAGTTAGGTTGATTGATTTCGAGCAGGGGATTGCCTTCGCGCGGCGGCTCTTTGGTCAGCACGTCGAAGCCAGCGCCGCCGATTTTGCCGCGCTCCAAAGCCTCAACCAGCGCCCTTTCATCAACCAGCCCTCCTCGCGCAGTGTTAATCAGAATCGCGTCCCTCTTCATCATCTCGAACTCAGCCGCGCCAATCATGTTTCGCGTCTCGTCATTAAGCGGAGAGTGAAGCGTCACTATGTCGCTCGCCCTGAGTACCTCTTCAAATTGTACGCGCCCGTCTCTAATCTTCCGCGCGCCCTTGTGCTCGGCTACGAGGACGCGCATGCCTAAGGCCAGCGCTAATCGTCCCACGGCCTTGCCCAGCACGCCGTAACCCACGATGCCGAGTGTTGAGCCGTGCAGGTCGTGAATCGGATGATGAAAGAGGCAGAAGGTGTGTGTGCGCTCCCATGCTCCGGCCTGAACGTCGCTGCGATAGCTGAGCAGGTTGCGGCGAAGCGCCAGCATAAGCATCAGCGCGTGTTCCGGCACTGTATGGCCCGCGTAGTTGCGTACGTTGGAGACAGAGATTCCCTGACGCTTGCAGTACTCAAGGTCTATGATGTCTACGCCGGTTGCGGCGACGGCTATGAATCTAAGCGAAGGCAGTTGTTTCAAGTCCGCTTCCCTGAGCCGCACCTTGTTGGTAATGGCTATGGTCGCGCCCTTGAGCCTTTCTGCGACCTCGGCGCTTTCGGTCTTGTCGTGCTCAATCCACTCGTGCGTGAAAGACGGGCGACGTACATTCGCCTTGAGCGTGTCGCGGTCTAAAAAGACTATTCGTTCCATGCTGAATGTCAGGGCCTTATCCCGCAGGTGATTTGACCTGGTATTCCAACACGCCGCGAGCGCGTTTGTCCATTTGTAGAGGCGAACAAGAAAATAGATTTTATCCGAAAAATTGTAGAAAAACCGAATTCTAGAACTAAGAGAGCGCCGTCTGTTCCAAAGCCCGCGCAGGCTCTTTGCTTAAAGCCAAGAGAATGAATTCCTTAAAAATCTCGGTCTAGTTCCGAGAGGTGGGGTATATTTCTTGCATCGCCTGAGCCTGCAAGCTTTCCATCAGGTAGTATCAAGTCAGCAAGAATTCACCGCCAACGCAGCCAAGACACAATTTAGAGCAGTCCTTTTCAGCTAAGGAGGAACCGTTATGCGAAGCGTTTTACGCTTACTCTCAAGCGGGTGGCTCATCTCCTTTGTGTTTGTGTCCCTAGCCTTCTCTCAAGGCGCTCAAACAGGGGGAATCACAGGTGCTATAACCGACCCCCAAGGAGCGGTCGTGGCCGGTGCCACGATCGAGGTTATCAATGAAAGAACCGGCAACAGTGAACGTACCATCACCACTTCTGAAGATGGTGGCTACGCGGCCACGCTGTTGCCGCCGGGACTCTATCGTCTGGAAATCACGGCAAAGAACTTCAAAAAAGCTACCGTTAAAGATGTGCAGGTGCGTATCAACGAAACTACGCGCCAGGATATAACGCTGGAGATAGGCGCTGTCTCAGAGAACGTCATAGTACAAGCTGCGCCGTCTCTGATTAATGCTACAAGCCCCGTCACAGGCCAGCCCCTTGATGCACAGACGTTGCGCGCATTGCCCCTGGCCTCTCCCAACTTTCTCTTCCTTCTCTCGCTCTCGTCGGGAACGGCTGGCGAGCCTAACGATGTTAGAACCGCCGGTCGCGGCACGGCTGACGTTAACGTCAACGGCCAGCGCACGTCGAATAACAGCATTCAACTCGAAGGCGTGAACGTCAACGACTTCAACCTTGCTCACTTCGACACTGTGCCGCTTCCGAACCCGAACACGATTCAGGAGTTCAAGGTTGCGACTTCGCTTTACGACGCTTCTTCGGGAAGCAAAGGCGGCGGCGCTCTCTCCCTGGTCTTACGCTCAGGCTCGAAGGACTGGCACTTCGACGGCTACTGGCAGCACCGCAACGATGCCTTGAACGCCAACGAGTGGTTCCGCAACGCCAACGGTCTGAGCAAGCGCGCAAGACTCTTACAGAACGTCTTCGGCTTTTCCGGCAGTGGCCCTGTGCCTGCGGCTGGCGGCTTCTGGTTCTTCAACTACCAGGGCGTCCGTGCGCGCAACGGCCTTGACCCGACAGGCTCAAGCTTAAGCCCGATTGTGCAGGCGTTCCCGACCAACCCGGACGGAACGACAAACGCCGCGCTGCTGGCTGCGGCCTTCGGGCTGACTCCCGCACAGATAGACCCTGTGGCCGTCAACATACTGAACGTCAAAGACACTCGCTACGGCGGGCAGTTTTTGGTTCCGCGCCCCGGGCAGACGGGCTGCGGCGCAGTCACCGGCGGAGCCATTGGAACTTTCAACTGCGTCTTCTCGGCCATCGCACCGATTACGGATAACCAGTACATGCTCAGCTATGACAGGTTCTTCCGCGACGGCAAAGAGAAACTTTCGGGGCGCTGGTTCTGGGATAACGGCGTGACCGACAAGCCGTTCGGCACGGACACTACGCTGGCTTTCCCGCGCTCGGACTTGCAGAGGAATCGCTTCCTCTCCCTGAGCTACACGCACGTCTTTAGCCCGACCGTCGTGAACGAATTGCGAGCGGGCTACAGCCGCTACATCTCGGCGTTTAGTCCTACAGACCCGATTACGCTCGGAGACGTGGGCGCGCAGCGCGGCAATTCGGGACAGTTCCCAGGCATCTATCGCGTCAGCGTGACAGGCTCGTTCTCCCTGGGCACGGGCGTCAACGACGAGCGCGGTACGGTCTCCAACCAGTACAACCTGGTGAACACGCTCTCTTGGATTAAGGATCAGCACAGCATACGCTTCGGCGCGGAGGGCGTTCAGTACCAGTTGAACCGCTTCAATAATTTCGCGGTGCGCGGGTCAGTCGCCTTCGCCTCGACGACTTCGGGCGCGGTGCCTGCGCTTCCGCCGCTCGTTAATTGCACGCTGGGGACAAACGATTGCACGGCCTTCCAGAATTTCCTGCGAGGCCGCATCACGTCTATTCAGTCTGCGTTCGGAGACCCGGCGCGCAACTTCATAGCCACGGACTACGCGGCCTTTGTGCAGGACGATTGGCGTGTCACGCCGCGACTGACTTTCAACCTCGGCCTCAGGTGGGAAGGCATGAGCTTCGGCCACGATAAGCTGTACCGCGCCGGCATCTACGATCCTGCGTTGGCTGCTGCGGGCAAGAATCCTTTCCTCTTCCCGGAGAAGGTCAATCTGTCGGGCTTCACGGGTACGCCCGGCGTCAAGGATTGCGCGTTGAATGATTGCTTTGACGGCGACAACTTCGCTCCCCGTCTGGGCTTCGCGTGGGACATGAAAGGCAATCAGAAGACGGTCATACGCGGCGGCTACGGCATCTATTACCAGCGACTCTCGAACCAGAACATCCTACAGAACTCGCTGGCCGCGCCGTTCACAGTGCAGCCGCTCTCAAGCACCACGACGCCAACGGCGCTCCAACTGGCTAACCCGTTCGCGGGCCAGCCGCCACCGTCCGCGATTGCTTCGGCCTTTATCCCTTCGCCCACCTTCTTTGCGGGACTACGCCGCACAGGAGGCTCAGGGCCACTTGACCCGAACGACCCGAACGTGGCTCCCATCTTCGTCAACGCTGCGGGTCAGGCTTGCCTGAACTACGGCGGGACGGCGACCAACTGCTCCATCAACCTGGCGTCTTTCACCACCGCGCCCACAACCGCGTACACGCCCTGGACGCAGCAGTACAATCTGACCATCCAGCGTGAACTGTGGAAGGGTTGGGCGATTGAAGTCGGTTATGTCGGCGCGAAGTATAAGGGCGGAATTGGAATCTATGACCCGTACATAGCGCGGCTGGCGAGTCCGACCAATCCCATCAGGGTGACGGACATCAACGGCAACGTCTACAACATCACCACGAACACTGTGAACAACGAAGAGTTGCGCCATCAGATAATAGGTCTTTCGCGCAGGCGTGGCGCGCGACTCTCCGGCAACATAGGGCAGGGAAGCTACAACTCTCTGCAAGTCACACTGTCTCGTCGTCTGACTACGGGCATGTATTTTCAGGCGGCCTACACCTTCTCAAAGAACATAGACAACGTCAGTGGCTCTTTGAGCACGGACGAGTTGAACGCGACTCGCAACGGTCAGAACGGTGCCAATATTTACAACGACCAGTCCGACCCGAAGCAGAATCGCGCCGTCAGCGACTTCGACCGCCCGCATCGCTTTGTAGTGAGCTATGCGTATGACCTGCCCATAGGACGCGGCCAGATGTTTATGAGCGACGTTTCCGGCATTGCCGACAAGCTTCTGAGCAACTGGGCAATCAGTGGCATCGTCACTTACCAGAGCGGCCTGCCCTTCTCCATCACCGACAGCACTAGCGGCGGAGCATACGGGACGGCGCTCGGCACGGCTCGCTTCATCTGCAACGGCGCTGAGTCGGCTTACACGCGTGGGCCAACCTCAGCGATTGTAGCCAACTACCTGAACCCCGCGTGCTTTACCACGGTGCCTGTCGTTCCGTTCGGCGCGGCGGGAGCAACCGGCTGGGGCAGCACCCCGCGCAACGCTTTCCGTGGGCCGTTCCAGCAGAACTGGGACTTCTCTCTCATGAAGCGCATCAACGTGACGGAGCGTCAACAGCTTGAGCTTCGCATGGATGTCTTCAATCTCTTCAACCATCCCGTTTTCCGTATCCCGTCGGCCAGCACTTCCGTCAACATAGGCAGTGGCACGCCGTCTACGTTCACGCGTATTACGGAAACGGCAGTTCCCGCTCGACTGATTCAGTTCGGCTTGAGATACAGCTACTAGAAGTCAGCGCGAGCGCGTAACCCTTAACTCTAACCTCGCCGGGCGGCCCTCGAAGAGAGGAGCCGCCCGGCGCTCTTTTCTTCGCACGCCTCTTGTCATCCGAAGGGAAAAGGAGGATGATGAGCGCACTCTCTTTTCTTTATCATCTTGAGGTCGAAACTATGTTTCACCTGCATCGCCTGCTCATAGCCATTTCTCTTCTACTCATAGCTACACCTACTTTTGGACAGCGAGACCGCGACACCTATTCGGGAGGTCTGACCGTAGAGGTGAGCGGACTGGTTCGCCTGGTTGATAAGGACGAGCCAGCGCGCAACGTGCAGGTGCGGCTGGAAAGACTGGCCGGCGGCATCGTTGACCAGATAACCACGGACACCAACGGCAAGTTTCGCTTTCAAGGACTTCAACGCGGTTACTATACGGTGACAATCAGCGCGAAGGGCTACAACACCGTGCAGCAGCAGGCAGATGTCAACATAGTCCTGCGCGCCTACCTGGTCGTAGAGTTGACGCCCGAAAGAGCCATCAACCTGTCTATGCCGACTCCTATGGTGATAGATGCGCGCGTGCCATCGGAAGCGCAGGACGAGTTTGAAAAGGCGCGCGGCGCTCTGGCCCTGAAAGACAACAAGACGGCGCTCTCGCACCTGGAAAGGGCGGTCATTCTCTACCCGGACTTTTATGAAGCGCAATTTCTGCTCGGCACGACTTACACGACCGAGCGCAAGCTTAAAGAAGCGGAGGCCGCGCTCAATCGAGCGGTTGAATTGAAGCCCGAATCGGCAGCCGCGTTTTTTGCTCTAGGCGATGTCTATCGCCGTGAGAAGCGCTTCCCTGAGGCGGAAACGGCGCTCGAAAAAGGACTCAAGCTGGAGGAGAATTCTTGGCAGGGTTACTTTACACAGGCTCGCCTCTACTGGGACATGGGCGATATTAAACGCGCCGCCCCGGCCATAGGCCACACGCTTCAACTCAAACCCGACTTCGCCGAAGCGCACCTCCTCGCCGGAAACATCCTCCTCAAACTAAACGCCCCCGAACGCGCCCTTATAGAGTACGAAGAGTACCTCCGACTCGCGCCCAAAGGTGAATTCGCAGACCAGACCCGCCAACTCATCCCAAAATTGAAGAAGGCTATGAAGAGCAAGTAAGAGAGGATGAGATTCAAAACAACAAAGGAGTGATTGTTTGTGTCGAACAATCACTCCTTTGTTCTTAGACACTTATTGCACCACGATTGTAGTCCGTTCCAGCGCGTCCTGTTTCTACTGAATTCTTTGACCGGAAGAAAGGCTTTGCATCTTCTGCACCAGGCCGTACCTTCAGGGCCAACTTTTCGACGCCACACACCGTTTCCTCTGTAGTTATGAGGTATGTTGCATCGCCTGTGAGAAAAGGCTATGTTTTCCAGCGACCAGAAAAGCTCTACGTCAACGCCTTCCCAGGGCTGCTTATGCTCTATGCTTAACTCTTCAGCCGTTTCTATTCTCTCAGCACATTGAAAACAGATGTTCTCGCCCTGTTTCTGCAAAAGATTGAACATGACTATCTTTCGCAGACGATTGGCCGCAGTGCCATGCGGCATGCCTAAAAAGGCGCTCTTGCGAGAGACGCTTGAACTCATAATTATTCGCCTGAGCTATCGAATTTGATGAGGTGTGAATCGGGCGCTTTAGTCTAAGAAAGATGAATAGGGCATAGGAGGCTCGAACTCCTACTCTCCGCCTTGAGAGGGCGGCGTGTTAGCCGGTTACACCAATGCCCCTTAAACTTGAGGCACATTATAAAAGCTTGAGTGCGTGCTTGCAAGCCAGTAGAGAGTGTCATAATAGTTATCCAGAGGCGGCTTGTAACCACTCTAGCCGCAATTTTCTGCGGGTTGGATTGAGAAGTTGTTTTAGACTTTTGACTAGGGGCGCGGGCTGCCCAGAGCATCAGGTTTTCGTGCTGCTTTCAGGCTCGCAGGAGCGGTGATATTCTAGCTGTGGTTCGTGTCGTTGAAAAATCTCGCCGGGATGATTAAAACTTTTGCCCGCCGGTCTTGAAAGCGAAGGAGAAGATTTGAATGAAGGTTGTGGTGTTGCGGGAAACACAGGCCGGAGAAACGCGCGTCGCTCTGGTGCCGGAATCGGTTCGCAAGCTGGCAGGTTTGAAAGCTGCGGTCGCGGTTGAAAGCTGCGCGGGCCTTGATGCCGGTATCGCGGACGATGATTACAAGGCTGCCGGTGCAGAAGTCTCAGATGAGCGCGACGCGTTGCTCTCTTCGGCGGATGTCCTGGCCGCCGTCAATCGTCCTCGGACGGAAGACCTGCGCCGCATGAAGCAGGGCGCAAGCCTCATAGCTTTCCTTCGCCCCCTGGATGAACCCGCAGAGCTTTCGCCTTTGATTGAACAGAGCATCACAGCCTTTGCGATGGAGCTTATCCCGCGAACTACCAGAGCGCAGGCTATGGACGCGCTCTCTTCTATGGCGACGATTGTGGGCTACAAGGCCGTGCTGCTTGGCGCGGAGCGCGTGCCCAGAATGTTTCCTATGCTCATGACCGCAGCCGGAACGGTTCCGCCCGCACGCGTCCTTGTCCTAGGTGCAGGCGTTGCAGGACTGCAAGCGATTGCCACTGCAAGACGTCTCGGCGCAGTCGTGGAGGCTTACGACGTGCGCGCAGCCGCAGGCGAGCAGGTGCGCTCCCTTGGCGCAACGTTTCTGGAAGTTGACCTCGGCGGGATTCAAACGGAAGACGCGGGCGGCTATGCGAAGGAGTTGAGCGAAGAAGCGTTGCAGCGCGGTCGTGACATGGTGGCAAAGCACGCTAAGAGCGCAGATGTCGTCATCACCACGGCGCAGGTGCCGGGCAAGCGTGCGCCGCTACTGATGACGGAAGAAGCTGTGCGGGGCATGAAGCGCGGCTCTGTGATTGTTGATTTGGCGGGCGCATCCGGCGGCAACGTCGCCGTCACAAGTCCGGGCGAGACAATAGAGCTTAACGGCGTCACCATCATGGCTCCCTTGAATCTGGCGGCAACAGTTCCGGTGCATGCCAGCCAGCTTTACTCGCGCAACATGACGGCCTTCCTCGCGCTCTTAATCAAAGACGGCGAGCTTGACATAGACATGACGGACGATGTCGTGGCCCCAAGTTGCGTCACGCATCAGGGCACGTACGCGAACGCGCGCGTGGCGGCTGCTCTGGAATCCCTGGCGGGCAAATAAATGAAGTCGAACTAAAAGGGGAAAAACTACTCTCATGATTTTCTTGATTCTGATAGCTTCCGAGACAACAAATTTCACTGCGGAGACTTTGATTCCAGCGCTGTACGTCTTCGCGCTCGCGGCCTTTCTGGGCTACCAGGTTATCTCGCGCGTGCCGCCTCTGCTGCACACGCCTTTGATGTCCGCGACGAACGCCATCTCCGGCATCTCGCTCGTAGGCTCAATCGTCATAGCGGGACAGTACGGCACCGTCAGTCGGATACTGGGCTTCATCGCCGTCGCCTGCGCGACCACCAACGTCGTAGGCGGATTCATGCTCACAGACCGCATGCTACAGATGTTCAAGAAGCGGCTGCCCGCAGGGAAAGAGAAGGAAAAAGAGTTGGCCGCGAAAGAGAAGAAAGGGCTTGCCTCTTCGAATAACGGCGACCGAGGCTCTGAGAGATGAACACGACTTACTTCATAGAGTTCACTTACCTTGCCGCTTCAATCCTCTTCATACTCGGGTTGAAGGGCATGAGCCATCCAGAATCGGCCAAGCGCGGCATGCACCTGGCGGAGTTCGGAATGCTGCTGGCAATCATCGGCACGCTTCTACACCGTGAGATAGTCAGCTACGAATGGATTATCGCGGGCCTCGTTATTGGCGGCGGCGTCGGGGCTGCGATGGCCTACTGGGTTCCCATGACGGCCATGCCGCAGCGCACAGCGCTCTCGCACGCCTTCGGCGCGTTCGCAGCCGCGCTCGTAGGCATCTCGGAATATTACCGTCACGGTGCGGAGCTTGGGCAGTTGAAGATGACCGCTCTGAGCTTTGAAGTCATGTTGGGCGCGTTGACGACTACTGGAAGCCTTATAGCGTTCGCAAAGCTGCAAGGGCTTGTGCGCGGAACGCCTATGACATTCAAGGGGCAGAACGTCTTTAACATGACGCTCCTGGCAGTGACCCTCGGCCTCTTCGTTTATCTACTGTTCGTGCCGACTTCCGCGACAGCCTTTTACACTATGATGGGTTTGGCGTTCGTCTTCGGAGTGATGCTGGTGATACCGATTGGCGCGGCTGACATGCCTGTGGTGATGTCGCTCCTGAATTCTTACGCGGGGCTGGCCGCAGCCGCCACGGGCTTTGCCATCTCGAATAACGTGCTGATTATAGCCGGGACGCTAGACGGCTTTTCGGGCTTCATTCTCTCCATCTTGATGTGCCGCGCCATGAATCGCTCCATGACGAACGTGCTGTTCGGCGCGTTCGGCAGCGAGACGATGGCGGCGGCAGGCGATGGCACTGAGGGCGTGATGCGCGAGGTCAGCCCCGAAGACGTGGCCGTACAGCTTGCTTACGCGCGGCAGGTGGTCTTTGTGCCCGGCTACGGATTAGCCACGGCGCAGGCTCAGTACGCCGTCAGAGAGCTTGCGAACACTCTCGAAGACAGGGGCGTGTCGGTTAAGTATGCGATTCATCCTGTGGCGGGCCGCATGCCCGGCCACATGAACGTGCTGCTGGCGGAGGCGAACGTTCCCTATTCCGCTTTGTATGAGCTTGAGCAGATTAACCCTGAGTTTCCGCAGACGGACGTGGCCGTAGTCATAGGCGCAAACGATGTCGTCAACCCGGACGCGCGCGACAACCCGCAAAGCCCCATCGCCGGAATGCCCATCCTCGAAGTAGACCGCGCACGCTCCGTAGTCGTTCTAAAACGCGGCAAAGGAAAAGGCTTTTCGGGACTTGAAAACCCGCTCTTCTACAAGCCCGTCACAGGCATGCTCTACGGCGACGCCAAAGATTCTCTCGTTCGTCTCACACAAGCGGTTCAGCAGGCATAAGAATAGTAGGGGCAGGGGCAAGTCCTCTGCCCGCGTGATGCTAAACAAACCACGGGCAGAGGACTTGTCCCTGCCC
>JACVRN010000035.1 GCA_014534425.1 Pyrinomonadaceae bacterium
GGCCGCGAGCGCTCTTTGATTTGGGGCGCGAAGGTCTGGTGATGCGAATTAACGAGCGCATGAGCGGCACTTACACTTTAAGCTCGGGCGCTTTTCACATAGAGTTCAACAAAGGCGAAGAGCTTGAAGGATGCAAGCGCCTGTTGCTCTTAGTCTGCAACCGCGTCCTGAGCGTGGACGTCAGTGGCAGCCGCGTGGACGTTCACCTGCCGAGCAGGATTTTCGACCTCTGCGTAGAATTTGAATAGAAGCATTTATGAGAATGGAAATGAAGCTGATGAAAATGAAAGTTGCGCGCCGAATCGCTCGCGCGAATCTCTCGCTCCTACTTCTGGCGTCTCTACTCGTGGGCGCTCTGCCTTCTCTCAAATCGTTCCGGGCAGAGGCTCAGAAAGAGGCGCTCGATGCGGAGCTTTACCAGTCGCTTCTGGATTTGACGAATCCGTGGACGGTGATGTGCGTGGCGGCGCACCCGGATGACGAGGACGGGGCGACGCTGACCGTGCTTCGTCGCAAGATGGGCGTGCATACTGTGACGCTCTTTTCGACGTACGGCGAAGGCGGGCAGAACGCCACGGGGCCGGAGCTTTACGAAGAGCTTGGCGTGATTCGTGCGCGCGAGACCGAAGAGGCTTCCCAGATTCAAGGCTCCGAGCCTTACTTTTTAGGCTTGAGGGATTTCGGTTTCTCAAAGTCTGCGGAAGAAGCTTTTCGCGTCTGGGGACACGACGAAGCCCTGCGACGAATGGTGCTCAAGATACGCGAGCTGAGGCCGGACGTTATCATCACGAACCACGACACAACGGGCGGCCACGGCCATCATCAGGCCACGGGCCGTCTTGTGTTGGAAGCATTCGACGCGGCGGCAGATCCCGCGCGCTTTCCCGAACAACTGCGTGACGGTCGTCGTCAAGTATGGCAAGTGCAGCGTCTCTTTGTGCGCGCGGGCTACGAGGGCGGGGCCGCGACGAAGGCGCTGGATGATGAAGCTGCGCGCACGGGGAAAATCATCACGATTGATAGAAACGAGCGAGACCCTGTGCGCGGCACGACCTACGCGGAACAGGCACTACAGGCGCTTCGCCGTCACGCCTCGCAAGGGCCTTGGCCTCAGAAGCTTCCCTCCCAAGGCTGGCCCGCCGTGCGCTATCGCCTCGCGCGTGAAGCCAAAGGAGCAGCGCCGCTTCCGCCAAACGCGCAGACTTTCCTGGACAACCTCTCGATACCGGAAGAGCCTGTGAGCAAGGTTGTGCCGCTAGCAGTCCGCGCCGTGCTTAGCCTTTACGAATCTCAGAAGGCCAGCCGCGAAGATCTGCTCATGGCGCTTGCCTCTCTCAGGAAGAGCAACGTCTTCGCAGCGCCCGCCGGTTCAAAAGATGCCGCGCGCTTTCAGTTGATGAACAGTCGGCTTGATAAAGCTCTGGCGGTTATTTCCGGCATTACGGCGGAGTTCAGACCCGAAGGCATTCCGCTTTTGATACCCGGAACCGAGATGCCTTACACCGTCACGCTCTACAATGGCGGCGAACAGGACGTGACTATCAAGCGCAGCGCGTTTCGCTTTCACGGCAGCACGTTGAGCAGCGCTGCTGGCGACCGACTGCTTCAACGAAACCAGCCGTTTCAATCAAAGGGCACGGCGCTGGTGGCGCGCGACGAGTTCATAAACACGCCGCAGTCCGCGCATCTTTACGACGGCCACCTGTGGGGCGAAGAGTTGGGCGAGGAGTTTCTGCTGGAAGTCGAAGGCGCGCAGTTCACGGTCAAAGCCTACAAGCGCTTCCCGGTCGCGCCGCCCGTGGAGATTGAAAGCATCCAGCCTTCGCCGCTCGTCATAACGCCGCAGACCTTCAGGAGCAATCAAGCTTTCACCTTTAGCCTCAACAATCACACGACCGCGCCGCTAGACGTGCGTGTGCGCGCGAATCAACTTGTCTATGCTGGGCGCGCGTCGGAACCCGCATGGGTGCGCGTCCCCGCGCGCGATTCGCTTAAGGATGAAGCATCCTACATGCTCTCGTCCCAGGACATGAAAGCCATACGGGAGCGCAAGGAGCTAAACACCACTGCGCGATTCTCTCTACACCGCGTCAATGCGGACAAACAGCCTCCAATCACAGAGCGCGAGGTGAAGATAGTTTACGCGGACGCAGTTGTCGATACATCTCTTCGCGTAGGCTTTGTTAGAAGCACGGATTTCACTCTGCCCGCAGCGCTCGCGGCGCTCGGTGTTCAGTCAAAGGAGTTGACGATTGACGAGATTCGCGCGGGAAACCTTGGAAGCTACGACGCCATCATCATAGACAACAGAGGCTATCAGGCGCACCCGGAGCTTGTGCAGTTGAATCAGAAGCTTCTGGATTACACCGAATCGGGCGGCACGCTTATAGTCTTTTATCACAAGACGAACGAGTGGAACCCTGACGAGAAGGCCGCGCGTCCGCAGCTTGCTCCCTTTCCCATCATCCTCGGAAACTCTCGCGTCACGGACGAGAACGCGCCCGTACAGTTCACAGAGCCTCTGCATCCCCTGCTTAACTTTCCGAACAAGATTAGCGCGCAGGACTTCGAGGGCTGGATTCAGGAGCGCGGGCTTTATTTTCCGAAGGAGTGGGACAAGCGCTACAGCGCGCCGCTCACTATGTCTGACGCGGGCGAGCCTGCCTTAAACGGCGGTCTTCTGGCTGCGGATTACGGACGCGGGCGTTACATCTACACCAGCATAGTCTGGTACAGGCAACTGCGCGAAGGCATCCCCGGCGCATACCGCGTCCTCGCCAACATGATTAGCTACGGTCGCACGGACAAGAGGCAAGCGAGACAAAAATAATTAGCTGGACTCTTCAACCAGAGATAGCGATTGTCCTTCGAGCCTTGTGCGCGAACGCTCCAGAAAGGTTTTTATCATCTCCGTGACGCGCTTCTGCATCTCGGCAGAGATGCGGCCTTCGCCGATTAGTCCGGCCAGCAGGTGAAGTTCTTTGGCGTGCTTGCGGCGAAGCTCTACGTGTTGGGCTATTCGCACAAGGGTCGCACGCGCGCCGCGCGGCTCGAAGATGGCTGCGTAGCGCAGGTAGTTCTTGTTCTCCTGTGCGGCGGGCGACCACTCTATGCGCTCGGGCCTGTCTTCCGTCAACTCGACCGCGAATGCCTGTCGCATAGTTCCGAGCGCTGGAACTTCTGCGCGCACCATCCAGCGCATGACGCCGTTGGCCTCGCGCCGTATGCTCTCAATGCCGGGCATCAACTCTACGAAGTTGCGTATCTCGCCGAAAAATTCCCGCGCACGGTCTATGCTCGCCCTGACAACTATCTGCTCGCTGTAATCTGCTTTGATTCTGAACACAATCAACCCCTAATTAATTAGCTTAGTGAAGGCGCAAACAAAATCGAGTTGAAGAAGAGTCGCGTCATGCTGCGCCAGATGCCGCGAAACTGTGGGTCTTCAGCGTAGAGAATGACGTGGCCGCGACCCGTCGGCTCGTCAATAACGTGCGCCGTGCCTCTTAAAAGCCGCTCCGTGTTGTTCGGCCAGATGAAGCCTGAGAGACGAAGCGTGCGGCTCGCTTCTGGGCTGAAGACCACGGCGTTCGTGCCCTCCTTCGACGGGCGGAAGAAGTAGCCCGAATTGACCAGCACGGGCAACTGCACGTCTTCATAACCGTAAGTCAAGTAGGTCGTGCGGTCAACTGTGGCGCGCATGATTGCGCCCGGAACGGCTTCGGGCACCTGCCCCGGCCTGGCAGAAGGCGAAGCTATAGGCGGCAACTCTGGCGGAGCGCCTTCGAGCTTTTCCGTCTGCGCCGGAGTCTCTTGCAGCGTCTCTGTTTGCGCGGCATCCGTTTTCTCTCTTCTCCTGCCGCGCGCGTTCGTCTTCTCATTAGCAGGAGTAGGAGCAGCAGCACCGTTCGCTTCAGGGTTGGTCGCCGTTTCGGATTGCTCTGCGCTGCCCTTCTGGTCGTCCTCGTCGCTTCCCACAAGCCGCGAAGTGGTGAGGTTCACATCCTTGAGCGCCGCGAAGACGGCAGCGCCTTTGATGCAGACAAGGGTTCCGCCGCGCTCTGCCCACCCGCGCAAAAGCTCCACGCCGCCCTTGCCGAGTGCGGAATAATATCTATTGGGTGAGCCGTCCGGCAGGATGATGACGTTATAGCGGTCAAGCTGCGCGCTCTTCAGGCTGTTGATGGTCATGGGCGTCCACTCTATGCGGAAGCGCTCGAAGAGCCACCAGATTGCGCCGTAGCTAGATTGCTCCACTCCTTCATCCGCCACGACAATGATGCGAGGCTGTTTCAAAGCCACAACGTTCTCGGAGCCTACGCCCGTCTCGCCCGTCTCGTTGAAGCCAGAGTTGACGGCTGTGACCATGACGCCCGCTTCCCTGGACAGTCTTGCGATAGCTTCGTGAAGCGAGTCAGGGTTGCGCGAGACGCGCACGACCATAGTGCCGCGCGGCCAGTCGCGCCCGCCCGCATTCAACGTCCTGGTCGCCACGCTGACCTTGTAGCCTTCGCGCTCAAGACGAAAGGCCAGAGACGCAGCGCCGTCACGGTCGTAAGGAATAATATAGGCGACCGATGCGCGCCCCGGCCCAGGCATGACGCCTACGTTGTAATTATCGCCGAGCGTCCAAGAGGTCAGATACTCGCCTCTATCAGCTATGGCCTTTCTCTCGGCGTCCGTCACTTCACCGGGCGGAGGAAGCCTGAGCCTTGAGTGTAGAAAATCCGGCGCGTCCTCCATCCAGTAAGCTTCAAGGCCGAAGGCCAGTGGCAGAGACCAAGCCGTGATGTCATAAAAGCCGTACTCTTCTTTGGCAGCGTTGCGCCCGCGCCGCTCGTTACGAGCAAAGCGCGCCAGTTGCTCCTGCACGAAGCGCGCGTCCTGTTCCGTCTGCGGCTCAAGCAGCGCTTTCGCAAGGCGCTTCTGCGGCTGCTCCATGTCAATCACTATCGCGCCCGACTGAAACGAGCGCGTCATTGCGGGCGCTTGCGGCTCCGTGTAGCTGTGAACGCGAGCGGAGCTAAAGGGGCCGCGAGAAATCTTCACCTCCACGCCTGCGCGCAGAAGAACTTCTGCCATCTCCAGAGTCTTCACAATGTCCGCGCCCAAAGGGAGAACTACGCGCCGCATAGCTCCCGCACGTCCCTCTTCTATAGCGCTTCGCTTGAACTCGTAGTAATCGCCGAGCCTCGCCGCGCGATTTCTGGACGCAGTCTCAAGCGTCGTCAGCGAAGCTATGAAATGCTTGGCCGCGCCGGAGCGTAAGGTAACGATTGTGTCGTCGTCGCGCCGCCAGTTAATTCCCTTCCAGCCGCCGCCATCCGTCTCATAAGTCATGCCGGTTGCGCCGTTCAAACTGGGCCACGAATCCCAGTAGCCCGGATAGAAGAGGTCGAAGATGTCTCGCACGTAATAGTCCCAACGCCGCTCGTCGAACTGCGCTGCGTTGGCGCGACCGAACTCCGTCAGCCAGCGAGCCGTTTGTGCCGGAGGCAAATTAGGATTGATGGGCTGCGCCGCAGGCGGAAAGAAGAATTGCGAAGGCTGGCCGTGATGATCCACGAAGACCTGCGGGTTCCAGTCAAGAAAAGCGCGCTCCATGTTGCGCGTCTCGACCTGCGTGGAGGCGATGTTGTCGCGGTTGAGGTCAAAGCGAAAGCGATTGTAGCGACCATAGACAGACCAGGGCTGGCGATGCTCGGCTGACTGCGGCTCCGCGTTGCCCGTAGAGATTGAGTTGTACCAGGCTACGAAGCGCTCGTGCCCGTCCGGGTTGGCGCAAACGTTGACGAGCACAACGCAATTCCTCAAGACCTCAAGCGTCGCGGGGTCGTTCGAAGCGGCAAGCTGATATACGACCTGCATCATGGCTTCGAACGAAGCCGTCTCGTCGCCATGAATCGTGTAGTTGAGCCAAACAACGGCGGGCGTTGACGAGATGATGCGTTGCGCTTCCGCAGGCTGTAGCGAGCGTGGGTCTGCAAGCCGTGCGATGTTGGCTTTTATCTCCGCAAGGCGCGAGATGTTTTCCGGCGCGCTCAAGACTACCAAGTGCATCATTCTATGCTCGTTGGTTTCGCCTATGTCCGTGATGCGGACTCTATCCTGCGCGGCCTGGGCTATGGCGCTTATGACGCGCTCCATCATCGCGTAGTTCGTGTGAAACGCGCCCACGTCATAACCGAGCACGCTCTGCGGTCGCGGAACCGTCTCGCGGTACGGCCCGCGCCCGTAGAAATCGAACCGGGCATCGTTGCTCTGCGCGTGAGCTAAAGTAACTAAGGAGAGGAGGAGCGCTATGAAGGGAAGCGTGCGAGCGTGTCGAAGATTCATCTCTTGCGGGCTTGAAGCTTTCTGCCTTCCTCTAAAATTTGTCAGGGTCGCCTGCGGTGATGTTACATCGCTTTCAGTATTTTACTCAAACAGGGGAAGCGAAATTCCCTGAGGGCGATTACTTTAACCTGTTAATGAAATCCAATCCCGCACGTTTTTAGTATTCGTCCCGGAGTTTGATTTGAGGGACAAGCATGTTAGCGGAAGAACGATTATGCGAACTGAAACGAAGAAAGCCGGAAAAGTTAAAAGAAACATCCTCGTCATCACGGCGGCGGTTTTATTAACAATCGCGTTGGCCGCCATCTATTTTCTGGTATGGAAAAAGCCGAGGCAGGTTGACAGTGGGATTGCGAGACATCACCTCACGTTCAAGGGACATTCGAATACAGTTTTTAGAGTCAGGTTTAGCCCGGACGGTGAGACTTTGGCGAGCGCGAGCGTGGACGGCACGGTTAAAATCTGGCAGAAAAAAGATGGACAGGTGCTTCGCGCTCTTGAGCATCCGACGGGCGTCACAGGTTTGTCGTTTAGCCCTGACGGGCGTTATCTGGCTACGGGAAGCTATGACGCACTTGTGCGGCTCTGGCGCGCAAGTGACGGCGCGCTTCTTAAAACCTTTTCCGGCCATTCGGGAACCATCTGGAATGTTGCGTTCAGCCCCGACAATGAAACTATTGCGAGCGGGTGCGAAGACGCTACGATAAAGCTCTGGGATGTTAATAGCGGCGCTCTGATTAGAACTCTTCAGGGACATTCTCTCAACGTCTGGTCGGTCGCCTTCAGCCCGGACGGCAAATGGCTCGCAAGCGGAAGCTTTGACAAGAAAATAAACCTCTGGAATGTAGCGGACGGAAAACTGCTCAGAACAATCTCAGGCCATTCGGAAGCCGTCCTGAGCGTCGCGTTCAGTCAAGACATGAAATATTTAGCCAGCAGCAGCGATGACAGTTCCGTCAAGCTCTGGAACGTTGCGGACGGTAATCTTGTGCGCTCCTTTCATGGCGACAGCGAACACATCTACTCCGTGGCTTTAAGCCCGGACGGTAAATGGGTGCTGAGCGGCGGCAGAGACAGAAATACTTTAGGCGAGCTTGTGCAGAATATCTTCGGCGCTTCGGATTCCGACAAATGGGTCACGGTCAGACTCTGGAACCTGGAAGACGGAAAGCTGATTCAGACCTTCGCGCAACATTCCAACGACGTGTTTTCCGTAGCCTTCAGCCCCGACGGAGAATGGATGGCAAGCGCCAGCGAAGACAAAACCGTTGGCCTCTGGCAATTATCAAAGAGTAAATGATTACTGTCTTAATGCCTCGGCCCGTATAGAGCAGGCATCGCATGTTATAGTTAGCTTCATGGACTCTCTTACCAACAAATGCGCGCGTTGCGGCGAAGGCCGCCTGCGTTCCTGGCAGGAGCTAACAGAGGAAGAGCGAGAGGTCACACGCCGCCTGCCCGCCTACGCAGACTACACTGAAGACGAGCGCCGCACACGTCATCGCTGGTGCACACGCTGCTGGCACGAAGAAATCGCATCGGAAGACAGAGCTTGAAAGGTAGAAAAAGGAGACGAACCGCTAAATTCTCCGGCCTTCATCCTCTTCCTTTTATCCAGTGATTCGATTATACGCGGCGCGTGTGTTTGCCATGTGCGTGATGAGCGCGTTTGTGAGTTCGGCGGGTGAAGCGAACTCCATGCGGCGCGCGATGTCGCGCAGAGCGGGGTTGTCGGCGGAAGGCAGGCGCGTTGAGCGACCAACTACCAGGCGCAGGTTGTGGTCTAGCGTGCGAAGGAAAGCATAAGCCTCGCTCATCACTCTGTAATCCTGTTCGTCCATTGAGCCTGCGGCGTTAAGGCCGTAGAGGGTGGCCTGCGTCGAGCGGTCTGTGCTGTCATCCGGCACGTTGTCCCTGAGTTGCAGGTAGCGCGTGGCGAAGTAAACGTCCAGCATCCCGCCCGCTCCGTACTTTATGTCTATCACCTTGCGCCCGCGCCTTCCCATCCTCTCCTGTTCAAGACGCTGGCGCACGCGCCTGGTCTCTGCCTGTAAGATGTCGGGCGCAATCACGCGTGCCGCTTCGTGAATCGTGCGCCGCGCCTCCTGTTCAATTCTCGCTCCCAACTCGCGCTCGCACGCAGCCGCGCGCAGCTTGACGTAAGCCAGCCATTCCCACGCCACCGCTCGCTCCCGCAGATAACTCAGGAAAGCGCTCGCAGCCGAAGCGTATGCTCCGTTGCGTCCATCGGGCCTGAGGCGAAGGTCTACGCGATACAGAGCGCCTTCGCGCGTCATGCTGGAGAGCGCAGAGACCAGAAGCTCGCTGAAGCGACCGTAGCTTTCGGCGTGGTTGAGCGAAGAGACGAGCGGGGCTTGCGCGTCGTCGTAAATCAAGACCACGTCCAGGTCAGAGCCGTAATCAACGCCACGGCCTCCCAGACGACCAAGCCCTAGCACGGCCAGGTGCGGCTCCGCTTTGAGCGCGCCGTAACGTCTCTCCATCTCTCGCCGCGCTATAAAGCAGCCCGCGTCAAGGCTCGCTTCCGCAAGCTCCGTCTGACGACGATTGGACTCCTTGATGGTGATTGCGCCCGCAGCATCGAGCGCGCCCGTCTCTACAATCAAAGCGGCCCACGCGCGACGCAGCGCAGCAAGCTCTGCCCCGAAGCTCTCTTCGCACTCGACCGCCGATAGCAGAAGCTTGCGACAATCATGCGCGCTCGCTTCTGCGCCCTTGATTGGCAGCGCGGAGATTAAAGCGGGATTGGCGGCCAGCATGTCCCCGAAGCGCTCCGACGCTCCGCACAACTCCACTAGCGATGACAGGCGCGCCAGCGTGAGATCGACCGTCGATTGCGATTTATCCAGAGAGGATGCCACGCGAGAGGCGAGCATCAAAGCGCGGCGCGGATTCAGAGAGTTCGCAGCCGCGCCTTCAATCACGCGCGTCAGATCTTCAACTTTCAAGCCCTTCGCCGCTTCATTCTCTTTGAGACGCGGGGCGAAGATTTCCGAGGCCGAGCGCGCTGCGATGACCTGGGCCTCCGCCGCAGGCTCAACGTGCAGCGCTTGCGCGGAAGATGAGTATGATGAAGAAGGCGCTGGCTGCTGTGCCTGCGAAGCGCTCGCGCCATTCACAAAGCTTTCCGACGACTCTTCGCCTTCGCCTGCTCTTTCTTCATCCTCTACGCCGCCGAAGACGCGGTCATACGCGGCGCAGACGTTTTCAGTATGCAACTTGAGAGCTTGATTAAATCTCTCTAAAGCCTGTGGGCCGTCGAAGTTCATGCGGCGCGCGACGAGTGTGCGGCGCAAGAGGTCTTCGGGAACCGTGTGGGTTTGCAGCCCTTGCTCCATCTGAAGGCGATGCTCAAGCGTGCGAAGGAAAACGTAGGCGTCGAAAAGCTCTGTGCGCTCGCGCTCCGTGATAAGGTGACGGTCTGCGAGGCGGCCCAGGCTTATCAAAGTATGCGGCGCTCTCAACCAATCGTCCTGCCCGCCGAGCGCGAGTTGAAGGGCCTGCGCTATGAACTCTATCTCGCGTATTCCGCCGCGACCGAGCTTGACGTTAAAGCCACGCGCAGCCCCGCCGTGATGACGGTCAATCTTCTGCTTGGCAAGCCGAACGTTGGCGAGCGCACGCGCCACCGTTTCGTCCGTGCGATAGACGCGATGGCGAACGCTTTCGGCAAAGCGCGAGTAGAGCGCCGGGTCTCCGGCAGCCGAACGTGCGCGAATCAAAGCCTGTAACTCCCAGGCTTGCGCCGTCTGACGGTAATAGCGCACGGCCTCTTCGAGAGAAGACGCCAGAGGGCCTACGCGACCGTGCGGGCGGAGGCGCAGGTCAACGCGGTAAGCCGCGCCTTCGCCCGAAGGACTGCCGACCAGGCGGGCGACCATCTCGGCCAGCTTGACGAAGTACTCTCGATTCGTAATCTCGCCGCGCGTCCCCTTACCCGAAGTCACGCCTTCATCCGAATAGATGAACATGAGGTCTATGTCCGAGGCGTAGTTCAATTCGAAGGAGCCTAGCTTGCCGAGCGCGACGATAGTGATGCTTGCGGGAGCGGTGCGGCCCTTTTCGGTCGTGCGAAGCGGCGTGCCGTAGCGGTTATCAAGCTCCTGCCGCGCAATCGAGAGCGCGTGCTTGAGCACCGCGTCGGCCAGATTCGATAGCTCCTCCGTTATCTCTACCAGAGTGGAGATGCGACGTATGTCGCGCAGGTAGATTCGCAGCAACTCGCGGCGGCGAAAGCGCGCGAGCAGGACTTGAGGGTCAAGCTGCGAGTGCGTCAGATGAAAGCGCGCGAGCGATTCGCCAATCTCTTCCCGCGTCTTGACGCGTGGCTGCATGCGCTCGCGCGCCAGCCACTGAAAGTATTCCGTGTTCTGCTCAAGCGTGGTCGAAAGCAGAGGACTCCACGCCGCCAGAGCCAGCGCGTCCGAGAGCAGGCCCGCGTCGCGCTTGAGTATGCGCGCGGCCTGCGCGTTCTCCGACATGACGCGCTCGTAAAAGAGACGCGCAGCCGCCGCGTCCGGCAGGTCTCGCACCAGCGCCTCTATCTGTTCATACTCGGAACTCAAAGCGATTCATCACCCTTGCCTGAAAGGCCCAAGAGGTTACTGGGTCTAACACCTCTTAGGTCAGTTTGAAATAAGAGCATAACTTCTTTTCGGCATTCACGGCTAACCCTGTGAAATGTTTTGTTCCCAAAATCGCATACACAGTTAGAGGACAGTGTGCCGGTGGTCTCAAGGGCTATTCAAAAGGAGGTCAGCGCCGGGTCTGGTGTGCGAAGTTGAGCCATGACTCTTCGGCTAATATCTATACTTTACTCAAACCTATTATGATATATTGCGCCGCGTATCTGAACCGAAGGCGCGCGTCGGAACCGAAGCTCTCATCAACCGTCGCCCGCGAGCGCTCTTCTCAAATCTGCACCTTTTTATAACGCGCCGGTTAAAACCGAGTCTCAGCTTTACAAAGGAGCCACCGATTCATGCCCGAAGAAACTAATGGCCCGACCGCTCAAGCGGCAGCCAACACTTCCTCAGCAGCTAACACAAAGGAGAGAAAGCCGTGCGCGCACGAAGGCTGCAATTGCAGGGCGCGCAGGGGCGGGAACCTTTATTGCAGTGACTACTGCGCGGGCGAGCCGAAGGATAAGCAGACCGGCTGCCTGTGCGGCGACGAAGACTGCCTGAAGGAGTGCGACCTGATAATGAAGGGCGGCATCACTAGCGGCATAGTCTATCCGCCGCTCGTGATTAAGCTCTCGCGCAAGTACCGCTTCCGCAACGTCGGCGGGACATCCGCCGGAGCGATTGCTGCTGCCGTGACTGCGGCAGCCGAGCATGGACGACGCTTCGGCGGACTAGGCAGCCGGGCCTTCAAACAGTTGAACGCGGTGAAAGATTGGCTGGGACAGGGCAGCCACCTACGCGATCTTTTTCAGCCTACGCCGAAGACGCGTCCGCTTCTGGACATCTTTCTTTATTTTTCGGACGAGCGCCGTAAGGGCTGGAACAAGAGGCCCTGGGAAGCTGTTAAAACCATCAGGCGCGCTTTGAAGGAGAGGGACGCGGCGGCGTTTGAAGAAGGCAGCCGCGAGTTACAGATGAGCGGGCACGCCGTAGGCTTCGGCGCGGCTCTGGCCCTGTCCGTCATCTCGATTCTTTTCTACTATCTCCTTGCCGTATGGGTGCAGGGCAGAACCATTAGCTGGATGGACGTTCTGTTGCCGATGCTGATATTGATTGTCGCGGCCACAGCCTTTGCGGGATTCGCGGGCAACTGGGCGGGCGGCATCGTAGGGAGCGGCAAGCACCTGTATCGGATAATCACTCAAGACCTGAAAGAGAACCTGTTCGGCATCTGCGACGGCGTGAGCGGCGACAGACCTTTCAACAGTCCACCGCTTACAGAGTGGCTCGACAGGCAGATTAACATTCTGGCGGGGCTGCCGTCGGGCGGCGAGCCTCTGACCTTCGGCCAACTGTGGCGACAGGAGAAGGAGACGGACAAGAAACAGATTGACCTGACGATGGTGACATCGAATCTGAGCCAGGCGCAGCCCTACATTCTTCCCTTTGAAGGCACGCTCTTCCTCTTCAACGTGAAAGAGTTCGAAGAACTGTTCCCCCCAAATGTCATGAAACACATGACGAAGCATAGCAGCGCGGTTAAGGAGATAAAAACCGGCCCGCTCACGACCCGTTACACAGCCCCGGAAGGCTACTGTTTCCTGCCCGAAGCCAAAGACTTTCCCGTCATAATTGCGACGCGCATGAGCTTGAGCTTTCCTGTCCTCATCTCTGCCATTCCTCTTTACACCATCATGCTTGACAAGGAGTTGATAGAAGCCCAGCGTAGCGGCCATGAGGTAGTACTCCAGTCGAAGCACATGCAGAAGAACCTCTTCAGCGACGGCGGCATATGCAGCAACTTCCCCATACACTTTTTCGATTCCTGGCTACCGCGCCGCCCCACCTTCGGCGTTAATCTGACTTCGCTGCCGGAGAATAAGCTGGACGACTATGAGCCGGAGAGCAAGCTGAAGGTTTCAAAAGATGAGAAGAAGAAGAAGATGGAGGTGCCTATAGACAACTACAGCCTGGCAACGGAGCAGGCTGCGGTCGAGATAAGCAGCAAAGGCAAGAAGGAGACAGAGCAGGCAGTATTTTTGCCGGGCATACGCGATGAAGTGCTGCCGACCTGGGTGGACATCCCCAGCCTGCCCAGGTTCCTCGGAGAAATCTTCAACATTGCTCAGAACTACCGCGATAACACGCAGGCTCTCCTGCCCGGCTACAGAGAGCGCATAGTGAGCATAGCGCTCTCTGACAAGGAGGGCGGCCTTAATCTTGAGATGGACTCCGATATTATCAAGGAGGTGGTCACGAAGGGAGAGATGGCAGGCGACAAGCTGCTACAGTATTTCAAGTTCGAGCAGCATCAATGGGTTCGCTTCCGCGTGCTGGTGCGAGAGTTGGAGAGGAATCTGGTGCGAATGAAAGAGGTGATAGCAGACGAGCCGCCCGCCTTTGACTATCACTCGCTGATAGAGCAACAACGCCGCGAAGAACTGTTCTTCCCCAGCAAGCAGGGTTGGGGAGACGACGTGGCAAAACTGCTGGATGCCGTCAGAGCCTTCATGCGTACGGAAGGCTGGACGAACCATCTGGGCCTCATGAAAGAAGCGCCTTATCCTGTTCCTGAACCCAAGCTGCGCGTTACGCCGAATATCTGAGAGGTGAGGAGAAAAGATGACATCGCCCTTTGAAACCATCAGCTACCTGTGGCTCTGGCTGGCCTTCTTTGTGCTGCTGGTTCTGTTCCTGCTCGTAGGCTACAAGGCCGGGCCAGCCTTCAGCAAGGAGGAGCAGAAACAGATAAAGGAGCAGCTTGATAAGCGTCCCATGATGGCGCTTGAGATGGCTGGCACTCCTAAGCGGGCTGAAGAAGTGCTGACGGTCACACGACGCGCCAACAAGAATGCGGTCGGGCTATTTCGCACGGCAATCGCGTGGGACTACCTTTTCATCTTCGTCTATCCGGCGTGGATAGCCGTCGGCTGCATGATAGTCTCCAGGTTTGTTTCCGAGCACAACCTGCCGGGCGCTGGCCTTGGCCTTTTTCTAATCATCTTAATGCCGTTGACCTCTCTGCTGGACGCAGTGGAGGACTACGCCATACTGCGCGTGCTGGACAACCAAGTCGTTAGTCCGTGGCCCGAGATAGCGAAGTGGTGCGCGCTGCCTAAATTCGCCATAGCTCTTCTGGCAGGCATAGGCTACGTCATCATCTACGGCATCATCGCTTTCATCTGGGCGAAGGCGACGGGCAGATGAAAGAACAGGGGTTAGTAAAAAGAGCTTCAGCTACTAACCTCTGACCTCAATTCTTTTGAGCTTCTCTTCGAGCGCCGATTTAACTTCGGGCCATTCTGTGTCGATGATGCTGTAGTAGACGGAATGACGTATGCGGCCACTGGGCATAATCATGTGATTGCGAAACGTGCCTTCTTCTTTAGCGCCTATTCGCAGGAGGGCGCGGCGTGATTTTTCATTCAGGGAGTCCGTCTTGAACTCCACGCGCATGCAGTTCAGCTTTTCAAAAGCATGCGCGAGCATAAGGCACTTGGCTTCGGTGTTGACGTACGTGCGCTGAAACTCTCTGCCAATCCAAGTCCAGCCGATTTCCAGCCGACGGTTCGCCCCATCAATCGCAGCATAGCGCGTGCTCCCCACGGCACGCCCAGACTGCTTATCCACGGTCGCAAACGGCAGCGCAATCCCTTCCTCCTGCCATTGAAGCGCCGTCTCTACGTACTCCCTCAAATCCTCCGGCTTCTCAATCACAGATGTAGTGTAGCGCCATATCTCCTCATCAAACGCCACCTCGCCTAAGTCTGCCAGATGAGAGAGAGAAAGCGGCTCAAGCCGCACTGAGCGGCCTTCGAGTGTCACGGGATGAACAAGCATAAGAAGTCTAGAGAGTCCTGAGAGTCTGGAGAGGCTAGAGAGAAGAGCGTTTAACTCTACAGACTCTCAAGACTCTCTAGCCTCTCCAGACTCTTTTAGATGTCGAAATACATGCCGAACTCTAACGGGTGCGGGCGCATGTTGAGGGGCTGAATCTCGCGCTCGCGCTTGTAGGCAATCCAGCGATCAATCATCTGCGGCGTGAAGACATCGCCCTTGAGCAGGAACTCGTGGTCGGCTTCAAGCGCCTTCAGCGATTCATCTAGTGAGCCAGGAAGGCTCGGCACGTCCTTCAACTCTTCCGGCGAGAGGTCGTAGATGTCCTTGTCCAGAGGCTCGCCGGGGTCTATGCGGTTCTGTATGCCGTCGAGGCCAGCAAGGAGCATAGCCGAGAACGCAAGGTACGGGTTGCATGACGGGTCGGGCGGACGAAACTCCAGTCGCTTCTGCTTCGGGTTGGTAGAGAACATTGGGATGCGTATTGCCGCCGAGCGATTGCGCGCCGAGTAAGCCAGATTAACAGGAGCCTCAAAGCCGGGCACCAGTCGCTTGTAACTGTTCGTGGTCGGCGCGGCGAACGCTACGATTGCGGGAGCGTGTTTGAGAAGCCCGCCTATGTAGTAACGCGCGACCTCTGAGATTCCCGCGTAGCCGTCGCCCGCAAAGAGTGGCTTCTCGCCTTTCCAGAGCGACTGGTGGCAGTGCATGCCTGAGCCGTTGTCGCCGTAGATGGGCTTCGGCATGAAGGTCGCGGCCTTGCCGTAGTTGTAGGCGGTGTTGCGTACTATGTACTTGAAGATTTGCAGGTTGTCTGCGGTGCCTAGGAGCGTCGAGTAACGGAAATCAATCTCGCACTGCCCTGCGGTTGCGACTTCGTGGTGATGACATTCGACGTTGATGCCGCAGGTTGCGAGCGTGAGAGATATTTCAGAGCGCAGGTCGCTCAGAGAATCTGCGGGCGGCACAGGAACGTAGCCCTCTTTGCCGCGAATGCGGTAGCCGAGATTCGTGCCACTGAACTCGTCAGCGTTGCGGCCAGAGTTCCAGTGTGCCTCGTCCGAATCGACCGTGTAGCCCGAAGAGTTCTGCTCGTTGTGAAACTTGACGGAATCGAAGACGAAGAACTCGGCTTCCGGGCCGAAGTAAGCTGTGTCGGCAACACCTGTGAATTTAAGATAGCTTTCGGCGCGCACGGCCACGCTTCTAGGGTCGAATCCGTAGCCCTCTTTGGTAATGGGGTCAACGGCATTGCCTATGAAGCAGACGGTCGGCTCGTCCGAGAAGGGATCCATCCAAAAGCGCACGGCGTCCGGTATAAGCAGCATGTCCGATTCATGTATAGAGGCCCAACCTCTGAGGCTGGAAGCGTCAAAGCCGAACCCGTCTTCAAAAGAGTCTTCTGAAAGTTGGTCAATCGGAAAGGTCAGATGATGCCAGGCACCCGGTAGGTCTGTAAAACGTACGGAGACAAATTTTGCTCCCTGGTCGGTTGCATACTTTAAGGCAGTTTTAGCGTTCATGTTTTCTCCTGATACTTTTTTTGGGAGTGTTGGGGGTACGAACCGCGCTTTTTCGAAGCGACGAGCGCGGTTGGATGGGAAGAACCGTAGCTGGTATGCGAGTGGTATGTGCCGTCATACTACGGACGACCGTAAAAAGCTTTGCATTATATTGCCGCACGCGCCTGTGTCAAGTTATTTTGTGACAGAAAAGAGTGATGAAAAGAGAAGAACCCGCGCATTTACAAGCTAAACTGTTCGAGCATGCAGACTTAAAAGGCGGCGACCGATTTTCTCTTCAAAGAAAATTATTTACCAGCCCCGCTTTTTCTGTTAAATTGCTGAGCCTTAGTGTTCCAGCCATGTATCTCCGCTACTTGAAGAAGGGAGGCCGCCTGCGCGCCTCGTTGAATGTAAGCCTGCGCGCTCCGCTTAAGGGGCAGGCAAGGGGGGAATCTCGGAATTGACCACGGCCATCGAACAGACGGTTGAAACGTATGGCATAGAGAATTGGGGAGCCGGTTACTTTGACGTTAACCGCAAGGGCAATCTCATAGTCCATCCGGTGGAAAATGACAGCCGCGCGGCGGATTTGAAAGAGATTATAGACGACCTGCGCCGTCGCGGCATCACTACGCCCGTACTGCTCAGGTTTCCGCAACTCATCGCCGGGCAGGTGCGAAAATTGCAGCGCGCCTTCAGTAAATCGATACGCGAGTTCGAGTATCAGGGCGCGCACATGTGCGTCTATCCCATGAAGGTCAACCAGCAGCGCGCGGTCATCGAAGAGTACTTGCGCGAAGGCACGCGCTACGACTTCGGACTCGAAGCAGGCTCCAAGGCAGAGCTTTACGCCGCGCTCGCTATGGATCAATCCTCGGACAGCCTGCTGGTGCTGAACGGCTTCAAGGACGAAGAGTTCATCAAGCTCGCCTTCATAGGCGCGAAGGCTGGCAAGCGCATAGTCATCGTCATAGAAAAACTTTCGGAGTTGGATCACATCCTTCGCATCTCGGAAGACTATGAAGGTGCGCTGCCAATGGTAGGCATGCGCGTCAAGCTCTATTCAAAAGGCTCCGGTCGATGGGAGAAGTCGGGCGGCGAGGCTGCCAAGTTCGGCCTCACCACCACGGAGATTCTTGAAGTTATAGGTCGCATGCGCGAAGCCGACCGCATAGACATGCTCAAGCTCTTGCACTTTCACATAGGCTCGCAGCTTACAGACATCAAGCGCATCAAGAACGCCATGAAAGAGGCCGCGCGCGTCTACGCCAAAGTGCGGCAGATGAAAGTTCCGATTGACCTGTTGGACGTTGGCGGCGGCATGGCCGTTGACTACGATGGCTCCAAGACGGCCTTCGACTCTTCAGCTAACTACACGGCGCAGGAGTTCGCCAACGACGTTATCTACACCATTAAGACCGTCTGCGACGACGAGAACGTTCCACACCCTACGATTATTCAAGAGTCGGGCCGGTACCTCGCGGCCTATCACGCCATTATCGTCACCAACGTCGTTGACGAAATTGAAACCGTCGTCGAAGACATCTCGCCTATGGAGATTGAAGACGACGACCCGCAGGTGGTGGTCGAACTCGGAGACCTGCGCGAGACCATCTCCGTTAAGAACTACAGGGAGTATTACCACGACGCGCTCGAACATCGTGAAGAGTTGTTCACGCTCTTCAATCTCGGGCTGATTTCACTCGAAGACCGCGCCAAGGGCGAAGTCCTCTTCTGGGACGTGTGCGAGCGCGCGGACAAGTACGCGCAGGCCGCCAAGTACATTTCGGAAGAGTTCGACGACCTGCGCCGTCTTTTGTGCGCCAAGTACCTGACGAACTTTTCCGTCTTCCGCTCTGTGCCGGATCACTGGGCGCTCGACCAACTCTTTCCCATCGTGCCGATTCACGGGCTGAACAAACAGCCTACTGAATACGCGACTCTGTGCGACATCACTTGTGATTCGGACGGCATCGTGGACAAGTTCGTAGACCTGCATGATGTCAAGCAGGTGCTTGAGCTTCACAAGCTCACGCCGGGCGAGCCGTACTACCTTGCCTTCATGCTCGTGGGCGCGTACCAAGAAGTGATGGGCAACAATCACAATCTCTTCGGCACGCCCAACGAGGCGCACATCTGGATTGACGAAGAGGGTTATCTGATTAGGAAAGTGATACGCGGTACGACCGTGGGCCAGGCTGCGGAACGCGCACGCTATGAGCGCGGGCTGCTGCACGACGGTTTTCGTCGTCAGGTCGCGCAGCGCGTCAAGGACGAAGAACTCTCGGAGGCAGAAGCCGCCGAGATAATAGACTATTACGAATCGCGCTATGACGCTTACACCTACCTGGCCGTCAACGGCGACGAAGGACGCGGCAAGCGCAGACGAGAATAAAGCAGCCGTCAGCAATCAGCATTCAGCATTCAGTAAAAGCAAGAAGGTCTTTACTGATAGCTGAAGGCTGAAGGCTGATAGCTGTTTTGGAGATTGAACGTATGGTGACTCAGCGAAAACCTAAACCCTCTAAGTACCTGACCGTGCCGACGCGGCCCATCCAGGTGGATCGTGACCGTTCGGTGGCGGGGCTGCTGGAAAAGATGGAGGGCACCGGTCTAGGGGCGCGCCAACTGGCCGAGGCGCATCGTATCTGGCTGGACATGCTCGGCGACAACACGACCGTTTTCGTAGCCGCTTCCGGCGCGCTCATCCCTTCGGGCATGCGCCGCCTGCTGGCCTACGTCATCAAGAATCGCTTCGTTGACGTGCTTGTGCTCTCAGGCTCTATACTCTTTCATGACCTGCACGAGACGCTGGGCCGCCATCACTTTCAGGCGCATCCTTCCATGACGGATGCCGAGTTGGAAGCTTCGCAGATTAACCGCATGTGGGACTTGCTGGCCTCTGACGAAGAGTACCGCGAGGCGGACGAGTGGGTCGGAGGCTTCACCAACCAGTTAGACCAGACTAGGCCATATTCCACGCGCGAGTTTCTTCATTTATTGGGACGCGAGCTAGCCGAAATCGCTTCCGAAGACGGCGTTCTGACTTCAGCCTACAAGGCGCGTGTTCCCGTCTTCTGTCCTAACATCGCAAACAGTTCCATTGCCGTAGGCATTGCTGGCTCCCGCTTCGAGAAGAAGAACAATTTCCAGTTCGACATTGTGCAGGACGTTCTAGACATGACGCAGATTAGCGCGCGTGCGCGTGTCTCAGGCGTCATCAACCTCGGCGGCGGCACCGCAAAGAACTTCATACAGCAAACGGAAGTCTCCACAAGCATCTTCAAGATTCCGGCGCGAGGCCACAAGTACGCGATTACGGTTTCAACGGACGCGCCGCACCCGGGCGGGCGCTCCGCTTCCACCTTCAGCGACGATTCCCTTCTCTTCGGCAAACTGGCGCGCGGCGCACTGACGGCTTACGTCAACTGCGACGCGACCATAGCGCTCCCCATCCTGGTCACAGCGCTCTCGCAAACCGCCGCCAAGTACATGAAGGGACGCAAACGCCCCAACTTCACCTTCATGGGCAAAGACCTGACAATCGAAGTGCCGTAAAAGCTGAAGGCAGAAGGCAGAATTCCGAAAGCCAGCACTCAGTAGCTCACTTCTACTGACTGCTGGCTTTTTCATTAGCTGAATTACTTTTTTCAAAAAAAAGCTCTTGACCCTGACGTTGCGTCAGGCTTTAGCATCTGTGGTTGAGAAGGGAGACTTGATGATTAAGACGAGTAATCTGTATCAGGCGAGCGAGTTTGCGAGGATGACGGGCGTGACTGTGAGGGCGCTGCACCATTACGACCGGCTGGGGTTGTTGAAGCCTAGCGGGCGGTCGGCTGCGGGTTATCGCCTGTACGGCGAGCGGGACTTTGCGCGGCTGCAACAGATTGTGACGTTGAAATTCCTGGGGCTGCCTCTAAAACAGATAAAGAGCCTTCTTGAACGGGACGCGCTGGATTTGACGGCTACGCTTCGCATGCAGAGAGAGATGCTAGCCGAGCGCAGGCGGCAGATTGAGGCGGCCATCGAAGCGATTAAGCGCGCAGAGCGGCAGATGGCTTCGGAGTCGGAACCGGATTGGGAGGCGCTGGCTAAAATAATCGAGGTGATTGAAATGCAGAATAACTGGGACTGGGTAAAGAAGTATTACACGGAAGAGCAACTGGCGGAGTTGTCCGCGCGCGGGACTCCAGAAGTTCTGGAACGCGGGCAGCGCGAATGGGCCGCGCTAATAAAGGAAGTCGAGCAGGCCATCAGCGAAGGCGTCGATCCGGCGAGCGAACGCGCGCAGGCTCTCGCCGCAAGATGGAAAGCGCTGATTGAAGATTTCACGGGCGGGAACCCGGAAATCCTTGCGAGCCTCAAACGCCTCTACGCGGATCAGGCCAACTGGCCCGCCGGAGCGCAACGGCCTTACACGGATGAAGTCAGCGCCTTCATCTCAAAAGCAGCAGCAAGTGATAAGTGAAGAAAAAAGCAATCAGCCATCAGCTTTCAGCAATTAGCAAAAGCAAGTTGTCTTCTGCTGATTGCTGACTGCTATCTCTTGCTCGTCACTTGTCACTCGTCACTTGTCACTTTAAACTGTCCTCATGTCTGAATCAGCATCTCTTCCAATGAACTTCGGCGGGATTGCCGAAGAGGAGTTCAGCAGTTTCGAGGGGGCGCGCATACTCGTTTGGCCCGTCTCTTATGAGGGCACCGTGTCTTACGGGACGGGGACAGGGCGAGGTGCGGAGGCCATCATTGACGCTTCGCGCAACATGGAGCTTTACGACGAAGAGACGGATGCTGAGGTCTACAAGATTGGCATTCACACGGTCGCGGAGACGCCTTCGGTTGAGCCGCCAGAGGCGATGATGAAATCGCTTTATGAAAGAGCGCGCGAGCTAGTCTCGACGGGAAAATTCGTGGCGATGATAGGCGGCGAGCATAGCGTGAGCGCGCCTGTGATTCGCGCGCACGCCGAAGCCTATAAAAATCTCTCCGTGCTACAGATTGACGCGCACGCGGACTTGCGCGACACCTACGACAGCACGCCGCACTCGCATGCTTCCATCATGGCGCGCGTGGTTAAGGACATGCAGATTCCTTCCGTGCAATGCGGCATACGCTCTATCTCTGCGGAAGAGGCGCGCATGCTTGACCGTTATCCCACGCGCATCTTCTGGGCTAAAGACATTGTGGGGCGCACGGACTGGTGGGACGAGGCCGTGGACTCTCTGACCGAGAATGTTTACCTGACCGTTGACATTGACGGGCTTGACCCGTCGCTGGTGGCGCAGACGGGGACGCCTGAGCCGGGCGGGCTTGGATGGTATGAGACCGTTGGGCTGATTCGCACCCTCGCGCGCAAGCGCCGCATAGTCGGCCTTGATTTAACAGAGTACTCTTATGTGGAAGGACAGACGGCCTCGGCTTTCCTCTGCGCCAAGCTCATATACAAGTCGCTCGCCTTCATCTTCGAGAGCGAGACCGAGCGCGTGCGCGGCTCAAACAAACAATCATCCAAGGCGCGAGCGTGAAGTTAAGCGAGCTTAACTTTTATCTGCGCTCCATCTCGCTTCAAATTTTTGAAGAATAATCCGACCACTCCAACGACCCTCACGGCAATGGCCCGCATCTGAGTGCCAAAATCGCGGACTGAACAGAAGGCGCGCCGACTGCTCTTCTGAATACCGGACTGTCATCAAGAGCGCCTCCCCAAGCTCTCCATTCAAGCTTTCACTGTTTGATAAGGAGCAGGCCCATGTCCAGGCACATCACTTCTCTTGATAGCATACACGTAGAATCTCCCAGCGAAGCCGACTGGGATTCCATGAGGGGCAACGAGCAGGTTCGCTTCTGCGAGCACTGTCGGCGTAGCGTTTACAACCTGTCGGAGATGACGCGGCACGAAGCGCTGCGGCTCGTCAGAAACTCTGATGGCCGCCTGTGCATGCGCTATGTTCGCCCCTTGGAGGACACGGATAAAAGTTTCGCTCTTCCCGCAGAGCTTTATCGCATCACTCGCCGCGCATCGCGCCTGGCAGCCGGGGCTTTCACAGCCGTTCTGAGCCTTGCGGCGGCAGCAGCCGCGCAGACGACTTCGTCCGGCGGAGATTCTACAGTCGCAGCAACAGAGATAGCCGTGCCGGAAAACATGAATGACAACAAGACGGATCGGACGGTGCTGATGTTTCTGACGGAAGCGAGCAGCGCCGATATTGTGCGCTCTTTGATAAAAGCTGGCGCGAGAGTAAATCTCAAGGACGACGATGGCGACACGGCTTTGATGAGGGCCGCATCTCTGGAAGAGAGCGCAATCCTTCAGTTTTTGATTGAGGAGAAGGCGAAGGTCAACGACAGTAATAAATCTGGCGAGACGGCTTTGATGAAAGCCGCAGAGGACGGCTTGGCGGCAAACGTCAGAGCGCTCGTCATGGCGGGCGCGGATGTCAACTTCAGAGATAACGACGGCGAGACCGCTCTCTCCAGGGCGCTCTATGATGAGAACGAGGAGATTGTAGAGATGCTCAAATCCTTCGGGGCCACGCAAGACTTCTCGCCGGACGACGAAAGCACGGAGAATTAGATTTGAAAGCGCACGGCGGCTTCAGGCTCTCAAAATCGGCTGCGCCTGGCTGGCGCGTATAGCTTCGGGCAGTTGGCGGTGCGTGCTCATCATGAAGGCGGAGGTCGAAGAGAGCATGGCGTTGCCGTGCGTCGCCGCGAGCCGCACGAAGCGGCTGAAGATGGAAGAGCCGTAGTAGTAGCCGTCCTTGAGGCTCACCAGAACGTCCGCAGGATGACGCACGCGCTCGCCCTGAAGCGACTGGTAAAGATTCTCAAGCGCGTCTGGGTAAACGTGATCGGACGTGCGCGCAAGCCACGCTTCGCCCGAAGCGAACCCTTCACCATCCGTCAAGCCTTCGGCAGAAAGCGCGCTCGCAATCCCGCCTAGTTGCAGTGGGTCATTCTCAATCTGTTCGTAACGATAGAAGGTCTCGCCCCCGTCCCTTTGGCGGCGATGAATGCGCTCCTTGCCTCGCTCTCCGCGAACGACCACCACGTCCTTGCCTTCACGAAAGAGAGAGAAGTCCACGCCCTCAAGCTCTACCAGAGAGTCCGCGAGCGTAGAAGCAGCCTCTTCGTCAGCGCAGTAGAGCGCGGAGAAGCCAATCAACCCGAAGGCCGGAAGAGCCACGCGACGAGAAGCGCGACGGTCAAACTTTTCCGCCAACTCGTAGCCGCGCTTGCGAAGGTGCGTTTGAAGATGCACGCGGCGGTTCTCTTCGAGGTTCATGCCGTGGTCGGAGAAGACCACGATTTCCGTCTCTGTTCCGCAACTCTTTTGAATCTCGCGCAGGATTTTGTCCAGAGACTCCAGCGCCACATCCAAGCGCTCGCGCCCGCGTATGTGAAGCAGCCCGTCCGTCCCCTTGAGGAAAGCGAAGTAGTCGCGCGTTTGCGGAGCCTGGCGAAAGCGCTCGCGGAAGCGGCGCATGTCCGCGCGCCAAACCATCTCAGGCGCAACGTAAACCAGGTACTCAAAGGGCAAAGGCTCCTGGTAATCAAGCTCGTCCATGTAGCTCGACGGCACCTTGTCGGGCGTGCGACGGCCAATGTACTTGCCCACGCCGCCGCGCATCTCGCGCGTGTTGCGGTCGAAGTACAGGCTCTCGTACCCTAGCGGAGCAGACGCCCTCATCATCGTTGAGAGCGCTATGTTCGTCATCGTAGGAAAAGGCGAGAGCAGTCTTGAGGGCTTGTTGAAGTTGTCGAAAAGCCCTCGCCCTTTAGCGGCCTGCATCACAGGCAGAGGCACGCCGTCCAGACAAAGCAGCAGCCTGCGCGGCCTTTCCTCCCCGGCCCTCTTGCTCGTTCCGTTATTCTTCATCTCGTTTGACCTATACCTATTCTTCCTTCGATGCCGTCCTCGCATCCTTCAACCTGTACGGCTCACGAAGCCCGCGCTTCGCTTCGTTCTGCGAGTTGTAGATGTCAGGACGCGTGACGACTATGCGATATTGCGCGAGCGCTTCCGTTCTTTTTCCGGCTAAATCATAGCTCTGCGCGGCGCGAAGGTGCGCCTGCGTGACGAGTCCGGCTTCTGCGCCCGCGACCGTGGTCGTCGCCAGAAACTCCTTGGCCGCTCTGTCGAACTGTCCTGCGGCCAGCAGAGTTTCGCCGTACTGGAAATGTATCTGGTCTTGCGCGCGACTGAGGGCGCTTCCCCGCGCGGCCCTTTCATGAAGCAGAGAATCAAAGATACTGAACGCCTCGCGCTCGCGGCCTGCCGCCTCGGTCATTCTACCTTCGGCACGGTCAATCGTCGCCAGGGAAGAGAGAGCGTCCGCCGCTTCCAGTTTGAAGAGATAGTTGCGCGGATATTTTTCGCTCATCTCGCGCGCCAGGGCAAGCGCATCCGTAAAACGCTTCTCGCGTTTGTAGAGCACAATCAGCAGAGACTTGGCGTCGTCGCGCGCCCACTGTCCTTCTTTAGTCACGCGGGCAAGGGTTTCGAGGCCGCGCTTTTTGGAGCCGCGCGTGCCCGTCAGGCTCGCCAGCAGCTTGACCGGAAGCGGCAGGCTGCCTACGACGTAATCGTAAAGCCCTATGGTCAACTCCGCATCACGAAATCCTGGCTCAAGTTTGATGACATCGCGGTGGCGGTCAACGCTGCGCGAGCCGTCACGCAGAGCGGACATGAAGCTTCTTTGAACCCCGGCCTCGAACGCGGCCTTTAACCCTTCGGTCGCGCCCAGAAAGTAGAGCGCTTCTATGTCCTTCGGGTCGCGTTTGAGACGGGCTTCGGCTAAGATGCGCGCACGCCGCGCGTAATCCATGAACTCGTCAACCACGCGAGCGTCCACCTTGTCCTCGCTCCCCTCGTAAAACTCGTCCGAGCCGTAGAGCGAAGATTTCAAACGCCGCGATTCGTTGAGCGTCTTTGACCACAGAAGCGCTGCCTGAAATTGCGGGCCAGCCGGGTGATTTGGGAAGAGCTTTTCTATCTCTTTGAAAGAGTCTCGCGCCGTCTCGTAATCCAGATTGTAGAGGGCGTCGAACCCCTTGGCGCGCAACTCGTTGAAGCGCGCCCTGTCCGAATCGCTCATCCCGCTCCTAATGGCCTGCGGCTGTTGCGCCTGAGCCACTCCGACAACAAAGAGCAGAACCAGCAACAGGCTTTTACGAACCATCATAAAACTTCCTCCAGAACAAACACTATAGAGAGTCTTCAGCGAAGCTCTCCACGTACTTGACGCCCGCGCCCGTGTTGAAAAGCACAACCCGCTCGTGAGGCTCTACCGCGCCCGCCGCCAGAAGCTTTCTCAGGGCGGGCAGGCAAGCGCCGCCTTCGGGTGCTACGAAGAGTCCTTCGCTTGCGCCTATCTCGCGCGTGGCGTCTATGAGTTCTTCGTCTTTGACGGCGACAGCAGCGCCCTTCGATGCCCGCAGCGCATCCAGAATAAGAAAATCGCCTATGGCGCGAGGCACACGCAAGCCCGAAGCGACCGTGGCCGCATCCGGGAACTCGTCCGCGAACCGCTTGCCCTCTTCAAACGCGCGAACAATCGGAGCGCAGCCTGCGGCCTGCACAGTCACCATTCGCGGGCGCTTGTCATCAATCCAGCCAAGCGCCTGCATCTCGTCGAAAGCCTTCCACATGCCTATGAGGCCGGTGCCGCCGCCCGTCGGATAGACGATGACATCCGGCAAAGTCCAATCCAGTTGCTCCGCCAGTTCATACCCTAGGGTCTTCTTGCCCTCAACGCGGTAAGGCTCTTTCAGGGTGGAGACATCGAACCAGCCCTCGCGCTCTTTCCTCTCGGCCACCATCCGACCGCAGTCCGTGATAAGCCCGTCAACGAGCGTGACGTGCGCGCCCGTCTCGCGGCACTCGACTACGTTGGCGCGCGGAGTGTCGAGCGGCATGAAGATGTGCGCCTCAAGTCCCGCCCTCGCAGCGTAGGCCGCGAGTGCGCCCGCAGCGTTTCCGGCAGACGGCACGGCCAACTTTCGCGCCCCCAACTCAAGAGCCATAGAGACTGCCGTAGTCATCCCGCGCGCCTTGAAGCTCTGCGTGGGGTTCTGCGATTCGTCCTTGATGAAAAGCTCTTTCAGCCCCGTGCTCGCGGCCAAACGCGGCGCGCGAAGTAGCGGCGTGAACCCTTCGCCGAGCGTCACTATGTTCTCGTCACTAGAAGGCGGCAGCACCTCTCTATAGCGCCAGAGGCTAGCCGCCCGCCCCTTCAAAGATTCTTTTGTCAAAGTCGCGGCGGCGCGCCGCAGGTCGTACCTCACCAGCAGAGGCTTCCCGCAACGCTCGCATAGATTCAGCAATCTTCGTGCCTCGTAAGTTTCATGACAGGCCGCGCACTCCAGATGCGAGACATTCATCAAGGTCTCTCCCCTTCTATAAACAGATACGTAACGAAAAGCGGTTCAGATTAGCCGGAAAAGGCTTGAGACGAATATTTTCATCACCCTCGGCCCGGCGCTGACAAATCCCTCTCAGTATGATACCGCTCGCCCGAAATTTCCGTCACCTGGAGCGCACATGCTGCACTGTGGAAGCTTTGCCCGACAATTATTCATTCTAAAAGAGCAGGCTACTACACATGTAAGCACACTAAACCCTAGCCGCGCGTGAGGTAATCACGGCAGCTTGAGAGCGTACCTAACTACACGTTTCAATTACACCACTGACAGCATGACTAAGACTACTGTGAGCGTGGTCTGTGTTATCGCATCCGTATCTGTTGAGACTCCGTTTTGTATATCACCTGCTACCGTTGCCTCTTCAGTCGGCGGCTCTTGAGTAATGCCGGGACAATCCACTTTGCCTTCGGCCAGAGCAACCGCAGATAAGGTTAGCGTCAAGACAAGCGCCATGCAGAGTTGCCGTAAGTTATTCATTTTGTTTCTCCTAAAGGGTGTTCGCAAAATTTTTTGCGAACGAAATGTGGGCAAAATATTTTGCGCGAAACAATAGACCAGCTTTGTAAAAATCTTGCAAGTGTTAGAGCGGCCCGTTATGATGGCGGGCGATTCGGCGATTATTTTGGAAAGGTCTATCCCTCTATGACTTTACTCGCCTCACTCCTGAGCCAACTGGAAAGCCCGACATTAAGTTATAACCAAAGAGCACTGCTTCGCTGTCAACTGGCTAAGGGGTTGGAAGAGACCGGGGACTATGAGGCTGCACGCGAAGCAATGAGCGAACTGTGGAAACGGTTTGGCGAGCGCCCGCGCCTTGAAGGGTTAGACCAAAGCACAGCCGCCGAAGTCTTGCTGCGAATCGGAGTGCTGACCGGATGGATAGGTAGTAAAAGACAGATACCGGACGCGCAGGAAACGGCTAAAGACTTCATTAGCGAAAGTATCCCTGCTTTTGAACGAATGAGTAATGCGAAAGTCGCAGAAGCGCAGACGGAACTCGCTCTTTGCTACTGGCGAACTGGCGATTATACGAAAGCCCGTCTGATACTGAATGAAGTGCTGGCGAAGCTCTGGACAGAAGATGAGCTAAAGGCCAGAGCGTTGATTCGCCTTTCGATGGCAGAGCGTTCCGTGAATCGTTGGAATGAGGCGCTTGAAATCCTGCTCGATGATGCGGAGCTATTCGATAGAATCACCAATAACACCTTGAAGGGAAGCTATCATAATAACCTTGCTAATATATGGGAAGAGTTAGGCAAGGATAAAAAGAGAGAAGATTACACAGACCGCGCTTTCGTAGAGTATGCGGCTGCGAGCTACTATTTTGAGCAAGCTGACCATAGACCATATCTCGCCAATGTCGAAAATAACTTAGGCTTTCTCTACTTCAAAACGGGAAAGTTCAAAGAGGCGCACGAACATATAGAGCGGGCGTGTCAGATAGCATTAACCTTCAAAGACAAGTACATCCTCGGACAGTATGAAGAGACACGGGCGCGCGTCTTTCTGGCTGAAGGCGAGAACGTAGAGGCTGAAAGAGCGGCGCGGACTTCTGTTACGATACTTGAGCAAAGCGGACAGCAAGACTTGTTGGCAGAGGCGTTGATAACTCACGGAATAGCATTGGCACGGCTGCGCTTCTATAGTCAGTCATACGCCACTCTTCAACATGCTATCGAAGTAGCACAAGGAGCGGGCGCAACGAGCCATGCAGGAAAAGCGGCCCTTGTTATCATGGAAGAGTTGGGTGAGCATCTTAGCCCGCGAAAAGCTAAGACCTTTTCCAAAAGAAATCTCATTGAAGAAGTGCGAAGTTATGAGTACGACCTGATAAAGCAAGCTCTCATTCTATCGAAGGGCAGAGTAACCACAGCCGCCAGAATATTAGGAGTCTCGCATCAGAGGCTCATCTATATTATAGAAAAACGTCACAAAGACCTGCTTAGTCTAAGGCGTCCCGCGCAACGTCGCCCAAAAAGTCTCATCCACCATCACCCGAAATCCAAATCCTAATCCTGCCCGACAATTAGAGGGTCAAAACCTATTGTCGGGCAAAGCCCACTGCCGCCTTCCGCATTTCCTTTTGGCTTCTTCTTCATGTAACCTTTCGGTCTCGGATGTCTATACGTTTGCTTGCTCTGGATTTGGATGGGACGCTCCTGAATTCGCGTGGGGAGTTGTCTGAGCGCAACCGCGCGGCGCTTGCAGAGGCGCGTCGGCGTGGGGTGATTGTGGCTGTGGTGACGGGGCGGCGCTTTCGTGATGCGCGCCCTCTGGCGCTTGAGTTGGGGCTGGATGCGCCCGTCATCTCGCACAACGGGGCGCTCACCAAGCACGCGCGGACGCTGGAAACAGTGGCCGTCACGCTGCTGCCTTTAAGGGAAGCGCGCGAAGTCCTGCGGTTGGGGCGCGAGCGCGAGTTGGACGCCATGATTTCGGACGACGCGGTGGGCGCAGGGGTTTTGGTCTACGACCACATCAACGACGACAATCACGCTTTTCGTCGTTACATAGAATGGTCGCGCCGCATTCACGGCGACGAGGCGGAAGAGAGTGTGCGCCGCGTAGATTCCCTGGAAGAATATCTCGACCACGAGCCTGTACACATCACTTACTCGGGGACGTGCGCGGCTATGGAGGCGCTCGCGGAAGCTTTGAAGTGCGAGATGGGCGCGAGGGTCAAGGTGTTTGCGACGCTCTACAGGCGCATGGACTTTGCTTTGATTGACGTGCTCAATCCGCAGGCTTCGAAGGGAACGGGCGTGGCCGCCGCCGCAGCCGAAGCCGGAATCAAGCGCGAAGAGGTCATGGCCGTCGGAGACAATTTCAACGACCTTGAGATGCTGGACTTCGCGGGCACAGGCGTCCTGATGGGCAACGCGGACGCGCGCCTCCTCAGCGAGAAGACAGACCTTCACGTCACAACCTCCAACGACGAGGACGGCGTGGCAGAGGCCATCGAAAGATTCATTTTAAATACAGTCTAGAGAGTCCAGACTTAAATTAAGGAGACGATAATGGCAAATCGGACGGCAGTGATAGAGACGAACAAGGGGACGATTAAGTTCGAGTTGTTGGAAGATGAAGCGCCGAAGACTACGGAGAACTTTCGCCTGCTGGCAGAGCGCGGCTACTACAACGGCGTCATCTTTCACCGCGTCATCAAGGGCTTCATGATTCAGGGAGGCGACCCGCTTGGGATGGGCTACGGCGGCGAATCTGCCTGGGGCGGGACGTTCAAAGACGAAATTAATCCTAAGTCGGAGCTTTATCGCGGCGGCTACAAGCGCGGGACGGTCGCTATGGCGAATCGCGGCCCCAACACCAACGGCTCGCAATTCTTCATCATGCACCAGGACAATCCCTTGCCGCCCAACTACACAATCTTTGGCCGCGTCACCGAAGGCCAGGACGTAGTAGACGCCATCGCCACCACACAGACCGGCGCTAACGACAAGCCCACTCAAGCCGTCACGATGGAAAAGGTCACGATAGAATGAAGCCATCAGCCATCAGCTATCAGCCGTCAGCAAAAGCAAGCTCTTCTTCTTGCTGAAAGCTGATAGCTGATGGCTGACTGCTTCTCACTTGTCACTCATCACTGCGTTTATCGGGCCGTGTCCGTGGCCGAGGCCGGGGGCGCGGCGTATGGCTTGGGTGACGAAGAGTTTGGCGGCGGCGACTGACGATTGAAGGCTCTGGCCGTGGCCCAGACCGGCGGCGATGGCGGCGGCGAGCGTGCAGCCTGTGCCGTGCGTCGAAGTGGTTTCGATTCGCTCGCTGCGGAAGGCTCGAATGGTGCCGCCGTCGTCCAGCAAATCCAGGGCTTCCCCTTCAAGATGGCCGCCTTTGACGAGCACAGCTTTTGCTCCCATCTCTCGCATGATGCGCGCGGCCTCAAGCATTCCCTTTTCGTCCCTGATTCTCAAACCCGTGATGCGCTCGGCTTCCGGGATGTTCGGCGTCAGGACGCGCGCGAGCGGCAGAAGTTTCTCTACGAGCGAGCGCAGCGCGCGGTCGTCAATCAGGTCATAGCCGGAGGTGGAGCGCACCACGGGGTCAACTACGGGCGCGGGAAGCTGAGTTTCCAGAAAGAGCCGCGCGACCTCCTCTATGACTTCGCGGGTCGGAAGCATGCCGGTCTTGGCGCAGTCCACCTGGAAATCTTCCACTACGGGCAGAACCTGTGCGCGCACACTCTCGGCACTTTGATTGACAGCGCCGAAGACGCCCGTGGTGTTCTGAAAAGTCAGGCTCGTGACCGCAGCCGTGGCAAAACAGCCGAAGGCCGTGAAGGTCTTGATGTCCGCGACAAGGCCAGCGCCCCCCGAAGGGTCAAAACCCGCTATGGATAAAGCCACGGGCAACCGATTGCCTTCTGAATTACTCATAGCTCAGGAATTTTCGCACAGAAGGATAGCAACCGCCGAGCGCATCTTTTCGTACTACAAACACGGGCCGCAGGTCTTCCGGCCCGCAAGTCCCGTGTTATACTCTTAAGTCAATGCAATTTTCGGCATCCGAGATTTAGGAGCGGTTTCCAAATCGGACAAGGTCGAAGCGGTTTTAAGGAGATTTTTGAGCGTGAGGAATAGATTCCAATTTGCCCTGAGCGCAATCTTAATTTTAGCCATAGCCCTGCCCGTGCTCATTCACGCGCAGCAAGGCAAGTCAGCCAAAGAGGTAGCGAAAGGCGCTCCGGCGTCTTCAGGAGATAGAGGCACGACGCGCGGCTCAGGCCCCGTCACGAGCGAAGATATAGAGAACGATTTGTCAGAGGCTTTGACCGTTATCCAGGACAACTACATAGACGGCAACAAGCTGGATTACAACTCCGTCTTTAAGTCTTCGATTACGGGCATGCTCAGAACGCTTGACCCGCACTCGAACTACTTCGACCGTGCGGAGTTTGACGAGTTCCGCACAGACCAGCGCTCGGAGTATTTCGGCATAGGCGCGACCATAGGCGACCTGAAAACAGCCGACACGGTCAACACCTACATTCGCGCGACCTTTGAAAATTCTCCGGCCTACAGGGCTGGCCTGCGCTACGGCGACCGCATCACAGCCATCAACGGTCAGTCGATGGTCGGCAAGCCCTACGGGCAGGTGCGAGAGTTCCTGCGAGGGCCACGCGGCACCGTCGCCAAAGTCACGGTAGAGCATCTGGACGGTCGAACTGAGACCGTGGAGATTACGCGCGACGCAGTTCCGCAGCCGTCCATCCCCGAAGCCTATATGATTCGACCGGGCGTGGGTTACGTGGCGATGACAGGCGGCTTCAACACCACGACCGCAGACGAGTTTCGCTCAGCGCTGGACAAGCTTCACGAGCAGGGCATGCAGATGCTCATACTGGATTTGCGCGGCAACGGCGGCGGCCTCCTGAATCAGGCCGTGCGCGTGGCGAATACTTTCCTCAAGCGCGGGCAGTTGATAGTCACGCAGAAGGGTCGCGTGCGCGGAAGCTCTGAGACTTACCTTGCGGACAACGAAGCGCCGGATAACAGCCCGCTCGTAGTGCTGGTCAATCGCGGCACGGCTTCGGCTTCTGAAATCGTCTCGGGCGCGCTGCAAGACCACGACCGCGCTCTCATCGTCGGCGAGAACACCTTCGGCAAGGGACTCGTTCAGATTCCCTTCCCAGTTGATTACGGCTCGGCCCTGATGCTGACGATTGCCAAGTATTACACGCCTTCGGGCCGCTTGATTCAACGAGATTATTCGAACTCAAGCTTCTACGATTACTACACCAACGGCGGCTCGTACCGCACGGAGAACCAGACGCCGCAGCAGCCTACAGGCCCTGAAAGCCGCACGGACACGGGGCGCACTGTGTACGGCGGCGGCGGCATCACGCCGGATGAAACGGTCAAGCCGCGCGTGATTACAAGCGCGCAGCAGCGCACGATTGATCCCATCTTCGCCTTTGCGCTCGAACTGGCGCGCGGGCGCGTGGCGGGCTTTGAGCAGTACAAGCTGCAACGCGGGATTGACTATCGCGCAGACCTCAAGCCTACAGAGTTCGCCATCACGGACGCGCTCTTCAAAGCCTTTAAGGATTTCGTGGCGACGAAGACGGACTACAAGATTAGCCCCGCGCAGTTGGACAAAGAGCGCGCGTTCATAGAGCGACAGCTTCGCTACGAGATGGCGACCGCAGCCTACGGCACGACGACCGCGTTCCAGGTCTTCAACTACGACGACCCGCAGATAACAAAGGCGATAGACCTTCTGCCGCGCGCACGCGAACTGGCACAGATGGCTCAACGCGTACGCGTCCCTTCGGAATAGAGAAGGCGTAAGGAAAATAGAAAAGGCACGTCACTAGGCTGGCGGGCCTTTTCTATTTTTGCCACTGACCTGTTATTTCTCGCACTATCTCTTTCAAATTATCCGGCTCGTTGAACAAGCGTATAGCGGCGATGCCGCTTGCGCCTGCGCGGAAGGTTTGCGGGGCGTTGTCGCGTGTGATGCCGCCTATGGCTACGAGGGGGAAAGGCGAAAGCTCTTGCGCGGCGCTCGCAAGTTTATCCAGACCTAGAGGCGGGCCGTAAGCGCGCTTTTGTGGCGTGTCGAAGATGGGGCCGAAGACTACGAAGTCTGCGCCGAAGCTCCGCGCGGCAAGAGCTTCTTCGATGGAGTGAGTGGAAACGCCTATCAGGAAATCCGTGCCGAATGTTTGTCGTATGATGTTGGCTTCGAGCGAGCGGGTTGTGAGATGAACGCCGTCGCAGTTGGCCGCGCGTGCGATGTCCGCACGGTCGTTGACGAGGATGCGCGTCGTGCTTCCGCGCGTAAGACTTGCGGCCTGCCGCGCCAGTTCATAAAGGACTCGCGCCGGAAGATTTTTTTCTCTTAGCTGTATGAGATTTATGCCGACAGACGCGGCTGAATCTACGAGCGAGAGGATGCGTTTGAATTCAGGGCTGGCTGGCTCGGTTCGGGGTGTCGTCTCGCCGCTCGTTATCAGGTAGAGTATCGGCTGTTGAAGTTGGAGCGACATCTTTTTCAGTCCGAGGAATAACGTTGGTTCCGACTTGAAGGGCGCGCACCGTCTGACGAAAATGGGTTATCTCCCAGAAGGCTATGACCAGATTCAAAATGCCTATGCCGCTCACTGCGCCGCGCACCCAGCCCGATGCAATCACGGGCCTCAACCCCTGCAAGCCCATCTTCTGCGAAGCGTAGAGCAGGAAAAAATTGTCGCCCCAATCGCCCAGCCCGAAAGAAGGCAGAAAATCCCAGACGTGAATCCAGGGCAGAAAGGTCAGCACAATGCCAACCTCCAGGCACAGGATAATGTAGAAGATGACCGTTATTCTCGCAGACATTTCAAGTAAATAGTAAATAAAAGAGTGACAAGTGACAAGTGACGAGAAGGAAAAGCCGTCAGCAGTCAGCTTTCAGACGTCAGCAAAAGCAAGCTCCTCTTCCTGCTGAAAGCTGATAGCTGATGGCTGATAGCTTTTTACTGGCTGGTCTTCTGCGCTTGCAGCTCGCGTAGTTTGTCTGCGACGCCGCGATAGGAGATGTTGAGGCCGTAGACTTCCGTGAAAACGTCTATGGCCTTATCAATCTCGCCCATCTGCTCGTAGGCCGTGCCGAGTTCATAACGCAGAGCCTGATATTCATCCTCCGTGTGGCCGGGCGCGTCCAGCCCCTTCTTGAACCACATGGCCGCAAGGCGAGGGATTCCCTTCTGCATGAAACAGTGCCCCAGCAGGTTGCAGCATTGTAGATAGCGCGGCGTCCCGTCTTGCGGCGAGACCATTCCGGCGGCCATCTGAAACTCTTCGACCGCCTCGTCAACCAAATCCATCTCTTTATAGGCCAGCCCAAGATTGTAGTGCGTCTCGTAATCGCTGTCGGTCGGCGTGGCCGATTCGTCTTCGACCGCCGTGCGAAACTCGTCAAAGACCGCAGCAAGCCCTGGGTCGATTCCTACCGTCTGAGAGGCCGCAGGAGATTTCGTATCCTGAGCCGGAGGCGTAGCCACTTGCGGCTGAGTCTCGCCCGCTAAATCGGAGAAGGCCGCGTCCACTTCGTCCGCGTCTTCAGCCGCAGGCTGCGGTACCTCTTCAGCAAGGTCATAACGCGAGAAGCCTGTGAACTCCACGTTCTCTGATGTTTGAACCGGAGCCTGTGGAGCGGTTTCAGTGAAAGCGAAATCGGAAGAAGTCGTCTCCGGTTGAAGCTGCCTGCGGCGAGCTTCTATCTCGTCACTTGCGCCGAACTGCCGCTCAATCATGCTCAGCGTGTCCAGAGCAATGTCCGTGTAGCCCTGCGCTATATAAAAATCTACGCTCTCCAATTCCTGCTTGAGAATTGCCTGGCGGTCGGCGGGGCTTGTGGGCGCGTGCGCTTCATCCTTCGCGGTTGATTCCGGCTGTGCGGGCGCGCTGAAGTCGAACTCGTTAAAGCCCGTGGAGGCTGGCTGAGACTGTGCGCTTGAAGTGTCAGTCCAATCGTTCAGGTCTGCGAAGGAAGATGAAGGGTCTGCTTGAGGCTCTGCTTCCTCCTGCGCGACGGAGTTCCACTCGAACTCCATCGTGGAGGCTTGTGCGCCGGTCGTGTCTTCCTGAACAGTCTCTTCCGCGACCGCCTGGTCAGACATCAGCATGAAGCTCTCGAAAGTGGGGACTTCATCGCGCGCAGGCTCAGGCGTGTAAAGCTGCTCGTCCTCTCTCTCTTCGAGCGAGCCGCCAAGCTCTTCCAGGCGGCGACTGTAACTCTCTTCGTCGGGCACAAGGCGTACGAGGTGCGTGAGGGCGCGACGCTCTTCGTCCTGAAGCCCCACGGAGTGCGCGGCTTCTACGAGGCGCTCAAGCGTCAGCCGCATGCCTTCTTCATCCTGGTGCCAGGTGTGCAGGCGGAAGAGAAGACGCAGGGCTTCCAGGTGTTCGGGGTTGCGCGCCAGAGCCTCATTCAAAAGCTCCATCGCCTGCTCCTCTTCGCCCGCAGACAGCAACGGCTCCAGTATCCCCGCGATGACGTTCACGGCCCTGTCCACGTTGTTGTTCTTCAGGAAGAGTTGCGCGACCTCTATGAAACGCGCGTAGCTGGTCGCTTCTCGCCGTACAAGCTCAATGGTGGCGCGCTCTGCCGCTTCGGCGTCCTCCGCTTCGACATAAGTGGAGGCGAGCATGGAGAGAAGTTCTACGTCGTCCGGGTGCTGTGCGAGCGCACGCTCAAGAACTTCTGCCGCTTCGTCAAACGAGCCGAGCGCGCGGTGCGCTTCAACCACTCCGCCGAAAGTCTCTCGGTCTTCGGGAATAAGCTCCAGCGCTTTGGTGTAAGCTTCAAGCGCACGTTCGGTCTTCTTTCGGGCGAAGAGTTGCGCGCCTGCATGCTTGAACGCTTCAGCCGCGTCCGTCTTGAAGCCCTCGCGCAGGAATCCTTCCGCAAGCTTCAAGCGTATCTCTACGTTATTGGGGTCAAGGTCTGCTATCTTTCGCAGGATTTCGAGCGCCTTCTGCGATTGATTGGCGCGCGTGTAGCTCTCTGCCAGAATCAGGTAACTTGCGCGGGCTTCGACTATCTGACCCTGGGCTTCGTAGAGCGGCGCGAGCTTTGCGGCCATCTCTGGGCTTCCCGGCTGCATACGGTCAATCTTCTTGTACATCGCAATGGCTTTGAGATTAAAGCCCTGCTCACGATAGTGTTCGGCTATGAGCGCGAAGCACTTGGCGGCCTCCTGCTTATCGCCTATGCGCGCGTAGAGGTCGCCCAGCATGTTGAGCGTAGTGAAGTCGTCCGGGTCTTCACTGACGATCTTTTCGTATTCTTTGATGGCTGCCGGAATTTTGCCCTGGGAAAGGAACTTCTCAGCCGCACGTATAACCTTTGTTTTATCGAAGCCCATTAGGAGTCGTATGCTCTCTTGAACTCTTTCGGGAAGTTCTACGACCACGAAGCGGTGGGGCGGCGCGCCCGTTTCGCTCCCAAAGCCTTAAACGCGCCGAAGGGATGACGCACCGTTTGTATCGTGTACGGCCCACAGAATAGTGCCGCAACTTGTACGCTAACATGCGCCAACGGCGAGTGTCAACGCTCTTTGCCGGAAGCGCTTTTTCCATTCAAGAGCGAGCAGAACCGGCGAGCTTTCATTAAGCAAACGGCCCTTAAGCCCCCGGCCTCAGATAACGTCCGCGAAGCTGCGGCGTGTGCGCGCAAACCACCAGTAACCGAAGATGAAGCAGGCAAGCGCAAACAGCGCGAAGTAGCCAAGGCCGTACCAATCGGGCAGAGCGCCTTCCAGTATGATGCGGCGGTAGCTCCTGATGAGCGGCGTGAAAGGGTTGGCGTTGATGAAGGGGCGGTAGCGCTCCGGCACTATGGATTCCGGGTAGATGATAGGCGTCAGGTACATCCAGGCCATCAGCAGAAGCACTATGCCCTGCACGAGGTCGCGCAGGAAAAGACCGAGAGAGGCCACCAGCCAGGACGCGCCGAGCATGGCTACGAACTGCGGCAAGAGCAGCACGGGCAGCAGCAGCACCGTCGCGTGAACTTTGCGCTCTATGATGAGCGCTGCGAAGACGAGCGCGATGGTGCCGAACATCTGGTTGGCGATGGAGGTCAGTACCTGCGAGACCGGAAGTATTTCGAGCGGGAAGACTACGCGCTTGACCAGATTGGCGTGCGAGACGATTGTCTGTGAAGATAGCTGAACCGATTCCTGAAAGGCGTTCCACGGCAGCACGCCGCAGAAGATATAGAGCGCGTAGTTCCACGCAGAGCCGCTCGCGCCGAACCTCGCTCCGTAGATTCCAGCGAAGATGAAAGTGAAGATGGCGATGGTGACGACAGGCGTCAGCACGGCCCAGAATATCCCCAGGACAGAACCCTTATAGCGCGCGGCCAGTTCGCGTCTGGTCATCGAAACGATGATGTCGTAACGCCCCGGCAACTCCCAAAGGGGACGCCACACGTCGCGCCGTGCTCTTTGAGTCGAAAGCATGCTCGACATTCTTGCACAGGTTTAGTTATTTTATGAACAAGAGGATAATCTCAACTCAAGTTCGTCTTTCGGAAAGCATAAGCTCTTGGTAAAGAAGGCTCTCATTAGCGGCATCACGGGGCAGGACGGAAGCTATCTGGCCGAACACCTGCTCGGCCTCGGCTACGAGGTGCATGGGATGGTGCGCCGCGTCGCCCTTGAAGACCCCGAGCGAAGAGTCGGGCGCATCTCTCACCTGCTGGACAAGATTGTGCTTCATCCGGCGAGCCTTGAAAGCTACGCCAGCATCTTTCACGTCATCAGCCAGCACGATTTCGACGAGTGCTATCACCTTGCGGCACAGAGCTTCGTGGCCGAAAGCTTCGCGGACGGTTTCTCTACGATGGCTACGAACATCAACGGCACGCACTACATGCTGACGGCGTTGCGTGAGTTGAGGCCGCGCTGCCGTTTCTATTTCGCTGGCTCTTCGGAGATGTTCGGGCGCGTCAAAGAAGTGCCGCAGCGCGAGACCACGCCCTTTTACCCGCGCTCGCCTTATGGCATCAGCAAGGTGGCGGGCTTTCATCTGACGACCAACTATCGTGAAGCTTACGGGATGTTCTGTCTGAGCGGGATACTCTTTAATCATGAGGGGCCGCGCAGAGGCTTTGAGTTCGTCACGCGCAAGATTACAAGCACGGTTGCGCGCATCAAGTTTGGCATGGCTTCGGAGTTGAGATTAGGGAACCTTGAGGCGCGCAGGGATTGGGGACACGCTGCGGATTTTGTGCGCGCCATGCACTTGATGCTGCAACAGGAAGAGCCAGAGGATTTCGTCATAGCGACCGGAGAAACGCACAGCGTACGCGAGTTCTGCGAGCTTGCGTTCGCCGAAGCCGGTCTAGATTATCGTGAGTACGTCAGGATTGACGAAAAGTTTTATCGCCCGGCTGAAGTTGACCTGCTCGTAGGCGACGCAAGCCGTGCGAGAAAGAAGCTCAACTGGCAACCGACCTATACATTTCAAGCCCTCGTGCGTGAGATGGTGCAGGCCGACCTGAAGGCCGCCGAACAAAGGCTGGAAGCAAAGCCGTAACAAGTTGGTTTTATGAATAAAGGGACGGCGCTGCGCGTCGAGAATGTCTCTAAGCAGTATCGCATCTACAATCATCCGGGCGACCGCTTGAAGGAGTCACTGACGCGCGGGCGCTGGAAGTGGCACAGAGAGTTCTGGGCGCTTAGAGACATAAGCTTCGAGGTAGAAACGGGCACGACCACGGGCATCATAGGCCCCAACGGCTGCGGCAAATCCACCTTGCTACAAATCATCACCGGAACGCTTGAGCCTACGCACGGCGCTGTCTGGTGCGATGGACGATTGGCCGCGCTCTTGGAACTCGGCGCGGGCTTCAACCCGGAGTTCACGGGCGTCGAGAACGTTTTCATGAACGGCGCGCTGATGGGTTTTTCACGCAGGGAGATGACAGAGATGCTCCCGCGCATAGAGCACTTCGCGGAGCTTGGAGACTTTCTCTACCAGCCCGTCAAGCATTATTCAAGCGGCATGTACGTGCGCTTGGCCTTCGCCGTCGCCATCAGCGTTGACCCGCAGATTTTGATAGTTGACGAAGCGCTCGCCGTCGGCGACGCTGTCTTTCAGCATCGCTGCATGCGGCGCATCAAAGAACTTCAGGAATCCGGCGTGACTATACTCTTCGTCTCGCACGACCCCGGAGCCATACGCGCGCTCTGCTCTCGCGCCATCCTGCTCAACCAGGGCCGCATCATAGCCGACGGCAAGCCCGTAGATGTTCTTAACCAGTACCAGAAGATAATCATGGCGCGCGAAGAGGCTTACGAGGCCACGACTCAAGTCTCTGACGCTAAGGGCGAGCATGAAACGTCTGCTGCTCCTCTGGATGATTTGCCGGAGGCGCTTCATTACCAGTATCGGCATGGAGACGGCACGGCTGAGATACGCGGCGTTCAATTAGCCGACGCCATGCGCCGCCGCGTTGAGTTGATTGAGACGGGCGAGACTCTTTGCGTCCGCGTGGGGATTCGCTTTAACGCGGACGTTGAGCATCCCGTGTGCGGTCTGCTGATACGCAATCGCCACGGCATACACGTCTACGGCACCAACACAGACCTTCAACGCGTGGACTTCGGCCCGGTCAAGCGCGGGGACTCTGTGGAAGTCGCCTTCACCTTCGACTGCTGGCTTGCGCCTGACACTTATACTATTACGCTCGCGGTGCACAGCGTCGATGCCATCAGCTTCGACTGGCTGGACGACGTGCTGTTCTTTCAGGTCGTAAGCTCGACCGTCATGGACGGAGTCGCCAATCTCAACGCCAGCATCACCACCCGAACCATCACGCGCGCAAGCGACGCGGACGCGCTGGCCGACACGACGCTCTCTCTTTAAGGCATCTACTTCGTGATGAAATAGCGGAAGCTAACCCAGTCAGGGCCGCAGCTAAAATCGTCCTGCACGTTTATTACTTTCCCGCCGTTATCTTGAATCAGTTTGAGTACCTCGTCACGAGGCACTGCGTACATCTCCATCACAGGCTCAAACTCCTTCGCGCTTACCTTGTCCCTGTACAATTCCAAAGCTCTCTCGTAGAGGCCCAGTGCCTTGCGACGCTCTTTGGATGATGAAGGTGTCGCCTCTTCATTTTCGTCCGGTTGAAGGGCGGGATTGGTTTTATGCCGGCTTGGTAGCTGGAAGAAGAGCAGGCCGCCGGGCGCGAGCGTTCGCAGCAGTTCTAGTATATAGTTTTTGCTGTACGCGGGCTTCATGTGCTGCAAGGTGATGAGGCTGCAAACGAAGTCGAAAGTGGCGCTCTTGAACAACCTCAAATCGTCGCGCTCATTCAGAAAGTAACGGCAGCGCCTTCCGTGCCTGTTGAGCTTCTTTGCCAGTTGAATCATAGAGCGGGCAATGTCCACGCCGCAGGCATAATCAAAGCGCGCGGAGAGCGCCTGCGTGAGCCTGCCCACGCCGCAGCCGAAATCAAGCGCCGCGCCGTGCTTCAAAGTAAATGGCAAAGCCTCTATGTATTTCAATATGGCTTCCACGTCCCGCTCGCCCGTCATGAAGAACTCTTCCACATTCCAGCCGTGATTCTGCTTGTCCGGCTCGGCCAGAATAGCCCACAAGGGGTCAAGTCTGCCGAACTCGTTCCAGTTCTTTTTAAGCTCTAAGAGTTTCATTCGAGACGGAGGAAAATTTTAACAGGGATAGACAGGATGAATAGGATAAAGATAAAGAACTGATTCTCTTTTTATCCTGTTCCTCCTGTCTATCCCTGTTTGAATCCAAGTTGACTTAAATTTCCAAACGGGTTACGGTTTACCTTCACATTATATCCCTGTCAAGAATTCCTTTGATGAATCCCGCTAGATGCTTCCGCCTATGGACAAGAATATTGCCCCTGAAATAGATGTCAAAGAATTGATGGGCAGGATTCGTGAAGCGGCAGCCCGCAAGGTGGAGCAGGGTAAAGTCAGTGTCATAGATGTCGCTCCGCTCCTCCAGCGCTCGCTTCCATCTACGAACAGCGTAGCCTCTCCGCTACAAATCTCTCTCTCTAAAATAGACGCGGAAGAAGAGCCTGTCCCTTTAAGCGGCGACGATTATCACGTTAATGATTTATTGAAATATCACGATAAAGAGTTCGTTCGTAATGCTTATCGCGCCGTGCTGAAACGCGAGGCGGACGACTCCGGCTACAATCATTACCTGGATAGCCTCAGGAGTGGTCGGTACAACAAGATAGACATACTGGCAGCGTTGCGCTACTCGCACGAAGGCCGCGAGAGAAACGTTACCGTCAAGGGCCTGTCATTTCCCGCTACGCTCAGGCGTCTTTATCGCATCCCCGCTCTTGGGTATTTTATACAACTAGTAGTCGCGCTCGCGCGCCTGCCCGTCCTGGTTCGCAACTACTCTCAATTCGAGGCGCACACGTTCGTGCAGAGAGAGAAGCTCGTCGTCTCAATCAGGACGGTCGCGGATTCCGTAGAGCGTGTCGCAGGTTCCGTGGAGCAGTTGTCAGGCTCGCTCCAGGCCGTGGAGGATTCGCTCAAGTCATCAATTAAGATGATGGAAGAATCTCTGCGAGACCTGCTGCGGCTACAGCACCAGCAGATAGGCGCGCTCTTTCGAGAGCAGCAGGAAATCCTGGGCGAGCAGAAAGAACTGTTCGAGCTTCTCAACGCGCGCCACGCCTTGGAGCAGGAGTTGAGACACGGAACGCCCGCGACCGAAACGGACGAGCAGTTGAAACAGTTATCGCAGAGAGTAGAGGCTTTGCGTGCGGAGTTGGCACGCCAGCAGAGCGCCGCCGTCGTGTTAATGGAAGTGGCGCGCCGCTTTGAGCATGACAATCCTGCTCTGCGCGAGATGCTCGCCCTGGCCGATGAAGACCGGCGTGCTATGGATGCGCTCTATGCTTCGTTTGAAGACGAATTTCGCGGCGACAAGGAGGATGTAAAGGAGCGCCTCAGATTCTATCTGCCGTTTCTGCGGGAGGCTGGCGTAACGTCCGGCATCCTGGACATGGGCTGCGGTCGCGGCGACTGGCTTGAGCTTCTGGCTGAAGAGGGCTACGAGGCTGAAGGTTTGGATAACAACAGCGTGCTTGTTGAGAGATGCCGTCAAATTGGATTAAGCGTGACGCAGGCGGACGCGCTCGCGCACCTTCGCGCTTTGCCTGATGCGAGCCTCAACGCCGTGACGGGTTTTCACATCATAGAGCATCTTCCATTTGAGACGTTAGTGAAACTGCTGGACGAAATTTTCAGAGTTCTTAAGCCCGGCGGTCTTCTCATGCTCGAATCGCCAAGCCCTGAGAACCTGGTCGTGGCGGCCTGCAACTTTTATTCTGATCCCACGCATAACCGGCCCGTCTCGCCTCACACTCTGAAGTTCATCTTAAACGAGCGCGGGTTCGACCGTTTACGCTTGCAGTTTCTGCATCCGGTCGAAGGCAGCCCTTTCGAGACGGAAGACAAGAGGCTGGAATCGCTTCACATGTGGTTTTACGGCCCGCGCGACTTCGCCATCATAGCATCAAAGAGTTAGCGCATGACACGCATAGTCATTCTGACCAGAACCGTCACGAGAGGAGATGCCGTAGGTAATGATGCATTGGGGATGTACGAAGCCCTCAAACGCGTGGGGCCGGACGTTCGCATTTACGCGGAAGGCTGGACGCTCACAGAGCCGGAGATTCACGCCGCCGCAAGCGTAGAGGATTTTCTTGAAAGCGCCTCAGACCTACTTATCTATCATCATTCGATAGGCTGGGCTTTTGTTACGGAGCTTCTGCGGAAACTCAAAGCGAGAGTCGTCATCAAGTATCACAACGTCACGCCGCACACTTTTTTCGCAGGCATAAGCACAGACTTCGAAGCCATGTGCCGCGCGGGGCGAGAGCAGGTTGTATCTCTCATAAAGGGAAATCACACGCTCTATTTATCCGATTCCGAATACAACATGCGAGAGTTGATAGCAGAAGGAGCGGACGCTTCTCGCAACTTCGTCCTCCCTCCCTTTCATCACATTGACTGGCTTGATTCCATCAATCCTGACCTCAACGTCATAGATAACTACAGAACCGGACGGGCCAACATACTGACGGTCGGGCGCGTCAGTCCCAACAAAGACCACATCGGCCTGATAGAAGCGTTTGCCAACTACTACTATAACTACAACAGCAACTCTCGCCTCCTTATCGTCGGCAAACGTGATGAATCCTTTGCATCTTATTACGAGCGCCTTCAACAACTGATTTCATCGCTCTGCCTTGACGAA
>JACVRN010000179.1 GCA_014534425.1 Pyrinomonadaceae bacterium
AAGGCCGTCAACTCAGCCGTGGCGGATTGCTGCATCTGGCCCGACGGGTCAAAGGGCGTGTCCGAGCCTGCGTCAGGCGCTCCCGTCGAAATACCCTTAGCGTCCATAGAGTAGATGACCACGCCGGAGCGCGCCGAAGCATCCACTATGGTTCGAACCTGCTCAAGCGTGTTGCTGTTCTTCGGGTCAAGAAAGAAGCCGTCGGAAATAAAAAAGATAAGCTTTCGACCCGTCAGCCCTCTAGCCGAACGCGCCAGCCCTTCCAGCGTCTTGAGCGTGCTTCTGGAACTGCGAGCCATCTGTTGCAGCAGGACGCTCGCACGGCTCCTGACCATAGCCAGAGCCGTCTCTCTGCCAATGCCGGGATTCTGCGCTATCGTTTCGCCTACAAAATAGTTTGTGACAGCAGGGTCGCCACGGTCTATGAGCAGGGCGTTATAGGCGGACATCGGAGGCCGCTCCATGTCGCGCGCATCGTTGTTCCTGTAATTAACGCGGGCCAGAGCGGCCTTGAGCACGTCCTTGTTATCCGTGTACTGTTGAAGGAAACCAATCTCCCCACTGACGGAAGTAATAGCCACAAGGTCGTTCTGTCCCATCTCCTTGTCTATGTACTTCGTGATTGCATCCTTTATGTACTTCAGGCTGTCGGGGGCCATGTGTATGTCGTCTATGAGAAAGGCCACTATGCGCCCTCTATCGAGAGGCTTTGCCAACGGCGCTGCGTCATTTACCCTTGCGCGTGCGCGACCGCGAGCGGCGGCCAGTTGAGTCTCTTCGCTGGCAGAGCCTGCGGCCACGCGCTCGAAGAAGCTAACGTCTACAGGCTTGCCGTCGACCTTCAACTCGAAGTCTTCCTTCTTCAACCCGTCAACGAACCGCCCCTGCTTATCCAGAACCGTGACATCCGTCTGCACAAGCTCAGTCGTGATGCGAATTACGTCGTCCGTCTGTTCCTGCTCCGGCGGTTGAGGCTGGCTTTGCCCCTGTTGCTGTGCGCGCAAGGCGGGGCCGCAAACCTGCAAAAGAAGCGAGGCGGCGCAGATAAAGATAAGCTTACGCGTGCAGACTTTCTTCATGACAGTTTTCGGGTAGAAAAGGCTAAAAGGCTGGGGAGAGCCGCGCGGAGATAATATCATCTCTGCGCCCGCCAGGAAATGCTGTAAACTTTAGCCCAGACAAACCCGTATTAGGGAGGCGAAGAGGCTGGCGGCTGATAATTCTACTTCTTTTGACCGGCCTCCGACCTCTAACCTCTGACCTCTGCTTTTAAGATGATGAATGATGCTCCGACACTGAAGCTGGATAGAGTGACAAAGCGCTATGACGAGTTCACAGCCGTCAACGAGTTGAGCCTTTCCGTCCGAAGCGGAAGAATCTTTGGCTTGCTCGGCCCGAACGGCGCTGGCAAGACTACGACCATACGCATGATTGTCAACATCACCGCGCCGGACGAAGGCACCGTGGAGCTTTTCGGCAAGGCCATGAACTCGGAATTGCAGAACCGCATAGGCTATCTACCGGAAGAGCGCGGGCTTTACAAGAAGATGCGCGTCGGCGAACAGTTGCGCTTCTTCGGCGCGCTGAAGGGCTTGACGGGCCGCCGCGCCGAAGAGGTGATTGATCGCTGGCTGGCGCGCGTGAAGCTTTCCGACTGGAAGAATCGAAAGGCTGACGAGCTTTCGAAGGGCATGCAGCAGAAGGTGCAGTTCATAGCCACTGTGATGCACGACCCTGACCTTCTAATCCTTGACGAACCCTTCTCCGGCCTTGACCCGAAAAACGTAGACCTGCTGGAAGAGATAGTGCTGGAGTTGAAAGCGGCTGGCAAGACCATAATCTTTTCCACGCACATGATGGCGAACGCCGAAAGGCTCTGCGACGACATATGCCTCATTAACCGCTCGCGCAAGGTTCTGGACGGCAGCCTGCGCGAGATTAAGAGAAGCTTCGGGCGCAACGCCGTGGCCCTGCGCGTCGAAGAAGGCGACACGAGCGTGCTGCAAGATTCGAGCCTCGTGGCAAAGCTTGTGCATCGCAGCGATGAAGTGGAAGCGCTGCTCGCGGCAGACGCGGACGTGCAGGAGTTGCTGAGACGACTGGTAGCGGCGGGCGCTCGTGTGACCAAGTTCGAATTGATAGAACCCAGCCTGCACGACATCTTTATTACCAAGGTTGATGAAACTGATGGACAAGCTTCTGGCGATAATCAAGCGTGAATACCTGCAACGCGTGCGCTCGCGCATGTTCGTGGTCTGGACAATCCTCGGCCCCCTCATGCTCGTCTTCTTCTCCGTGGTGCCCGCGCTCGTCTTTGGAATCAAGGCCGGTGAGCCTACGCGCATCGCCGTCGTTGACGAGACGGGAAAGATGTTCGAGCGCGTGCGCGCGGCAATCGTTGACGAAGAAGGCTTGGATAAAGCCGAAGAGGCAACGGAAACGAACAATCCCATCAAGAACATAAACGCCAGCCCGCAGGAGCGCGTGAAGAACGCCAGCCGCAACCTGGGCGGCAGCTTCATAGTCGAGCCTTACAATCTTAATGGCAGAAGCCTTGAGGAATCCGAGCGTGAACTGAACCAGCAGGTGCTTAAACATCAACTCGACGGTTACTTAATCATCCCGCGCGACGTGTTGACTAGCGGGCAGATTAGCTATCACGGGCGAAACACGGGCGACGTGGTGACAATGGATCAGATACACGACCGCGTTGCCACAGCCATACGAACGCAGATAATCGCAGAGGCCAACGTCCCGCAGAAAATCTTCGCGGACGTGAACCGTCCCCTGAAGATGGATTCGCAGCGCATCACGGAGAAGGGAACCGAGCGCGATACGGGCGCGGGCTTCATAATGGTTCTCGTCGTTGGCTTCCTGATATACCTCATGCTCGTCACCTACGGCCAGGTCATCCTCGGCGCTGTGGTGGAAGAGAAGGAGACGCGCATAGCCGAAGTTCTTTTCTCTTCTGTGCGCTCCTTCACTTTGATGATGGGAAAGCTGATTGGAGTTTCGCTTGTTGCCCTGACGCAGTACGGCATCTGGGCGATTGTCTTCCTGCTCTTTGCGCTCTACGGAGTCGGCGCGCTGGCGGCGCGCGGCATCCCCGTAGCGCTCCCGCACATTGCGCCTTCGCTCATCATCTATTTCATCATCTTCTTTCTTCTGGGCTACTTTATTTACGCCACCATCTACGCGCTCGTGGGCGCTATGGTGACGACCACGCAGGAGGGCGGACAGGTGGCGCTGCCTGTCATCTTTCTGCTGATGATAGGCTTCTATCTCTCCTTCGCAGTCATGCGTAGCCCCGATTCTTCCTTCGGCTTCTGGGTCTCCATGATTCCTTTCTGGGCACCCATCACCATGATGGTACGCATAGTCACAGGCCAGCCGCCCTTCTGGGAGATAGCCCTCTCAATACTTATATGCATAGCAACAGTGGTGCTGTTAATCTGGCTGGCCGCGCGCGTCTATCGCATAGGCATGTTGATGTACGGCAAGCGCGCCTCCATCCCCGAAGTCATTCGCTGGGTGCGCCAGCCTTGACGGATTATGGCTATTGAGATTGAGAAGAAGTACAGGCTGAAGACGGGTGAGCGCGAGCGATTGCTGGCGCGTCTTTCTCAGACGGGCGCTGTGCGCGAAGGCGTAGAGTTTGAAGAGAACACGATTTACACGGGCGGCAATCTTGACCCGAAGCGCGCTGTGCTGCGCGTGCGGCGCGTGGAGGGCAAGGTTCTTCTGACTTACAAGGAGCGCTACACGTCCGCTTCGGCTATCAAGCACCAGCGCGAAGAAGAGACGCGCGTGGAGGATGCCGAAGCTCTCGCGGCGATTCTGGATGCTCTTGGGTTCGCGCCCGCGCTTGTTTATGAGAAGCGGCGCGAGACCTGGGCTTTGGCCGGTGCTATGGTCGTAGTTGACGAGCTTCCCTTCGGCCTCTTCGCAGAGATTGAGGGCGAAGAAGAGGCTATTAAAGAGGCGGAGCGACTGCTTGAGCTTGAAGACGCGGAAGCGGAGATGGAAACTTATCCGCACCTGACCGAACGCTACGGCAAGCGGGAGGGAACCGCCATCGAAGCGCGATTCGAATCTTGACCTCTCCAGGCATCCTTCCTAGAATGAGAGCGTTCCCGCAAAGCCCCCCATCGCATCACTTTCATTTCCACGGAGGGTTATCTTATGTCCAGCAACAGAAGCGATAACAGCCAGGGCGATACAGGCACGCGAGATATTACCTACGACCTCATCAGCACCGCTTACCACCTGCTTCAAGGAGCCGAAACCGTCTCGCTCTACATAGCGGATGCACGGCAGGAGGGAAACGAAGAGCTTGTTCAATTCTTCCAGGAGACGAAGGACGAATACACCCGTCGCGCAGAGAGAGCGAAACAACTCCTGGCGCGTCATGTAAGCGGCGGGCAGGGACAAGGACAGGCAGCATCCGGCGCATAAGATTAAATTAATTGTAGGGGCAGAGGACTTGTACCTGCCCCTACACAAAGCGAAACGGCTTCAATTGATTGAATCAATTGAAGCCGTTTTGAGTTTTACGGGCGTGGCTTGTTTAGAAGCCCATGCCGCCGCCCATACCGCCTGCGCCAGGCATGGCTGGCGTCTTGTCGTCTTCGGGAATCTCCGAGACCATAGCTTCGGTCGTGAGCATCAGGCCCGCGATTGAAGCCGCGTTCTGCAAGGCAGTGCGCGTGACCTTCGCGGGGTCAATGACGCCCGCCTTGACCAGGTCTTCGTACTCTTCCGTAGCGGCGTTGAAGCCCTGGTTCTCGTTCTTCTCAGAGCGAATGCGCTCGACGACTACAGCCCCCTCTTTGCCAGCGTTCTGCACAATCTGGCGCAGAGGCTCTTCCAGAGCGCGCTTGACTATGGTGACGCCGATTTGCTCGTCCGCGTCGCCTTCGCCGCCGTCCGTGACATCGAGTTTCTCAAGAGCCTTGGCCGCGCGAACGAGTGTCACACCGCCGCCCGCAACTATGCCCTCTTCTACAGCAGCACGGGTGGCGTGCATGGCGTCTTCGACGCGAGCCTTCTTCTCCTTCATCTCCGTCTCGGTAGCAGCGCCGACCTTGATGACAGCGACGCCGCCCACGAGTTTGGCAAGGCGCTCCTGCAACTTCTCGCGGTCGTAGTCCGAAGAGGTCTCATCGATTTGAGCGCGCAAGGTCTTGACGCGGCCCTCTATGTCGGAAGCCTTGCCAGCGCCTTCGACAATCGTGGTGTTGTCCTTGTCAATCGTCACCTTCTTGGCGCGGCCCAAATCTTCCAGCTTGACGTTCTCAAGCTTGATGCCTAGGTCTTCAGAGATGACGCGTCCGCCCGTCAGAATTGCAATGTCTTCGAGCATGGCCTTGCGTCGGTCGCCGAAGCCGGGAGCCTTGACCGCAGCGACGTTCAAGGTGCCGCGCAGCTTGTTGACGACGAGCGTGGCGAGCGCTTCGCCTTCAACGTCCTCCGCGATGATGAGCATAGGCTTGCCCATCTTCGCCACCTGCTCAAGCAAAGGCAGCAGGTCTTTCATGGAAGAAATCTTCTTCTCGTTAATGAGAATCAGAGGATTGTCCAGAACCGCTTCCATGCGCTCCGGGTCTGTCACGAAGTAGGGTGACAGGTAGCCACGGTCGAACTGCATACCCTCAACGACTTCGAGCGAAGTCTCCATCGTCTTGGACTCTTCGACGGTGATGACGCCGTCCTTGCCAACCTTGTTCATAGCCTCTGCTATGATGGAGCCGATGGTCGTGTCGCCGTTGGCCGAGACGGTTCCGACCTGAGCGATGGCATCGCCCTTGACGGGCTTCGACAGTCGCTTAATCTCTTCAACAGCGCGCTCGACTGCCTTATCTATGCCGCGCTTCAAGGCCATAGGATTAGCGCCTGCGGCAACGGTCTTCACGCCTTCGCGGAAGATTGCCTGAGCCAGAACGGTAGCGGTGGTTGTGCCGTCACCCGCAACATCAGAAGTCTTGCTTGCGACTTCGCGCACCATCTGCGCGCCCATGTTTTCCAGCGCGTCCTTCAACTCAATCTCTTTGGCGACCGTCACGCCGTCTTTGGTAATCGTGGGGGAACCGAATTTCTTATCAATGACTACGTTGCGCCCCTTGGGGCCGAGCGT
>JACVRN010000162.1 GCA_014534425.1 Pyrinomonadaceae bacterium
GTAGAGCACTTCGTCAAAAAATTTTGCGCGCAATCGGGACGAGACTTAACGGTCAGCGCCAAGGCCATGAGCCTGCTCGAAGCGTACTCCTGGCCCGGCAACGTGCGCGAGCTTGAGCACACGATTGAGCGCGCAGTCGCACTGGAAAGCACGCAGGAGATTCAGCCCGACCGACTGCCTTCGCAGATAACCAACTACAACGCCGCGCGCGTTTCATCTGCGCTCGACTTGCCGGAAGAAGGGTTGAACATGACGGCCTTTCTGGATCAACTGGAGAAGACTTACATACTCGAAGCCCTGCGCCGCACGAATGGCAATCAGACGCGCGCCGCCGAACTGCTTCATCTTTCCGTCAGAAGCCTCCGCCATCTTCTGGACAAGCACGGCATACGCAATCTCACGGCACAGATGCGTGATAGCGCTGCACGCGGAGCCGCCGAATAGAAGCCCTCAACTTGCAGTATTTGATTTGAGTCCGAGCGATGTGGTACAAATATTTTGCCGTGCTTGTAGCTGAGCGCAGCAAGCTTTCCCGCCTCTAGCTTTTGATTCAAAAGCTTTCACGCAGCGACACTTCCTCAAAGCCTGATAGTTCGGGCCGAAAAATTAATGACCAAACCGAAGCTTACCCTTGCCAACGAGCAACCGTCGCGCAGTTATGCGCTGGGCTATCTTGTGCCCGTCGTGGGGCTGGCGCTTTGCATAGCCGCTTTCTATCCGGGCTACATGTCGCCCGACTCTGTAGCCCAATGGGAGCAGGGGCGCGCGTGGGTCTTCACGGACGCGCATCCTCCATTGATGTCTGCGCTCTGGGGAATCCTGGACAGGATTATCCCTGGGCCTTTCGGCATGCTCCTCTTTCATAATCTGATGTTCTGGGGAGGGGCCGCGCTCTACTGGAGAGCCGCGAAACAGAGGTCAGCGATGGTTGCAACCGGGCTTCTCCTGTTCGGATTCATGCCGCAGGTTCTGGGGCTGCTCAGTTCTATCTTGAAGGATATTGGGATGGGGGCGTCGCTGCTGCTGGCGACGGCGCTGTTTTATCAGACCGGCAAGACAAAATCCCGCGTAGCTCTTTATCTCTCCTGCCCGTTACTTTTTTATGCCTACAGCGTGCGCCTTAATAGCGCGCCTGCAATCTTTCCCCTAGCGCTCTGGTCTGCATTTCTGGCCTGCCGCGTCATTCCGTTTCTGAAACGCCGCTTGCTCTACAGAAGCTTTCTCACACCAGTCATCTGCGGCATACTTTACTTCGCGCTGCTCTCGGTAGCCGTGACTGCGACGACAAAACTTCTGGCCCAGGATAAGCACGATTATCCCGTGCAGATAGTCCTGCTTTATGATCTGGCGGCCATCTCAAACGAGACGGGCCAGTCTTACTTTCCCGCTTACATCTCCGAGTACGAAGGCTTCTCTATGCAGAAAGTGGCCGAGAATTACAATACGGAGTGGGTGGCAGACCTGATATATGGCCCGAAGCCTGTTCTGGCGACCACTCGACAGCCGGAGCTTATCTCGGAACTGAAGGCGCACTGGTGGAACGCCGTGAGCGCGCATCCCGTCATCTATCTCAAGCACAGGTGGAATGTCTTTACGAGTCTGAATGGATTCAACACAGAGTACGTCTATAAAGCGTTTCTCCCTGTGGACGGTTACAACCCGCGCCAGTTCAGGCAGGAGCGCGGGGCGCTCAATCATTCGCTCAACGCGTACTTCTTCTACTTCAGCCGCTCCATTTTGTTCAGGGGCTTCTTCTGGCTTCTAATCTGCGTCGGCCTCATCTATTTTGCCGTCAGAAGCAGACTGCGCGGCGATATGGGAGCCGTCCTGGCACTGGCAACGAGCGGGTTTCTTTACACGGCTGGCTATTTCTTCTACACGCCTTCGTCAGAGTTCAGGTACATCTGGTGGACTGTGATTTCCGCAATCGTGGCGCTGCTGCTCTTTATCTCGCAACTGGTCAGCGAGCGGGCCGCAGGGAATTTGTTGACGGAAACCGTCACCGAGGGGCTGCCGTAATTTGTCAGCCGCCGCTTCCTGCGCCTCGCAAGCCCTTCCTTCATCCTGCTCTAACATACGACAAACAGCCGCTTTTCCTCTTTTCATAGCTCGTGAGGGCCTGCGGCACGGTGTTTGTTAATGGTTGTGCGACTGTACTTCGCGCATGCCGAGCGCGGCATCCTGAGCCTAAGACCTGAGAAGCGCCGGGCGCGAGCAACCTCTAAAAAACTAATCCCTTGACCTAACTTTGAAGGAGTGAAAGAACAAATGCAGACCAAACGCCAAGAGGGCTTCTCCCTGATCGAGTTATTGATCGTCGTGGCGATCATCGGCATCATCGCCGCCATCGCTATCCCCAATCTTCTGGCTTCGCGCCGTGCAGCCAATGAAGCTTCCGCCATCTCCAGCGTCCGCACCATCGGCAGTGCAGAGGCTACCTATTCCTCAACCAGCACTAACGGCCTTTACGGCGACGCAGCCGCGCTTCAGAGCGGCGGTTTGATAGACCAAGCGCTTTACAACGCTATGGCCGCTTCACCGACCGCCAAGAGCGGTTATTTCTTCGGCGTCACGCTCGGCGGCACCGTCAACGGCCAGTCCTACGTGACCGGTTCGGCCCCCTCCACGGCAGGCACGACCGGCTCGCGTAAATTCACCTCGGATCAGACCGGCGTCATCTACGCGCAGTCTGCTTCTAACAGCACCGTTCCGCAGTCCACGGGCGGCAACGCCATCGGCAACTAATTGCCAGCTTAACTTTGACACCTTGCCGGGAGGTGCGGCTCTCATGCTTCACCTCCTGGCATTCTGGCAAGAGTCGCACCTAGGCTAAGCCGTTCCTCAGACGGAATCACTGCTGATGCACAGCAGATGTACATGAAGAACCTTCACCAACGGCGCGAGCTTCCACTAAAGACCTACTAATTTTGAGGAGCTTAAAAATCATAATGAAACAGAAACAAGAAGGCTTTTCGCTGATTGAGTTATTGATCGTCGTGGCGATCATCGGCATCATCGCCGCCATCGCTATCCCCAATCTTCTGGCTTCGCGCCGTGCAGCCAATGAAGCTTCCGCCATCTCCAGCGTGAGAACGGTTGTGAGCGCCGAAGCGACCTATTCTTCCGGTCAGACCAACGGCGCTTACGGCGACGCGTCCGCGCTTCAGAGCGGCGGTTTGATAGACCAGGCGCTTTACAACGCTATGGCCGCTTCACCGACCGCCAAGAGCGGCTACCTGTTCGGCATCACGCTCGGCAACCCGACCACGTCTTACGTCATAGGCGCTGCGCCTTCGACGGCAGGCACGACCGGCTCGCGTAAGTTCACCTCGGATCAGGCTGGCGTTATCTACGCGCAGTCTGCTTCCGACAGCACCGTCCCGCAGTCCACGGGCGGCAACGCCATCGGCAACTAATTGCCAGCTTAACTTTGACACCTTGCCGGGAGGTGCGGCTTCATCAAGCCTCGCCTCCTCGTTTTGTGTTTCGAACGATTGTGAAGGTGATAAAGAGAGATGAAAAGCCAATCCCCCGGCCAATCGAAAGGTTTCTCTTTGGTGGAGCTTTTAATCGTAGTAGCGATCATCGGCATCATCGCCGCCATCGCTATCCCCAATCTTCTGGCTTCGCGCCGTGCAGCCAATGAAGCTTCCGCCATCTCCAGCGTCCGCACGCTCTCAAGTTCCGAAGCGACTTTTAAGCAGACAAGCGGAGTCGGCGTCACCTACGCCACTCTAGCCGAGTTGAAAGCAGGGTCTCTGATTGATGATACTCTGGCGAACGCTACTACGAGCGCGGCGGCCAAGAGCGGTTACATCTTCAGCATCACGCTTCCTGCCGACCACAGTTCGTTCGTCATAGGCTCGGCCACCGTCAGCACAACCCACGGCCTCAGACGATTCTGCTCGGACACGCCGGGCGTCATTTATTTCGACACGAATAACGTAACAACTATGCCGAACGCTATGGTCGGCTCGCCCCTCAATAATTAAGACTGAGCGGGCAGTGTAATCGCTTCCCCCTTTTTAATTCTTTTTCAGCTTTACTTATCTGTCATGTCACATTTTCTACGGCATGCGCTGAAGTCAACGCCTTTATGGATTACGGGTGCGCTTTGGCCGCTAGTGCTGCTGGCTCCCTTTGTGCCGGGTCTGCCCAGGCCGGAGCCGAGCGGGCTGCCCTGGCGTCAGGAGTTGCTTTTATCGCTCCTGCTCACGGCCACGACCGGACTATTACTAAAAAGCGCTCTGGGAAAGAGCGCAACAGTTATTTCCTTACCGCGCGCCCAGACCTTTAAGCTGAGCCGCCGCGAGCTTCTTTTAATCCTCCCGCTCGCGCTCTTCGTCCTCTGGAGCGCAGCCGCGCTCGTGTGGGCTTCAAATCCTTATCCGATTCTTCATTACGCCTTCGTCTGGGGCAGCTATCTGCTCTTCTTCCTTCTCATGCGCCGCGTAGCCACGCGGCCACGCTTGCTGGCCCTCTCGCTCGCAGCCTTCGTTACCGTTATCCTGATTATCAGCCTGGCCTCCGTCATCGGAGCGATGGGCGCGCCCGTCTCCCTGTTCCGCTACAACGGACTTGGCGAGCCTCTTGCCATCTCGATTCCCCTGAGCGTAGTGCTTGCGCTCTCGGTCAGACGAAGACTGTTAGCCACGGCCTGCGGGGCTACGGCCCTTCTGGCATGGCTAGCCATGCTGCAAGCCTTCGAGCGCACGCCTTTCATCAGCACAAGCGCGGGTCTTATTCTCCTTGCGCTCCTGATACTCTTCTTTCCACAGTTCGGGCTGCGAAAACTCAACCGCGCGTGCCTCATGCTAGGCTGCTTCATACTCGTCACGGCGTTTCAGTTCATGCCCGGGACTTTTTCCATTGGGGCGGAGCCGCCGCACACGGCGCTGAGCCGTTTACAGACGAGTTCCGTAGAGGACGAGAATACGCAGTCGCGTCTTCTGTTTTGGGGCGTAGCGCTTCGGATGTGGCGCGAGCATCCTTTGAAGGGCGTCGGGGCAAATCATTACGGCATAGATTTTCCAGAAGCCCGCGCGCAGTTTGCCGCCTCTCATCCCGATTCAAAGCTTGTGGGGATGATTGAGGGGCATCTGGTCATCATGGCTCATAACGAATACCTACAGATTCTGGCGGAGCTTGGGCTGGTGGGCCTGTTGTTGTTCGCGTTCTTCGCAGCCGCGCTGGTCTGGGCCGCGTGGCTTGCGCTCAAACACGCGAGAAGCCCTGTTGTGCCGGGCGCAGTTTGCATGCTTGCAATCTTCGCCATTAATTCCGGCGCAAGCTCTATCTCATTTCGCTGGCTGGCAAGCGGGCTAATCTTCTTCTTCGCCGCAGCACTCGTCACGCGCTTTGCCCGAAGAGAAACAGACGAGCATGAAACGGAGTCCCTAAAGCTTTCCAGAGCGTTCGTGCAGAGAGCAACGGTCGGCGCTCTTGCATTCTCGCTCCTGATGCTCTGCGGGATGAGCCTTCAGGGCTTGAACGTGACGGAGCACGGGCTGGCGCAGGGCGCAACCGATTCGGCCACGGTTGATAATCATTACCGCTCGGCGCTCTTCTGGAATCCTTTCGACGGCCCGACGCACTTCAATTACGGCATCTGGCTTTTCAACCAGCGCCGCTACAGCGAAGCGATTCCGCACCTGCGCTTCGGGCTACTGAACGGGATGAACACTTCTGTCTGCTACGCCTACCTGTCTTCGGCGCAGATGAAGGCGGGCGAGACGGAGCGCGGAACGGAGACCCTGGCCGAAGGCTTGAGGGTTTACCCGCTCTCTGTTTTCCTGCGCGTGCGTCACGCCTCCGTGCTCAAGAAGATGGGGAAAGACGAAGAAGCTCAAAGCGAGTTGGCGCGTGCCGTCTCTATTGAAGAGGCTTGGGCGCGCGGCTGGTGGGAGCTTATCAATTCCGGGAAAGACGCTACGGTTGCGGCGGCTAAGGCTGCGCCCGGACGTGTCGCGCCGCCCGGCAACCTGTCGCCCAGAGACGCTGTCTTCATGGTGCTCTCCGAAAACGGCGAGCGCGGCCCGTCTCTGGTCTTAACCAGTGACGGCAAGTTCGTCGCGCGCGAAGCCGAGTGAAAAGTTTTTCGGCGCTCTCTTTCAAGCGTTATTTGGTATATTAGAGAAGCTTTCATGCTTGTGACATGTCATCCTCTATGAGCAAAGAGATGGAATTCTCCGAAGCGAAGATAGCGGGGCAGGTCGTCCAGGAGAGAGTTTCAAAGGGACGCTTCTCTCGCATCTTATCAATCGCGCGCAACGCTTTTCTTGAGGCGGTGCGCGACCGTGTGCTCTACAACCTTGTGCTGTTTGTGCTGCTGCTGACGGCGAGCGCAATCTTCGTGGGCGAACTGTCTGCGGGACAGGAAGCGAAGGTCATCATTGATTTGGGCCTCAGCGCGAGCCTTCTGTTCGGCGCATTCATAAGCATCTTCGTGGGCGTCGGCCTTGTCTATAAAGAGATTGAGCGGCGCACCGTCTACGCAATCTTCTCAAAGCCTGTGGGCCGAGGCGAATTCCTGGTAGGCAAATACCTGGGCCTCTGCCTGACGCTTCTGGTCAACATAGTGGTCATGGGCGCTGGCGTCTCTCTGGCGCTGCTCTATGTGCGGCGCGGGTGGGATCCGCTCATCACTAGCATCTGGCCCGCAATCCTTCTCATCTACGTCGAGTTGATGATACTGACGGCGGTGGCGCTTCTCTTCTCTTCTTTCTCAAGCCCCGCGCTCTCGGCCCTTCTGACCTTCTTCGTCTTCATCATCGGCCACTTCAGCGCGGATTTGAAGATGCTGGCAAACTCCATGAGTTCGAGCGCCGCGCGCGTGCTCTTCGCCGCCATCTATTATCTGCTGCCGAACTTCGCCAACTACAGCTACATCACGGAAGCGGGCCACGGCATCACGCCGACGGCTTCGGCCATCGTGAGCGCCCTTCTTTACGCGGCCCTTTACATCGCGGCGCTGCTGGCCGCCGCCACGCTCATCTTCACTCGCCGTAACTTCAAATGAGTTCCACGACCACAGACAAGAAGCCCGGAACATCCGTGCACAGCATGAAAGGGACTGCGCTGCTTTCCGCTCTGGTGTTGTTGAGTTTGATGGGCGCTGTGGCGGTCGCGCGCTGGACGGAGCGTCACCCGCGCTCGACGGCTCAGCTTGTTCCGGCGGAAGAGCGGTTGTACGTCAAAGGCGCTGCGGCCAAGCGCATGAGCTTAGCCTTCAACGGCATCATCGCGGACTGGTACTGGATGCGCGCTCTTCAATACGTAGGGCGCAAGGCCGTGGGCCAGGAAAAGCTGCGGATTGATAACCTGAGCGAGTTGGATTTGAAGCTGCTGGCCCCGCTCCTGGACACTGCGGCGACGCTCGACCCGAAATTTATAACCGTCTACGAGTACGGCGCGGTCGTCCTGCCGAGCGTCAGCGACAAGGATAAGGACGAAGACGCCGTAGCGCTTCTGAAAAAAGGAATCGAGGCCAATCCTGAAGCCTGGCGGCTCTATCATCATCTGGGATACATCTACTGGCAGCGCGGCGACTATAAGTTAGCCAGCGAAGCTTACGGCGCAGGCGCGACTCTGCCGGGCGCGCCCAACTGGATGAAGACCATGCAGATTAACATGCTCGCTCGCGGCTCAAGCCCGCAGGTCGCACGCGAAATCTACGCCCGCATACGCGACGAGTCAGAGGATGAACAGGTAAAGCTCTTCGCAGAATATCGCCTCGCACAACTTGATTCGCTGGACGAGCAGGAACGCATCAGGCACGTGCTTTCGGACTACAACGCGCGTACGGGCAGGTGCGTCGCAGCTTGGCGGGATGTCTCGGCGCAGCTTCGCGCAGCAGGACTCAGAATGGATTCGACGGTCGCGCCCGTTGACCCCACGAA
>JACVRN010000224.1 GCA_014534425.1 Pyrinomonadaceae bacterium
ATCCATCACCATCATCGTGTCGCTGCCGCTGAACCACTCGTTGTGCCTTATAATAGTTTGTTGGAACGCGTAAACGTACTTACTCTGCACGTCAACAATCTCGTACTCGATTTCATCCGCTCTCCCTTGATTAAAGACCACCGTGTCCCCGGTACGCTTGCCTAGCATCTCCACGGCGCGTGGGTCGGTCGGCGGGATCTCACCATGCTGGATGTCATACTCATCCTGTTCGACGATCAGATATGTCTTCTTCTCACCCTTGGCGTCTTGAAGGTGAACCGCGAAATCAACGGCCACACATTCAACATCTAAGTCGCCGCTCTCGCGGTAGGTATGCTCCTTAAAAAGTTCAAAGTAGGCATCATGAACGTCCTTGTCGTTGAAGCCGATACGCCTCGCGCGGTACGCGAAGGGCAGATCACCACCAAGATCTAGCTGCTGGCGGAGTTCGGCGACTTGAATCAACACAGGGGGATCATTCTTCACCTCGTCAAGGGTGATTCCCCTGAGCGTCTCGCGCGCGCCTTCGTAGTTCTTTAAGCGGCGCTGTAAGCCCACCATGCAAAGCCTGTGTGAGACCTCCTGCGGCTCAAGTCTGGCGAGTTGGGTATAGAGCCGCAGTGCCTCTTCGGGCTCGCCAGCCGCCGCGAGTACCCGAGCTTCAATATCACTGACGAACGGAATTGCCTCTCCATCCCCGCGTAGTCTTCGGGCCAGACGCAATGCGTCACGTCGGGCTCCTGAGTTGTAAAGACTGGTCAGGTACCTGCGCGTTGTAACATTGTCGTCGGATTCATCTACCGTCTCCTTGTAAAGCTGAGCGGCTGCCGCCCACTCCCCCGCCTCGTAGTAATAGTCAGCGAGTTCACTGCTGATGCGCATACGCTGATTGCCCGCCGCCGCCTGTTCAAGCGCAGTCTTATACAGGGCGAGTGCTTCCTCCCCCCTTCCCGACCGCATGTGATGGCGTGCTATGACCACTAGGGCATCCGGATCATCGGCGCGCGCACGCTCAAGATCGCTGATGAGAGATTCAGCCCGCTCGGCGTTGCCGGTGTGATGGTAAGCGTTGAGAAGCAGGTCTGCGACTACGAGTTGCCGCCGCGCCTGTTTGGCTGGAGGCCAATTATCGGAAAGCGTCTCGATGACCTTGTCGTACCGTTGTGACCGGTTGTACGCGAGCGCGATGGAGAGCATGGAGGAACGACGCTCATCCTCGGCTTCAATCATTGAGAAGCATTGGAGTGCCTCCTCAATTCTCCCGGCGAAGAGCAACGTATGGCCCTTTTGGTATAAAGCGTTGGCGTCTTTGGGATTGGTGGTGAGTAGCCGATCACAATCAGCCAAAGATGCGTAGGCTTGGCCGAGCAAGCCCCGCACGTAGGCGCGCTGAAGCAGCGCCTCGTACAGCCCCGACGGATTCTCATACTTCTCGAAAAGTTCAACGGCCCGCGTCAGGTGGCCTTCAGCCTCACCGATTCGAGCAATCGTCTCACCCGACAGCTTCAGCGGGGGATTGTTAGAATTTATATGATCAATCGGATGGATGATTGTCTGTGCTAGTAGGCCATGCACGTGCGGGTTCTCAACTTCACCACGCAAAGCGGTTGTAAAATACGCCTCGGCCTGACCGTAGTTTTGCTGGCTAAGCCGAATTAACCCTAGTGCGAGCGCGCAGTTCGGGTCGCGTTCAATCCAGTCTTCTTCGCGTAGGAGTCGCTCTATTTCATCTTCACGGTTCACGTGATGGAGCACGCGCAGATATGTGGACGTGATCTGCGGGTCGCGCTCGTCCGCCGGCCATGAGCGTCTGGCGTACTCAAGCGCCCGCTCGGAGTTATCCGTGATCATCGCGGTCAGCGCGGCGTACGAGAGGACTAAACGGTGCTCAGGTTTGAGGCTGAGCGCGGCCTCGTACTCGCGCTCCGCGGTTTTGTAGTCATTGAGTTGAAGGGCGCAGGAGCCGAGGTTGGCGGTGAGCCGGAAGCGTAAGTCTACTGACGGGTTTTCGGAGGCAAGCTTCGCACGCAGGTCTTCCAGTCTCCTGCGTGCGCTCTTAGCCCTACCTTCTTTCAACAACTCGACCGCCAGATCGATGGCGGCGAAATGAATCTTCTCTTGGACGGCGGGGTTGTGTTCGGGATTGAATTGCGGGACATATTGACCGAGCGTTTTGTGTAGTACGGCCTCAAAATCCGAGGGTAGTCGCTGGACTTGTTGGTTGAGGTCGTTAATGCCAGCCAGCGCCGCGTCATCCCTTAATTTCGAGCGTCGAGCTTCGATGATGGCGGCGAATTCCGTCTTGTAGACTTCTTCCTCTAGATGCTTGAAAAAGGCTTCGAGCACTAGGCGCGCGCTATCATGAGTGTTGTTTATGCCGTCATAGAATCCTCCAGCGTCAATGAACGAGTTGACCAGTCGTTCATCTGCCTGCTGATCGTAACCCGCTTGGAGGGCCGCATGCTGTGCGGCGAAATCCTCGCTTTTACACCACTTGGTTAGCGCGGCGTCAACCACCGGTATATTCGGGAAGCAAGCGGCCGTAGTATTGATAGCCTTTCGCGCTGGTGACTCGGTAAAGAACTTGCCTAGCCCTTGCCTACCTCTCTCGAACAACACTGCTCCAACGATCTCTATGAACAAAGCTTCAATCATTGTTCTACCTCCGACCTGCTAAACTCTATGATACAATGTGCCACGTGTGAAATTCCATTTTAAGCCCCTTACGGGTTTGCTCGTCTCTCAGTGTAATAAGTCATGCGCATCAGAGAGATCAGGGATGCTCAACTCTTCCAAGACTTCTGCCAACAACTCTTAGCGGCTGAATACGAAGACTTTCAGGCAATCGACGACAGCGGCGGAGACAGTGGCAGTGACGGGTACGTGCCATCAAAACGCCGCCTGTTCGCTATCTACTGCCCCGAAAGCACCCCCACGCCTAAGAAATACTACCAAGACAAAATCCGCTCCGACCTCGGGAAGGCCGTCAAACTTCGTGACGAACTCGGTTACGAAATCGACGACTGGATGTTTTTAACTCCCGCACCTTTAGCGGAGGAGTTACATCGATATATTTCTGAAAAGGCCAAAGAGGCTGGTTTTGGGCGAGGAATTAGCTGGTCGGAGAAAAACATCCTCACGCTGCTCCTGAAGCATACCCACCTTAAACCGCTCTACCCCGACTTGTTCATCGACGATTTACAGGGTGAGATGCGCTTGGGATTCACCGGCATGCGTGCTCTGCAAACGGAGGGCGTTGAAATCGCGCGCCAAACACACGCTGGCGTCGCGACAATCATCACGCAGTTAGACGTGTCCGAAGAATTGCGGCAAAAGTTTACCGACAGGATTTCGTCTGAGTACGAGCGGCGCTTCAAGGGCGCGAAAGAGTTTTTCGACTGCGGGCTGTTTATCCGGGCTAAGGAAACTTACGAACAGATACTACGGGATCTGA
>JACVRN010000184.1 GCA_014534425.1 Pyrinomonadaceae bacterium
ATAGAGAAGGCTTCGGACTCGCTATGGCAACTGCTGCTTGGCATCCTGGACAAGGCTACGCTGACTCTGGGCGACAATCGACGCGTGGATTTTTCCAAGACGATGGTCATCATGACATCGAACCTTGGAGCGCGCGAGATGTCCGAGATGATTTCCGGCGGCATAGGCTTCGCCCCCGGCAAGGGCACGAAGAATCCCAACGACACAGAGATTGACCAGAAGATTTATCGCACGGCCCTGGAAGCGGCAAGGCGTAAATTCTCGCCGGAGTTCATGAACCGCATAGACAAGGTCGTGGTCTTCCGCTCTTTGAAGGAGCATCACCTGCGACAGATTCTTGACCTTGAGTTGCAGGCCGTACAGGATCGCATCATGGCTTCGGCTGGCACGAAGTTCGTCTTCCGTTGCACGGATTCCGCCAAAGACATGCTGCTGCGCGAAGGCATCGACCTGAAATACGGAGCGCGCCACTTAAAGCGAGCCATAGAGCGCTTCCTAGTCTACCCGCTCTCTAATCTGGTGGCGACGGAACAGGTGGGCCTGGGCGACTTGGTCAACGTAGACTTGAACGAAGAGACGGGCAAGCTCGTGTTCTCGAAGCGTTCGGGCGGCGCGCTGATTCAGGAGCCTGCGGAATCCGAGGAAGGCCCGGAAGAAGTCGAGAAGAAATCCGGCGGCGTAGGCATGCCGATTCCGCAAACGAAAGTCGCCCGCAAGAGCCAGGGTCGAGGCGAAAAGACAGAGAGCTAATCCGATCTAGAGCATAAAAAAGAGAGCCGTAGAGATTCAATCTAGGGCTCTCTTTTTTTTACCTCTCAACTTTTTTATAAAGGACGGCTCGCTTCCGCCGGGGCGATTTTGAGAAGAGATTCGTAGGCGATTCTTGAGAGATAAGGGTCGCGCGCGGCGAGCGCTGTGCGAAGCGCGGGCACGGCTGCCGCATCGCCAATGAGTCCGAGCGAGCGCGCAGCTTCGCGCCTGACATCGTCTTCTGCACGCGCGTCCGAGAGCGTTTCGATGAGCGCGGGCACGGCTGCGCGGCTTCTGATTTGTCCTAGCGAGTGGGCCGCAGCGCGCCGCACAAACTCGTTCTCCGCTTTTTGGCCGCGAGTGATTTTGCTGAAAAGCCCCGAAGCACGGATGCGCGCAGAGAGCCTTGCGGCAAGCGGGATGACTGCCGCTTCGTCGCCTATGTTGCCCAGGGCTACGGCTGCCGCGCCGCGCACGCTCTCCTTTTTGTCGCGCTCAAGCGCAGCGACCAGAGGCTGCACGGCCAGAGAGCTTCGCGTCAGCCCGAGCGCGTATGCCGTTTCCTGTCGAACGAACTCGTCTTTATCCTGAAGCAAAGGAATGAGGGCGCGTGCGGCTTCCTCAGAAGGCATGGAAAGCACGGCCCGCGCAGTCGTCGCGCGCACTATGGGCGAATCGTCTCGAAGACCTGCCAGGGCGGCGCGCGAGGCATCGGGGCGCGCCATCCAGCCTAGCCGCATCACTGCGTCTCGCCGCTCCTCCTTATCGGATGAAGACAGCCGCCTGCGCTCTTTTTCAATCTCAAGCTGTGTAGGGTTAAGCGACGAAGATGAGCTTTGCGCTCTGGCCGGGGAAGCTGAAAAGAGAAGAGAGAAAATAAGGGCAGCCACGCACGCCCACAATGGAAGGCGGCGCGGCATGGGTGTCAAAAGAAGAGCCGTAGGGCTTCCGTGACTGCTCATTCAGTTAAAGGCGCGTCCAGTTGGACGCTGCACGGCGCTCTGCGCGGCGGCGCACGGCTTCCCATTCGTAAGCCTGCCTGGCTCGCTGATTCTCGTGCGCGTCGGAAAGCTGTGCGATGAGGTCATCCTCCCACAGCCCGTCCGTGACGGTCGCGCGGCGCATAGTCTCCATGATTGAGATGTAATCCAGAACCTCTCTCACTTCGGATTCGTTGAGAGCGTCAAGTTTTAAGGCGAGCAGTTGGCGTTCGGTTATGCGCTTAGCCATCCTCTTTGCTCCTTTCCGAGAGAGCCTCGGACGGCCCCGTTTGGACAAGCGCTTTCAGCCAACTCTTTTAAGGAGAGAGCGCAGCGCGACGTTCGGGAGGCCGCCAAGCCCTGATGTTCCCCGCGAGGGAACACGCTTTTTTGTCTTTCACCAGCGTGTGTTAAGTCTCCAGTCTCTACGAGTTGTTTTACGATTCTAGCCACCCGCAAGGCTCTCGCGGCGCGGCAATCATGAACATCAACTTTCAGGGGGCTGAATCACGGGCAATATACACCAGACGAAAAAAAGAGTCTAGAGAGTCAACTGGATTATATTTCGATGATTCTAGGTTTGATGCTGTCTTCGGTAAGTTCCAGGATTCCTACAGAGCGCGGGAGGCTGAAGCGTTTAGGGCCTGCGCTGCCGGGATTAAAAAGGAGTGTGCCGCGCCAGGTTCCAGAGTATGCCTTGTGGCTGTGGCCGAAGATGACGGCGTCGGGCATGTGCCGCTCTATGATTCGCTGCTGCGCCTGGGTCATCTTTTCCACTATGCTGAAGATGTGGCGCACGTAGAAGGTGCGGCCTTCTATCAGGGCCATGCGCTCGTTGGGAAAGCACATGGTGTCGGAATCGTTGTTGCCGCGCACGGCTACGACGGGCGCGATCGCTTCCAACTGCCAGATTAAATCTTCATTGCCAATGTCTCCGGCATGAATGATGGAGCGGACTCCGCGAAAGAGTTCCAGGACTTTTTCGTCCAGCAAACCGTGTGTGTCGGAGATGACGCCGATGAGCGTTCTCTTCTCGCTCATCAATCAATCTTGGAGGCCACCGAGTGCATAGTGTCGACTATGAGCACTGCTATTGGCGGATAGAAGAGGAGGTCTGGTCTGACATCGTGGCTGAAGAAGAAAGGCATGTTGTCCAGTATCACGTAGTGCATGTGCTCGCCCATGATGTAGCCCGCGACGAGGCTTGCGATAAAGGCTATGACGAGGAAGGCGTAGGCCGTGAATCTTGTGAAAGGCTTGTCCGGCTTATCCTCGTCCTCCATCAGCGATGTGTGAATGGACTTTGGGCGATAGGTGTAGCGGTCGAGAGAAAGCCGCAGGCGTGAAGTCAGATGCCACACGCCAATCAGGAAAAGCGTTATGAGAACGCCACGGCCCGCCCATCCGAACCCTTCCCAGAATTTCGGCTTGAGCATGATGACGAAGAAGGTAGAGAGAAAGAGCGTCACGGTCGGGAACACGGCCTGCTGAAGAGCAAAGGTCTCGCGCCGCCCCTCTTCAATCCAGCTATCAACGACCTTGTCCAGTCGGCGCTGTGCCGCTACTACGCGGCGCATGCGGCGTGCGTGCGGGTTGTCGGAATGCAGCACGGAAGCGCTTGAGGTGTTGACGCCGTTTCGTATGCGCGTCTGCTGCGCGTCGTAATAGGCGCGCTCCTGCGGGTCGCTCAGGGTGCGGTAGGCGAGCGCGAGCATGGCGAAATCACGCGCAGCCTGAGTCGAGCCGCCGTTTACGTCCGGGTGGCGTTTGCGCGCCAGCCTGCGATAGGCAGACTTTATCTCGGCAGCCGTCGCCGTGCGTTTGACTCCAAGAAGTTTGTAATAATCAACCAACGCGCTTTTTCTCTCAAAATTACTCTGGCCGGACGGGGCAGAGCGCGTGCGTGTTAAGAACCTACTGCAATGCTCTTTCAGGCAGAGAGAGGTTCCGCCCTTTAACCGGAATGTAATATAGCACGTCCTGCGGGTTTTCGTCTTCCCCGGAAATGGCACGGAGAAGGAGCTATGGGCTGAAGGAGAGTTCGGGAACGTTTGTTAGGGATGAAAGTTTGAGGTGAGGGAGCCAAGGGGGCGCTGCGCCTCGGAGACATCTCCGAGCGGGGCGAGGACGATTCAAGTGGACAGTCGCCTCCCTTGGGTATTTTCTGCCAAGCAATGATTATGCCAGCCTGAGTTAAAACTCAAAACCTGGAAAAATCCTAAAAATTTGAATCGGTTGACTCCGGCTGTGTATACAATCGGGGACACCCCTTGTCTACAAATCTAGACACAGTAGCCGCTAAATCCAGATTCCCATCAACTGTAAGGGCAGGGACAAGCCCTCTGCCCGCTACAGTTTTATTTTAAGCTTCGCCGTTGCGGCGCGAGGCGCGTTCGACGATGTTGAGAAGCGTTCGCACGGCGATTCCAGTCGGCCCCTTCGAGCGATAAGGCTTGGCGTCATCGCCCCAGGCGGTTCCGGCAATATCCAGGTGCGCCCAGGAGATTCCGTCGGCGAACTCCTTGAGGAAAGCGGCGGCTGTAATCGTGCCAGCCTTTCGCCCGCCTGTGTTCTTGATGTCGGCTATGTCGGACTTAATCTGCTTGGAGTACTCTTTATCCAGAGGAAGCTGCCAGAACCTTTCACCGACCTCGCGGCCAGCGTCTATCACTTCGTCAATCAACTCCTGGTCTGTGCCGAGGATTGCCGTGTTAACGTCGCCCAGGGCTATGGAGACAGCGCCGGTTAAGGTCGCCATGTCGACTATGCGTGTCGCGCCTAGCTTCTTAGCGTAAGCCAGGGCGTCGGCCAGAATCAGCCGCCCTTCGGCATCGGTGTTGATAATCTCTATGGTCTTGCCGCTCATGGCGCGGACAACGTCGCCGGGCTTGGTGGCTTTGCCCGAAGGAAGGTTCTCGGTCGCAGGCACTACGCCTAGCACTGGAATCGGCGGCTTCAACTGGGCTATGGCGCGCATGGCTCCTATGACGGTAGCGCCGCCCGTCATGTCGTACTTCATCAATTCCATGTTCTCGCCGGGCTTGATGGAGATGCCGCCCGAATCGAAGGTCACGCCCTTGCCTACGAAGGCCAGAAGCTCTTTGTCCTGCTCGTCGCCTCTATCGCGCGGCGTGTATTTTAGAATAATCAACTTGGCTGGCTGCTCGGAGCCTGCGGAGACGGAGAGGAGCGCGCCCATTCCTTCCTGTTCCATGCGGGCTTCGTCCAGCACGTCTATGCTGAGGCCAAAGTCGCCCGCGACTTCGCGCGCACGCTCGGCCATGTCCGTGGGCGTCATGTAGCCGCCAGGCTCGTTCGCCATGTCGCGCGTGAAGTTGACGGACTCGCCGATGATGCGCCCGCGCTCTGCGCCGCGCTTCAGGGCTTCTGCGTCCGCGTCAGGGATGCTGACGACAAGGCGGTCGACCGTGCGTTCTTCTTTATCGACGGTTCTATATTTGTCGGGGTCGAATTGTCCTATGACTGCGCCTTCGGCTGCGGCAGAGGCTATCTTCGCGGCATCGCCTTCGGCGCGCGGGACAATCGCTATGGACTTGATGTTCTTGGCGCGAAGCGCTCTTAAGGCTGCGCCCGCGAACTGGGAAATCTGCGGCGTCTTGAAATCTTCCCGCGCGCCCACGCCGAGGAGCAGGAGCCGCTTCGCCTTAGTCCCGCCTCCGCCTCCAAGATGCAGGTAAGCGGTGTCGCCCTCTTTTCCCTTCAGTTCTTCGGATTCAATCACGGAGCGTATGATTCCGCCCGTAGCCGTATCAAGCTCTTTCAAAAAACCCTCGTCCGCCTTCTCGTCTTTGAAGACCGCGACCGCCAGGGCCTGCACGTCCTCTTCCAGATAATTTCCGGCACTCCCTAATATCTCCATCTCCGATTCTCCCCTGTAGCAAAAATTTGGTCTCTTATCTACGCCCCTCGCGCTCCTTCAACTGCTGGCGCGTCTCTCGCTCAATCGTGCGCCGCATTTCAGTCTCACGTTTGTCGTACAGCTTTTTCCCCTTAGCCACGCCGACCTCAATCTTGATGCGACCGTTTCGTAAATAGATGCGCGTGGGCTGCAATGTCATGCCTTGCGTGGCCGCGATGTCTTCCAGCTTATCAATCTCGCGCCTGTGCAGCAGCAGCTTGCGCGTCCGAAGCGGGTCGTGGTTCGCCCTGTTGCCATGAGAATACGGCGAAATGTGGGCATTAAACAACCACGCCTCGCCGTCG
>JACVRN010000246.1 GCA_014534425.1 Pyrinomonadaceae bacterium
AAGTATCCAGTAGCCGGTAGACAGTAGAAAACCAAGGGCGTTGATTTTCTTTTCCTACTGTCTACTGACTACCGGCTACTCCACTTGACATCTCGTCCGCGCGATGTCAGTTATAATTTGTGAGTTTCAGTCCCCGTAATATTCTCGTGATTGATTTCGGCCAGTTGGGCGACGTGGTGCTCAGTCTACCGGCGCTGCGCGCTATCCGCGAGAAGTTTCCGCAGGCGCGCATCACTGTAGCCGTGGGCAAAGCAGCCGCGCCCGTGGTAGAGCTTTCCGGCTATGCCGATGCGATTATCCCTGTTGACCGCGTAGCCTTGCGTGACGGGCCGAAACCCTGGGCCATACTCGGCATCTTCAAGCTGGTGAAGGAGGTCAGGCGCAAAGAGTTCGATTTCGTCATAGACCTGCACAGTCTTTCGGAAACGAACCTACTGGGCTTTTTCTCCGGCGCTGCGAAGCGTCTTTACGCACGACGGCCCGGACGCTCGCTTGATTTTCTATCCAGATTCGACACGCGCCCGCCCGTAGAGGAAAGCAAGAAGCACGCGGTTGACCGTTACCTGGACGTGCTGGTTCCGCTCGGAATCAAGGATGCTCCTAGAGCACCGCGACTGCGCGCCCGCGCCGAAGACGACCGTGTGATTGAGAAGATGCTGAAGAAGGCTAAGGCCAACACGGGCGCTCCGCTCATAGGTCTTTTCCCCGGCGCGGGCCATCCGAGCCGTCGCTGGCCGCTCACGGGCTTCCGTGATTTAGCAGACATGCTCACGCGCAACGACGAAGTCAGAATCATAGTCTTCGCAGGGCCGGAAGAGCGCGAGATGGTCGCTCAGGTGAAAGGCTCTTTCCCGCGCAACACGATTATCTTTGACCGGCTGACGATTCCGCAGTTGGCTGCCGCCATGTCGCGTCTCTCCGTTCTGGTCAGCAACGACACTGGCCCCATGCACATCGCCGCAGCCGTGGGCACGTCCGTAGTCCTCCTTCTAGACCGCCGCGCCCCGCACACCTTTCTCCCAGTAGAAGGCCAGCACCGCATCATTCAAAGCGCGATTGCCCACATCACAACCGAGGAGGTCTACGGGGCTGCGCGCGAGTTGCTGGTCACGGGCCGCACCGAAGCGCTCTTTGCCACCTGAAAGCTTTAAGCATGAAAAATCTGATGCCAGCGAAGCGCACGCGCCCTCTCCTTGTGACGTGCGCGCTCAGTCTTCTAATCATCTTCGTCTTCGCAGCCGAGAGACTACCCGCGCGCCTCTCTAAACAGGAAGCGGCCACGCAAGAGGGCGCTGCCAGTGAAGCCGGAAAAGCTAACGTCTCAACGTCGCGCTCCGCCGCAGAGCTTGGGCGACGGATTGACGAGGCTATTGACAGTAGCGAATTTCGAGCGGCCAGGTGGGGCGTCTACGTGCTGAGCCTGCGCGACGGTCGCGTCATCTACGCGCGAGACGCTGAGAGACCTTTCACGCCCGCGTCCAACATGAAGGTCTACACTACTGCCGTGGCTCTGGACACGCTCGGCGCAGATTATCGCTGGCGCACCTCCGTCTATGCAGAGAAAGAACCGGACGCACGCGGGGCCATTGGCGGCGACCTTGTTCTCTACGGTCGCGGCGCGCCGGATTTGTCGTCCGAAGCGAAAAAGGATGCGCCCGATCATCTGGCAAAGCTTGCAGACGACCTTTACAAGCGCGGCGTGCGGCGCGTGCGCGGCCAAATCGTCGGAGACGAGAGCTACTTTCGCGGCGAAGCGCTCGGCGACGGCTGGCTCTGGAACGACGTTCAATGGTACTTCGGCGCGGAAGTCAGCGCGCTCACCATCAACGGCAACGAATCCACCATCACGATTACTCCCGGCAAGCCGGATGAAAGGGCCACGGTCAAAGTCGAGAACGACGACCAGTACTTTCATCTATCGAACGACGCCAACACGTCTCAGCGCGGCTCTTCGCTCACGATAGGCGTCACGCGGGGCCTCTCTGACAATAACCTGCGCGTGTGGGGAGATTTCCCCGCCACCGGACGCAGATACTCCGTTCGCATCTCCGTTCACAACCCCGCGCTCTGGGCCGCAAAGCTTTTCCGCGAAGAGCTTCTGAAACGCGGTATCACAGTCGACGGCGAAGCCGGAACAAGAGACGCGCGTGTAGCTCCCGACGAAAGATTCGACCCCGAGCGCGCCGTCGAGCTTGCCTTCGTCACAAGCCGCTCGCTGGGCGAGATAGTCAAAGCCACCAACAAGCACAGCATCAACATCAACGCGGAGCTTATACTCAGAACCCTGGGAAGAGAGCGCAGGGACGCTGCGCCTGACCCCGATCCTGTCCGCATGAGAATTCGCGGCGATGACGAAGCGGGCCTGAGTTTCATACGCCTCTGGCTTGAGCGCGCAGGCATTCAGACCTCCGGCCTTTCGCTTCACGACGGCTCCGGCCTCTCGCGCCTGGACATAGTCACGCCCGAAGCGACCGCACGCCTTCATGCAGCCATGACCAAAAGCCCTGCGGCCAAAATCTTTCTGGATTCGCTGCCCGTCGCGGGCAGGGATGGCACTCTCTCCGGGCGGCTCGGCACCACAGGGGGCCGCATACAGGCCAAGACCGGAACGCTCTCCTATAACAACTCGCTCTCGGGCTACGTGGTGGCGGCCGATGACGAACCTTACGCCTTCGCAATCCTCTGCAACGATGAAACGGCCAGGGGCAGCAGCGTCGCCGTAATCGATGCAATCGTAAGACTTCTGGCCGATTACAGGGAATCTCGCTGAGGCCGCCGCCGGGCCTGGAAAAATCCGCGACACCCCCTTTGTTGGCCTATGTTTGCCATAGAC
>JACVRN010000081.1 GCA_014534425.1 Pyrinomonadaceae bacterium
CTTCTTCGGGTGGGGGCGGTCAGTGATGATATTAGCCTACAGGCTGCCGGACTACAAAACCAGAGGACGATTTTCTCTTGCCCGTCAGTTTTAGCTTTCAAATCTCGTCGTTTCGTGCTTAATATAAGCGCGTTTTTCTCAACTTGCGGTTAGGCTAATAAAACTGATTCCCAGAGGAGGTTCTTTTCTCAGATGACTTATGTTGTCGCGGAACCGTGTGTCAACTGCCGCTATACGGATTGCGCGCTGGTCTGTCCCACGGAAGCTTTTCACCTTGAGGCTACCATGCTGGTCATTAACCCGGAGACGTGTATTGATTGCGATGCGTGCGTGCCGGAATGTCCCGTAGAAGCAATTTTCCCTGAAGATAGAGTGCCCGAAGAGTGGGCGCATTATACGCAACTCAATGCTGAAATGGTGGCGTCGGGGCTGCCGACCATCAGCGAAAAGCTTGACCCGCTTTGCTGAAGCCTGACGGGCCACGGGCGGCTTTCATTATCATTGAACACACTGTAGACTCTGGCGGCGCGTTTGACCGGAAGCCAAAAATCTCAAGCGGTCATGCGCGCCGTTCGATTTTACGCGAGTCTTAGGATAAAACTATTTTAGAGCTTGATATGAAGAAACGCACAAAGCGTTGGCTGGGAGCCGCCGCGCTGGCGCTCGGAGCGCTGGGCACAGCCGGAGCCGTATTGATGAGAAGAGGCAAGTCCAGAAGTTCTAGACAAAAAGTGGCGGAAAATGTCTGGGCGCGGCCCGGAATGCATGTCACTTTTCGCGCCGAGTTGATGCCGGGACGCGACGGCTCCGAAAGAACTTTCCGCGTGCTTGAGCTTCTGCCGAGCGGTCGTGTCACGCTCGAAGGCAAAGCTGGCGAGCACGCGGAGACAGAGTTCGAGCGCGTGCGCTCCTGAAAACTTTTTCAATCGTTGGGGAGAATTCAAGTTGTCGCAATCCAGAATCGAAATCTTTGAAGCGATGGCGCGCTCGCAGCCCGATGACGTGATGGTCTGGTACGGTCTAGGCAGCGAATACTACAAGGCGGAGAACTGGGCGAAGGCTGCGGAAGCGCTGCGCCGCGTAATAGAAATCAACCCGGATTACACTGCGGCTTACCAGATGCTCGGCACGGCGCTGATGAATCAGGGCGCAAGAGAAGAAGCGCAGCGTGCCTGGCGCGAAGGCATCAAGACGGCAGACCGCACGGGCGCATGGAAAGCCCGCCAGCACATGGAAGGCTTGCTCGGCGGAGCTTCCGACGAATCAGGCACGGGACTGTGCAAGGAATAGCTCTGCTTTTATCCTGCCATCCCTGTTAATTTCTTCAGGGCTTTGCTTGATCCGCGTTGTGGTAGACCTGCGGGAACTTGACTATCTGAATAATCTTTTCCAAATCTTTAAGCGTGCGCTGCTTGTGTTTCCACTCGGCGTTCACCTGGAACTCAAGCGGCAGGTCTTTTACATCCTGCTCCAGTATGAAGGCGAATACCTGTAGCTTCTTCTTCTTGACAGCGCAAACGACCTTCCAGAACCTTGTAGGTATCTGCACGCGCTGCTTGCCGTCGAAAATCTTATCCTTCGGGGAAAGCACCGGGCCTGCGAAGACGCAGAAGCGCTCTGTATCGGCTTGAGCGCCTATGTAGTTCTCCAGATTTCCCCAGATGCCGCCTTGGCTAGACTGGTTAAAGTTGCCGCGCTGCGGCGAGCAGTTAGTGACGTGAAAGGTGTCGCCGTTGGCTCGCTGCACCTGCGCGTAAGACTTGCCGAAGCAGACATCCTCGCGCCGCACTATGTGGCCTTTGTCGAAGGCTCCGTTGTCTTTGGTGTAGAACGCGTCCGGGATTTGAAACTCTTCGTCCACGCGCGGGTCAATCACCCACTTTTCAATATCATTCTTGCCCAAACCCGTCAGCGCCTTGCGAGAGTAGTCCTTGTCCGGTTCGGGCTTTTTAGCTTTGACGCTCTCGTCAACATTGGAGGCTGTGAAGATAGCCAGCTTGCGCTTCTTGTGAAGCACTAGGCTGAAGTGCTCGTAGGGAATGATAGTGCCGCCTTCCTTCATGGGCGTGATGAGAGTTTTGTTCGTGACCGTGGGAAGCGGCGTTTTAATTCCCAGGAAATTTACGTCGAAGCCCGTGCGCGAATCGTAGTCTGTATCAATTATGGGTTCCTTGAAAGTCTCTACGGGAGCGCTGCTGCCGTCGGTTATAACGGGGCGAGTCTCCGGGGCGGGCTGCGTTACTGTGGGCTGGCTTCCTGCTACCGCGCCGGGGTTCAGTTCAAGTACCAGAGTGCCTAGGACTATGCGCGTGCCGTTACCTGTCTGGTTGATGTTGATACGTGGACTCATATCTTCTCCTGTTTTGTTTTCGCTTTTGTAGGAGGTGGAAAGAACGTCTTCGGTGCCCTGCATGGCGGCTTTGATTTCGTCAAGGAAGCCTTGATTCTGCGGAGCGTCTTGCAGGATTGAGGCGCAGATGCGACTCACACGTATCCCCGCATTGGCTATCCAGTCAACGTCCGCATCATCTACGTCGGTCAGGTCTCTCACCTTTTTACCGTTCTTGAGGATGTAGTTGTTCTGCTCGTCCTGGCGTGCCACGCCTGCGTGATGCAGGGCCACGACCTGAAAGCTGTCGTTAAAGACGGGCGCGCCGCTAGACCCCTGCGCCGTATCGCTCATGTACCAGAGAACGTCCGGGTCTTCATTCTCTATGAGTTGGTTTTCGCGTATGGCGTACTGGCGTCGTGCTCCGCCCGGATGCTGTATGATGGTCATCCATTCTTTGATAAGCACCTTGCCGGTTTGATTGATGAGACGGTGATAACCAAAGGTCTTGAGCGGCACACCTTCGTCTTTTGATTGCGGCTCGACCGCTACAAGAGCGAAATCCAGTTTCTCGTTGTTGAAGAAGAAGAGGTCGGGCCTGAGCGCGAAGCGATAGGATGTATCGGGGCGGCCCGCCACATCGAATCTGTAATTAAACTCTATGATGGAGGGCGCGGCCTCGTCCGCCGAGCCGAAGACGTGCTCGTTGGTGAGCATCAGGCGCGGCGAAACCATAAAACCTGTCGCGCACCCTCGCTCGTGGCCCGAAGGCGCGCGTATGCTGATGCGGCAAACCGGATGCGCCGCCAGCAGTGCGCGCTCAAGGTAAAACTCATCCACCAGGTCGTTCGTGCCAAGCAGTCGCTCGAACTCTACTTTGGTGGGCTGAGCGCCGCCGCGCGAGAGAAAGCCTGCGCGGTTGGCAATATCGGTCACCTTTGTGTCGCGCTCGATGTCCGGCGCGTAGTCTAAACCAGGTTGCCCGAGAATGCCCTTGGGCAAACTCTTAGCGCGACGAACCGCAGCGCTACAGACTTTATCAGTGATTTTCATGGCTCATCCGTCTGTCCGGGAAATGTTTAAAGAGCAGGCGCGAACAGGTTAAAGAGATACGCTTTGCGAGACTTTTTTAGTTCGAGAAGGATTGTCTGACTCTGGTAACGTCAGAGTGTGGACATCCGTTTTGATACGCGCAAGCTCTATTGAAATTGAGCTATACCCAGGGAAAGATTTGCTGCAAAGCGCGGATAGATGACAACCATCATGTAAGGAACTAAAGCGAAAGCAAAATATACTTATTGACAACGGGTGTCAATAGTGAATCCCCAGATTTCTACCACTCGTAGGTTTCCCCAGGCTCCATTATTCGCAGCTTTGGAATCTTGAGGGCTTTTAGCTCTTCTACGACCTGCTCGCGGTAGCTAGGCTTGATGTGGACTGTGAGAATGTCTGCGTCCTTGTGCTTCTTCATCTTGCGTAGCTCTTTCTTCAGAGAGGCGGGCGTGAAGTGGCGCGAGACTTCAGCCAGTTGCGCCAGATAATCCGGGAAAGAGGCTTCGATTAAGAGAGCGTCTATGCGCGGCGTGCGGTTGACCAGTTGCCAGAACTCTTCCGTCTCCGCCGTGTCGGAACTAAAAGCGAGCGTGTGTTCGCCGTCCGTCGTGATGAGTCCTACGGTGGGAACTATGTGATTGACGTTGACGGCAACGGCGCGCAGGTGCGCGATGCGGAACTCTTCGCCCACGCGGAAGGGAACGTACTCCATGACCTTGCTCTTGTCGTTCTTCAGTTCGGAGAAGCGCGGGTAGACAGTCCAGTTGAAGATGTCGTTCTCAAGTACGTCTATTACTTCCTGCGTGGCGTACACGCGAATCGGTTCTGTTAGTTCGCCGAAGAGGTCGTCTATGAAGATTGGGAGAGTGGCTATGTGATCCATGTGCGGGTGCGTGACGATGATGTCGCGCACGGTGCGGCGCTGCTCTTCCGTGACGGAGAGCGCTATGCTTCCGGCGTCCACGGCCACGCGGTCGTCGATTACGTAACAGGTCAGGCGCTGTTCGGGGGTGGCCTCACCCGCTTCGTTGAATGTGCTTGGCAGAAGTTGAATTTTCACGGGTCAGTCTGCTGTCTGGTTTCCGAAATACAAGGGCCAGCAAATCTTCCTTTAATGCTGCCCCAGACGCTGGCGTAGCTCCGTTAACAGTTGAACAATGGCCTGCTCGCGTGCGGCCATCTCCTGATCCATACGCACGACGCCGCGCGCCAGTCGGCTGCGATGAAAGGCCAGTTCGCTCGCCGCCTGATTATATTGCATGCGAGCGCGCCAAACGCCTATACCGCCGCTCCTGAAAGCCCTCAGGCTAGACCCCATGCGCCCGCGAATCGTAATCAAGCGATTGTATTCTTCCTGCGTAAAGAAGCCGCGCTGCAAGTCCGGCAAAAGATACTCTCTGACCACGCGGCCTTCACGAAGGAGCGCGAAGAAGACTATGCCGAGCGTGATGAGAAAAATCGGCACCATCAGAATTCCGTAGACGGCCAGGAATCCCGACAGAGAGCCTGCGAAGCTGGCCGAGAAGTTCCAAAGGAAGTGCAGGAACATTGCCAGCCCCAGCCCTATGAGCGGCATGATGAATTTGACGAAGCCGTTTCGAACCTGACGCGCTATGCCGAGGCCGATTCCCGTCATGCTGGTAAAGAGCGGGTGCGAGTAGGCCGCAAGAGCGCCGCGCACAAAATAGATTTCCTGAAAATCCGAACTCAGCAGCCCGCCCTGCGAGATGACCTTGCCGTAGTACTGAAAGTTCTCCGTCATGGCGAACCCTAAGCCCACCATGCTGGCGTAAACGAACCCGTCCACCACGCCGTCGAACTCGTCCTTCTTCCAGAAGAAGAGGATGAAGAGGATTAAGCCCTTGGCAAGCTCTTCAAAGAAGGGCGCAATGATAATCGCGCCCAAGAGCTTTGCGGCCACGATGCTCTGCGTTGCCAGGTAGACGCCGATTGCCGTAAAGGTGTTAAGAAAGTAGGCGGCGAAGACCGCGACGGTCGCGCCCCAGAAGAAGGCCGTCGCCAGCATCCAGATAGGCTCCGCCTCGTAGCGGTCAATCCAGAGGATGAGCATGATGTAGACGGGCACGGGCAGCATGGCTACGACCATAGCCACTATGAGAGCGGCCATGCCGGTTTCCGCGCCAATCAGGAGCAGCACGATTGAGCCTAAGAGGGCTGCGAACAGGGCTGCGAAGATGGCGAAGACGATTTTGATGGCGCTGCGCCGCTTCGGAGGTCTGTAGGCTACCGTGGGGCCTTGATAAGGATTATAGCCGCCTGCGGGATTAGGCATGGGGGAATTAGGATACATAATTTACTCTACCAATCAGCTTGAAGGTTCAAGACCGTGACGGAACAATCCTTCATAGACGAAAACCGGGCTAAGTATAGCTATATTCGCGCTTGAACTTCTAGCATAATTTCGCTTATGACGCTCCTTTTGCTTTTCCGCTTAGCGCGCACAGGTCTGCGCCCGCCCGCCGTCTATGGAATAGGTCGCGCCCGTAATCCAGGCTGCGCGATGGGAAGCCAGAAAGAGAATCAACTCTGCAACCTCTCTGGCAGAGCCTACGCGGCCAATCGGGTGCGTGCTCTTCGAGTGCTCCAGAAAGGCTTCATAAGCCTCTTCATTCATGCCGCCGCGTTTGTGAATCTCTGTCACGACCACGCCCGGATTGACGGCGTTGACGCGTATGCCCTTCGGCGCAAGCTCAAGCGCGGCGCAGCGCGTCAGTTGATCCAGCCCAGCCTTTGAGACGCAGTAGGCCAGCACGCCAGGAAAGGCTCTGAGGCCCGTGACGCTCGACACGTTGACTATGTTGCCACGTCTTTCGGCCAAGTAAGGAATCGAGTGCTGCATCAGGTTGAAGCAGGCGCGCAGGTTGACGTTCATCATAGCGTCCCAGTCCGCCATCTTCGTATTCTCAATCGTGCCGTTAGAGATGTGGCCCGCAGCGTTAACGAGTATGTCCAGCGCGCCGAATTTCTCGACCGTTTCCGCGACGATGCGGCGCGGGATGGGCTTGACCGTAACGTCTGCGCGAATAGCCAAAGCTTTTCCGCCGTCCTTGTTAATCTCCTTGCAGATGCTTGCCAACTCCGATTGATTGCGACCGACCGCAGCGACTCGCGCCCCCGCCTCGGCAAAGCGCAGTGCCGTAGCCCTCCCAATCCCGCTCGTCGCGCCGGTCACAAGCGCCACCTTCCCCTCCAACTCTCTCTCCATTCGAAACACCTCGCTCCCAGAAAATTTCCGGCCAGTGTCCCACAAAGAAAGGGAAAGAAAAAGGCGCGCTTTTACCTTCTATTGACAGGAGGGGCAGAAAAAGTTGACTATTAAACTCCGGTTTTGTTGTGGCTGGTTGCAACAGCATCATTCGATAATCTAAAGGAAGCTTCCATACCTCTTGGCTAGAGGAGAACGTTTGCGAACAAACCAGGCGGATCAGGTTTTCTCCAGACCTACGGGGTCGCATGCTCGCGCTTCTAGGCATCATGCGCGCCCGGTTTCTGCGAGCATGGCCGCATCGCGCCGCCCAGTATCTACGCGACCGCGCCTGCCTTCAACTTCCGGCTACATGCTGGCCGCAGGCGCGACCGCCGCCGCTCTCTTTTTCCTTCTCTGGTGGATGCTGCACAGTAGCGGCGACGAAGTTCCGTGGCTTCCTGCGGGGCTTGCCGCGAGCGTAGTGATGGTGGTCGCCGCCGCCGCGCGACAGGTGGTGATGCGCCGAGCCTGGACTCGTTACATACTTGAGCAGGACAGGCGCGAGCCTTCGCACAAGACAACGGCCAAGCACAAGGCTGGCACGACCTCGGCTTCCGGCACGAAGACGGATGCTCATTCTGCGGCGCTTCGCGCTGTGCAGAAGCGCTCGGCGGAAGCGGACGCCACGGGCGAGTTGCCCGAAGCTCACCTTGAGGCGTATCACCTTTGCAAGGATTACCTGTCGAACACGGAAGAGGTGCTGCGTCAGGGTGGCTTGGGCGCGGAAAATCGCGCCGCCATACGCTCTGGCCGCGAACGTGTGCGCGTGCTTCAGAGGCATCACCTGCTGGCCTGGGCTTCAATCTCGGCGCGCACCATCACGCAGGACGCGCAGCGCCGGGCCTCTCTTTCCGACAAGATTGAGACGGCGCATCGCGCTATGGATGTGATACGGGCGGCGCTCAAAATCTATCCCGAAGAGCGCGAGTTGCTGGATTCAAACGCCGCCATAGAGGAGTTCATCGCAAGCGTCAAGGTCGCGCACTGGGTTGAGATGGCCGAGCGCGCGGCCTTCAAGGGACAGTATCGCCGCGCAATAGAGCGCTACAGGGACGCGCTCTTCTATGCCTCGCGCGGCAGCCTGAGCGACGAGGCTCAACGCGAAACGTCCGAGCGCATAGGACGAGAGATTGAGCTTTTGCGTGCGCGGCTGAAATTGACTAAACTATCTGACCGTAGAAGCTCTTCCAATGCCACGCCCCCGACGAACAATCGCCAGGGAGAAGAGACTTGATAAGCCAACGTTGTCCCAAGTGCCGAAGCTCACGCATACGCCGAGGCTATAAGCCAAGCCCTTGGTTCATGCGTCTGTTTGGCATCTATAACCTTTTGTGCGATCATTGCAATCTGCTGTTCAGAGGGTTTGCCGTTCCCGGTACGGTGCCAAAACCAGGGACTCGTAGAAAGAAAAGCACCCAGGCGGAACGGGCTACAAATTAGCAGAGTCTTGCTAAGTGAGTTGATAAAAGCAAAACTCTCGCCGAGAACAGCAGACACAGGGGCAGCCCTTTGCTTACCGGCTGCATCTTGAGATATTGCCCCTTTCGCGCTCTAAATTTGAAGGGCCGCAAAGCTTGAAATCACTCGGCGCATCACCCGCGCCGAAAGACGAGCGCCCTTTTTGAAGCGAACTAGCTTTTGAGGAAAAGAATTATGAAAGCCACCATCTCTTACACGCTTCTCTTCGTCTTGACCTTTTTGTCTGCGACGCCCACCATTCAGGCGCAGCAGCAGGGACAGCCCGCGCCGCAGCCCATGGTCGTGCAGCCAACTTCGTCACAGCTTCCTACGGAAGCGATGGGGATTCGCCGCTACCTGCTTGGCCCCGGCGACACCCTGGACGTGAGAGTCTTCGGCCAGCCGGACATGAACTGGCAGGGCGAGGTTGACAGCGACGGTAATCTCTCGTCGCTGCCCTTCATAGACAAGCCCATCCCCGCGCGCTGCCGCACGGACAAAGAGGTGGAGAAGGACATACGCGCTGCCTATTCCAAGATTCTCAAGCAGCCGGACGTGAGCGTGCGAATCACTGGACGCAACAGCCGTCCTCCCGCATATGTCTACGGCGCGTTCCAATTGCCGCAGCAGATACAGATGATGCGCCGCGTTCGTCTCAACGAGATTTTCGCTCGCTCAGGCGGCACGACCGAGCGCTCCAACGGTAAAATCCAGATTACGCACACAGCGCCCGTCATGTGCCCGGAGCCTGGCGACGAGCCGGAGTCCACAGACCCTAACAACTTTCAGGCGACTTACAAGGTCTACAGCGTCGCAGACCTCAAGGCCGGAAAAGAAGAGGCCAATCCTTATATTCGTCCGGGCGACGTGGTGCAGGCTCTTGAGGCCGAGCCGATTTATATCAACGGCAACGTGGTTTCGCCGCAGCCGGTCTTCCTGCGCGACGGTCTGACCTTGAGCACTGCGCTGGCAATGGTCGGCGGCGTGAGAAAAGAGACCAAGACGAGCAGCATAACCATCTACCGCATCAACCCTAAGTCGCAGTACAGAGACACGCTGGTCTATGACCTGCAAGCCATCAAGAGACAGAAGGCTGACGACCCCGTTCTTCAGCCCTACGACATTGTGGAAGTGCCGGAGGCCGGACAGAGCCTCAAGAAGATTCTTCTCAACAGCGTGCTCGGTCTGCCCGGTCAAATCCTGACTACCACAGGCGCGAATCTGCCGTATAGGGTCTTCTACTAAAAGTCGCGCCTGCGCGCTCTCTCTTTAGTCCGAAGAGGCTGGATGATAAAAGCCAGCCTCTTCTTATTTTTTGCGGCGCGGTCGCTTGCGCGGCCCGTTTGTGTTAAATTATCGAGTTTATTCAGACACTCTGATTTTCCTAAAGGTGAGATATGAGCCAGAGACTTGCAAAGAACAGAAGCCGAAAGACGAGCAGTCGCAATCGCAACCTGCTCTGGATAGGCGGCATCGCACTGATAGTTTTCTTATTAATCTACTTTGAGCAGACGGCGATTCTTTACGTGCTGGCGACGCTGGGCGTGACGGCGTTGCTTTTAGTCGTCGCGTTCGCAGACTTGAAGGGCGTGCCCAACGCGGACGAGTTGCCGAAGCCTGCTGACGACGCCGCAGCCATAGGCACAGGCATCAGCTCAACCCTTTCGCCTCAAGCTGCAGGCACTACTACTACGGCGCGTCAAAGCCGTCCGGGCAAGCGTAAGTGAGTCAGCGTACGGGCTGCGGCTCCGGTTATCTCTTCTTATCTTTGAAACGGGTCTGCTGCGGGTCGTAATCTCGCTCAAGCATTTTGGGGTCGCCCCTGTGCTCTAAAAAGAGCACAGCAGCCACCACCACTATCGCTATCAGCACCATCGCCGCCAGATACATTTATCCTTCACCCGCCGAGACCCTTGAGCAACAGATGTGCCATGCGCGTTTGTTGGGATTTAGAGATTTGAAGAGCGTTGATTGTGGCGTTTTGGCGCTCGCCACGGAGTAGCGCGGCAGCCGTGCCAGCGCTTTTACACGCGAATCAAACGCGCGGCAACCCGGCATAACAGTTGCTCCATACGGTTTGTCTGAGTCCTCCTGTATGCGTCCCCTCAAGCTACATACCAAGACTACGCTGCTGGCTTCGGCCATCACTGTCGCCGTGCTCGCAACTGCCCTGGCCCTTGCCAACGCGCGCGTGGCCCACCTGGTTCTGGAAGAGCAGCGCGCACGCGCAGAGCTACAGGCCATCAATCTGGCCGAACAGGTCAGTCACATGCCAGGCCCGCGCGACCCGCAGATGCTTGCGCGTGCCGCTACTCTCGTGCGCGGAGCAAGGCCCGGCGTCGTGACGGTTCGCATCTGGGAGAGGGTCGGGGGCGTTTACGTCGAGACGGCTGCGGCTGCCGGAAGCGAGCCTGTAGAGCCTCTGCCGGAAGAGACAATCGCGGCCTTGAGGAACGGGCTGGCCTCCAAGATTACGCAGCCGAGGCCGGAAGGCGCAGCCGCATCGCGCTACAGGGTCTTCGCGCCGATTAAAGAGGACGGGCGCTATAGCGGCGCGGTCGAAGTGGTCGAGCAACTGGACGACGAGCCTCTAATCGCCGTGCGCTTTCAGGCCATAGCCCTCTGGATTGCGCTCTCCGCCGTCTCGCTCATCACCATCGCCACCTACCTGTTGTTTCGCCAGCTAGTCTATCGCCCGATTGAGCGCCTGCTCTTTGCCATGTCGCGCGCCGAATCGGGCGACCTCAAAGTCGAAGCGCCGCAGCGTGCGCCCGATGAACTGGGGCTGCTCTCGCGCGGCTTCAACCGCATGATTGCGCGCCTTCACGAGATGAGCCAGGAGCGCGAGGCGCAGCGCCTTGTCTTGCAGGAGCGCGTGCACGAAGCGACTGCGGAGCTTGAGCAGCGCAACGACCAGTTGGAAGAGACCAACCGAGAGTTGTGGGAAACCACTCTGCGGTTGACGGAGCTTGAGCGGCTGGCCGCCGCAGGACAAACCGCCGCACAGTTCGCCCACGAAGTCGGCACGCCCTTGAATCTCATAAGCGGCCACGTTCAACTCCTGCGCTCTCGCCTGGGCGATGACGAAAGCGCGCAATCCCGTCTTCAGACCATCAGCGCACAGATTGAGAGGATTGAGAGAATCGTGCGCGAGATGATGGACAGGACGCGGCCCATACGGCCTGCGCTTGCGCCCGTAGATTTGAACGCGCTGCTCGTGCGTATCTTCGACGCCACGGCTCCGGCGCTGGACGTGCGCCACGTGCAGCTTGAAACGCATCTCGCTGAAAACCTGCCGCAGATTAGCGGCGACGCAGACCGTCTTCAACAGGTCTTCATCAATCTCATCAACAACGCGCTCGACGCCATGCCCGAAGGCGGCACGCTCAGCGTACGCACAGGCGTTGATGAAGAGAGGGCTGAGACGCCCGCTTTCGTCTTCGTGGAGTTCGCGGACACGGGCTGCGGCATGACGGAAGAGATGCGTGCGCGAATCTTTGACCCTTTCTACACGACCAAGGGAAAGGGACACGGCACGGGCCTGGGGCTGGTCGTAGTGCGACAGGTTACGCGCGAGCACGGCGGCGAGATAGAAGTCAAAAGCGAGCGCGGGAAGGGAACGCGCTTCCGCCTCAAGCTCGCCGTAGCCGTCGAGCGAAAGCAGGAGGACGCGCCAGTGGAAGTCTCTGAGGTCGGAACCTGATTCCTATGAAAAGCATCTTGGTAGTTGACGACGACAGGGAAACATGTGAACTGCTCAGGGAAATCTTTGCCGGGCAGGGGTGGGCTACGGAGACGGCGCAGACGCCTCAGCGCGCACGCGAATTGTCCGAGGCTCAGAAATTTGATCTGGTCGTCAGCGACGTAAATCTAGAAGCCGAAGAGACGGGGCTTGACGTGCTCAGGCATGTGCGCGACGTGTGCCCGGTGATTCTGGTGACGGGCTTCGGCACGCTGGACGCCGCCGTGGAAGCTTCGCGCGAAGGCGCATGGGATTTCATCTCCAAGCCCTTTAAGGTCGAAGAGGTGGTGGCGACCGCGCGCCGCGCTATGGAAAAGTCCAGCCACGCGGACTCGCGCGGGAAAGAAACGGCCCAGAGGGAAGACGCCTTCACGGCTCGTTATGAAGACGCCGGATTGACGGGACGTGCGCCCGCCATGATAGAGCTTTACAAAGAGATCGCGCGCGTGGCCGCTTCACGCTCGACCATTCTCATCACAGGCGAGAGCGGCACTGGCAAAGAGTTGGTCGCGCGCAGCCTTCACAAGCATAGCCCGCGCTCGGAGCATCCCTTCGTCGCCGTCAACTGCGGCGCACTCACCGAAACGCTGCTCGAAGCGGAACTGTTCGGCCACGTGCGCGGCTCCTTCACAGGCGCAGTCTCCGACCGCAAAGGTCTCTGGGAAGAGGCGGAAGAGGGAACGCTCTTTCTGGACGAGATTGGCGAGACAAGCCCTGCCATGCAGGTGAAGCTGTTGCGTGCGCTGCAAGAGAGCGAGATTCGTCGCGTGGGCGCATCGCGCGCCGTGCGCGTCAACGCAAGAGTCGTCGCGGCAACCAACCGTGATTTGGAAAAAGAGGTCAGGTCGGGGAACTTTCGTGAAGACCTCTTCTATCGCCTGAGCGTCGTCACCCTGCGCGTGCCGCCTCTGCGCGAGCGCCGCAGCGACATCTCTCTTCTGGCCGAACGCTTCCTGCACAGAGCTTCCGAGAGCATGGGGCGCAAGCTTCGCTTTTCCGAAGGCGCGCTCACCGTTCTAATCTCTTACGACTGGCCCGGCAACGTGCGCGAGCTTGAGAACGCCATAGAATACGCCGCGCTTCATGCTCGCGGGCTGGAAGTGCAGGCGGAAGATTTACCGGCCAAGATGCAGACAAGCGACGTGCGCTCGCGCGCAACGCTCAACGCCTCGCCGCTCAAGGCTCTTTACTCCGATTTAGTTTCGCTTGACGAGCTTGAACGCCGCTACCTCATACATGTGCTCGAAGCGACGGGCGGCAACCGCACACGCGCCGCCGAAATCCTCGGGATAGACCGCCGCACACTCTACCGCATGGCGGAGCGTTTTCAGATTAAGCTGGACGAGAAAAGAGAAGAGAACTGACGCTTAATTCTATTGCGCCGCGTCCGTCTGGGCCGCCTCCTGCTGTTGCGCGCGTCCTACATCTAGGCCGTCCAAATTTTTGTTGATGGTGGCGAGTTGTTTGGTGGCGTCCAGGGAGCCGCGCTGGACTGCGCGCTCTGCTGCGTCTAAATCTTTGAGAGTGGTGCGAAGGCTGACGCTGAGGCTGTTATCGCGTGCGTGCGTTCTGAGGGCGCGATTGAGCGCCGTCTCGGATTGATTGAGTGCGCGCAGGGCAGCCTCGCGCCGTTTGGCGTTGAGATGTGTGATGGCTTCGGCTATGCGGTCGCCAGCCGCTTCTATGTCTGCGTCGCGCGCCGGAAGTTTAGGCTCTTTGGCGACCGCTTCGGCTCCGGGCGGAAGGGCAGACGAGCGGCTCGCGTCGGTCGTCACCACCTCTTCGACAGGCTTCTGCGTCGCACAGGAAGTCAGTGTGATGAGCATTATGAGGAGCGAAAGCGCCAGCCAAAGGGTTGGAAAAGCGGCTGGCGTTTTGTGTCTCATCTCACATCGAATTAATTTCGCGCTCAGACAGAATTTCATTCGAGCTTTTAATGAAAAGATAAAGCGCCGCGAGGCTGAGTCTTTCATCACCCCGCAGCGCTTTCGGTTCTGGGCCTCAAGCCTTCTGGATAATCTCTTGTAAGAAGGGCGTGACTACCTCCTCATAATAGCCACGCCCTCCCACTGCGCGCAGTAAGCCTGGTTTCGGTCAGGCCGACTACGGCTCTCGCTTGCGCCTGAGTCACGCACGGCATCGGCCACGAACGATGCCGCGCATGACTCTTCCGGCGCAAACCTCAAAAGGAATCCGGTTATCAAAGACGGCTCAACTTATTTGCTTCCAGAGTTGAAGCGTCGATCTTAAGGGTTGATTAGCGATTGGCGTTGCTGGTATTGGCATTGCCTCTGTTAGACATGCCGCGACGGCCTCTGCGCCTTGCGCGACGGCGGGCGCGACGACGAGCACGGCGACGAGCGCGGCGACGACCCATGCTACGCGTACCGCGCTGCGTTGATGTTGTGGTAGTGGTTGTCGTTGTGCTGCTGTTTGAGTTTTGTGCGAAAACGAGGCTGCCGAAGCACATAACAAAAACAAGGGCGAGCACCATACCGAGTTTGCTTCTCACAGTGATGATTCTCCTTCGGATGCGGGCAACGGAAAAACGGAGCGTCGCAAGGTAATGAAAGAACTCAAGCGCTCTGATGAATGTTCATCAATCCCTTATTCACATCTCATCAATGACGCGCCCTCAGACGGGAGCAACGGTCGTGCCAGGCGCGAGCGCACAACCCTGAGGCGCAAATTTCCTGAATTTGCGAGAGTTAAAGCAGAGCCTTGCACTTCAAAGGCTGTGGCATCTTTGCCTGAGAAGCAGAATCGCCACACCAGGAGCAGGGATAAAGAAATTGATTCATTGGTTCATCGGTTCATTGATTCAATGAAGAAATGAATCAATCCTTCCGCCCTCATCCCTGCTGTTCGCCACGGTTGTTGCGGCGTATCTAATTAATGCATGAGAAATTTTCACGGGGCCTGAACGGAATGGCGTCCTGGCAGGTTTATGTAATCGGGGGCTTCAGATTAACCTGCTGTGGAGTTTAGATTTAAGGGAACTAACGGAAGCCCTGCGAGTGAGAGCCTGTAACGCGTGCGAGCAGGCATATGCTCTGGCCCGTTCGTTGCAATCCTGAGCCAATAGGGTAAAGTGTTTGAGAAGAAGCCACGCGGCGCGCTTGCTTTATCTTTCGACGGCAGAGACGGCGCGCATTTTAAACTGGCAGCGAGAGCGTAAATATGCGGCGTGTTCTGACAGCATTATATCTGGCGGCGGCACTGTTTCTGTCGGCCACGCCTGCGCGCCCCTACGCTCTGCAATTCAGAGACGCAGGCACTTCGGTTCAAATCAAGTGGCCCGCCGCGACCGTTAACCTGGCCTTCTCGTCCTCGCTTTCAGCGCCGCAGTCAAACATCAAGCCGGGCAGCGATGTCCTGGGAGCTTTGCGCCGCGCGCTCGCACACTGGTCTGACGCGGCCAACATCAGATTCGTAGAGGCGACTTCAAACGCGCAATCCATCAGCCCTGCCGGGACTAGCGGCGACGGCGTGAGCCTCATCACAGTCGCGCACACGCCAGATAACGTAGCGCCTTTCACGGGCGCTGCCGGAGAGATGGCCGGACGCACGCGCGTCTTCTTTACAGAAGCCGGAAGCATCACCGAAGCGGACATAGTGCTTAATCCACGCCAGCAATTTTCATCCGACGGCACGCCCGGCACTTTCGATTTGGAAGCGACCTTCACGCACGAGATAGGTCACTTGCTTGGGCTTGAGCATTCGGGCGCGATTGGCTCAAGCATGCAGCCGCGACAGGGCAAGAATGGCATCTACAGCGTAGCCGCATGGACGCCGCGCTCGCTTTCCGAGGACGACCGCTCGGGCCTGCGTGCAATCTACGGCATACGTCCCGGAACGGACGTGCGTGGCGCAATCATCGGCACCATCACTGCTCCGACCGGCGCTCCAGTCTTCGGCGCTAACGTCTTCGCGGAAGAGACGGCGACGGGGCGCGTCATAGCTAGCAACATCACTTTGTCTAACGGCGCGTATCGCATAGACGGTCTTCTGCCGGGCAACTATCGCGTCGTAGTGGAATCACTGGACGGGCCTGTCTATGCTTCCGAGATAGCTTCGCAGAACGGAGCCTACGCGGGACTCATGCGGAACGTGCCGTCGCCGTTTCGCACAGTAGAGATAGGGCAGGTGGGCGTGCCTGCGGGCAGCGCGACCACGCTCAACGCGCAGATTCCAGTCGAGCCTGCCGCGTTCAACGCGACCTTGATTGGTCTGAACGGCCATCTCTCTACGATAGCCGTGCCCGTCACACAGGGCCGCACCTACACGGTTTATGTTGGCGGCCCGCGCGGCCTGAGCGCTGACGAGATTCCAGAAGGCGGCATAGCTTCGACCTCGCCCTTCATCAACATCAATCCCGCGAGCGTAGTTCAGCAGCAGACGGACGACGCGCTCTCAGTCATAAGCTTTGACGTGGAAGTCGGAGCGGGCGCGCCCGCAGGCGAATATAGCCTTCGATTGCAGTCCGTGACGGGCGAGGTCAGTTACATCGCGGGCGCTTTGACGGTTGACGAAAACGCAGACGATTCAAGAGGCGCTTCCAGGCGCACCTTCATAGCGCCTGCGGCCATGCCCGACACTGCGGCGGAGAGAATGGCCGCCGGAAGCCTTGCCGTTTTGACTGGCGCTGAGGTGGGCGATGCCGCGTTGTTTGCCAAGGACGAAGACCCTGAGCGAGTAGGCTGGCAGTTGCCGTTTGAGCTTGGCGACTCAAGCGTCAATATCACTTACTCGAACGGGGGTACCGCGCAGGCTCCTTTGGCCTTCGTGAAGGACAAACGACTGGGCTTTCAGATTCCAGAAGAGGCTCCTGCTGGCACTGCGCTCGTAAGCCTTCTTAATAAGGGCGAGGTGTCGGCTAAAACTGCCGTTGAGATAACTCGCTCTGAGCCGCTAGTTATGACGGAGAACGGAACGGGCAAGGGATTCGCCCTGGCTTTCAACGAAGAGAGCCTGCTTCCGGCGGCTTCCTCTCTGTCCGCGCAAGCGGAGGTTGCGGGCGCAGACGGGCGCACACGCATAGTCGTCTACGGCTCTGGCTTTCGTAACGCTTCACAGTTGACGGCGCTCCTGGGCGGGCAGACCGTTGAGGTCGTAAGCCGCGCACCCGCAGAGGATTTTCCGGGCTTGGACAAGCTGGTTATACTTCTGCCAGGAGGCCCCGATGTTAAGGGCCTCAGGGACTTCACCATCATCGCTGACGGTAAAGAGAGCAACCGTACGCAGCTTATCATCGCCCCGTGAATCTTTGGACAAGCTCCACCGGCCTGAAAATTTTTTTCCGCTCTTTAGCCGAAGCAGTTGAAAGTTTGCCCAGAGTTGTGCATAATCCGGCTTGCGTTCACCTCCCCGGTGAACGAAGTGGTCGCGTGGGGTGAGGACACGTGGCCTTAGGGCGGGGCAGTGGGAGGCCCCGCCCGCTTATTTTGTGCGCCCGAAACCGCGCTCGTCCCTCTTTTCCCTTGCAGTCTCTTAGTTGTTGACTTTCCCCGAAAACGTCTTACTATAACCGGAACGTAAAGCAAAATCAGGGGTATCCCCCATCACGGAAAGTAAAGCTATTGGACTTCTCACTTCATTCGGGAGAGGAGGCAGAGGAGCTTCACTCTGTTGTGTGAGTCGCAAACATGGCCTCAGTAACGAGATCGAAAAGGCGTTTCAAGCTTTGGCTATTTGAAGGGATTAAAAAGGCGGAGGGGCCGCACGAGCAGGAGGGGCAGCATCACCAGCATCCGTGGTGGAAGGTGATGTGCCTGACGGGCGTTGACTATTTCTCGACGCTCGGCTACCAGCCCGGCATAGCGTTCGTAGCTGCCGGAGCGCTGTCTCCTATAGCGACGCTGGTGCTGGTGCTCTTGACTCTCTTCGGCGCTCTGCCCATGTACAACCGCGTGGCGGCAGAAAGCCCGCATGGAGACGGCTCCATCTCTATGCTGGAGAACTTGCTGTCGCGTTGGAAGGGAAAGCTCTTTGTCCTCTGCCTGCTCGGATTTGCAGCGACCAGTTTCATCATCACCATCACGCTCTCGGCTGCGGACGCGGCGGTTCACATCGCGGATAACCCCTACGCGCCACGCTTTTTTGAGCATCACATCATAGTCACGCTCGTACTTATCACTTTACTCGGCGCAATCTTCCTCAAAGGCTTCAAGGAAGCAATTGGAATCGCCGTCCTACTGGTGGTCGTCTACATCATAATGAATCTGATAGTGGTGGCTACAGGCATCTACCAGATTTTGACGCACCCAGATGTTTTATCAAACTGGAAGAACGCGGTTTTCACTCATCCGAAAGTTCAAGGGAATCCTCTGCTCATCATAGGCGTTTCGCTTGTGGTCTTCCCCAAACTCGCGCTGGGCTTGTCCGGCTTTGAGACCGGAGTAGTCGTCATGCCGCTCGTCAAGGGAGACAGGGCATTAACCGAAGAGGATTTAGAGTCAATTCACACCACGCGCAGCAGCCGCAAGACAGAGCCGACGGCGCAACAACTCCTTGAAGGCCGCATACGCAACACGCGAAAGCTGTTGACCTCAGCCGCTCTCATCATGAGCGTGATGCTCATAGGGAGCAGCCTGATTACCACGATGCTTATTCCTCCCGAAGAGTTCCGACCGGAAACGGATGTGCAGGAAGCCGGAAAGGCTAACGGACGTGCGCTTGCCTTTCTGGCGCACACCTACCTGGGTGATTGGTTCGGGACAGCCTATGACTTGAGCACCATCTCTATTCTCTGGTTCGCAGGCTCGTCCGCTATGGCGGGATTGCTCAACATAGTGCCGCGTTACCTGCCGAGATACGGCATGGCTCCCGAATGGGCTGGCGCGACGCGCCCACTGACGCTGGTGCTGACGGCCATCTGCTTTCTCGTCACGCTCTTCTTCAAGGCGGATGTGGACGCGCAGGGCGGCGCATATGCGACGGGCGTTCTGGCGCTCATGACTTCGGCGGCGATTGCCGTAACGCTCTCTACGCGGCGCAAGGGCGAAAAGATGTGGCTCGCGTTTCTAGCCATCTCGCTCGTCTTCGTCTTTACGACCGTCGCAAATATCATAGAAGAGCCGGAAGGCATCAAGATAGCGCTGGTATTTATCGCCGGAATCGTTTTCACCTCGCTCTTCTCGCGCGTGTGGCGGACGACGGAGCTACGCATCAAGAAAGTGGAACTGGACGACAGCGCCAAAGCTATTATCAACGAGGCGAGCGCCGGAACTATTCGCATCGTTACTAATCGCTGCGACCGTGGCGATGCGCTTGAGTATCAGATGAAGGAGAAGGAGAAGAGAGAGGACAACCACATCCCCACGTCCGAACCTATCATCTTCTTTGAGGTCAGCCTCGGCGATGCCTCTGAGTTCTCGGGCGTGATGCATGTTCGTGGAGAACACGTTGACGGGTACAGGGTATTACGCACGGAAAGCCCTGTCGTGCCGAACGCGATTGCAGCCTTTCTGCTGTACCTGAGAGACAGGACAGGCAAGCTGCCGCACGTCTACTTCGGCTGGAGCGAGGGCAACCCGCTCGTCTATATCTTCAAGTACATAGCCTTCGGCGAAGGCGACACAGCGCCCGTCACGCACGAAGTCCTGCGACAGGCCGAGAAAGACCCTGAGCGTCGTCCGACTGTTCACGTCGGCGGTTGAGTGCGAGAGTTGATTTAATGAAGTTGCGGGAATATTATCTGCCCGATTGAAAATTTGTCTGCCGAAGCTGTTCGCGCACGTCCCTTGATGAGAGGTGCTGGCGAACATCACGGGGGAACCAGCGTCCTGCAATGCTAGCAGGACATGGGGCGCATCGTACGGAAGTGGCGTTCGGAAGCCACGACCAACGTAGGACACTTCCCAGTCCGAGCCCGTCAGCTAACCTCGTAGGCATGAGCGGAAGAGACAGCCATCAATCTACCTCTTTTCCGTCATGCCTGAGGCCACTCTGCGCGCATTGAAAAATCAAGCGCCGGGTGGCCTTCGTGCGTCTGGAAAGAGAGACGGTTAATTTAAGTCCCATTGTTCTTGATAATCGAGAGACAGTAGGGGGCAGGAAAAATGAGTGTGCTACAGGCCAGATCGAAGAGACGCTTCAAGCTCTGGTTGTTCAAAGGGGTCAAAGAAGTAGAAGGGCCGCACGAGCAGGAGGGGCAGCATCACCAGCATCCGTGGTGGAAGGTGATGTGCCTGACGGGCGTTGACTATTTCTCGACGCTCGGCTACCAGCCCGGCATAGCGTTTCTGGCCGCAGGCGCGCTCTCGCCCATAGCGACGCTGGTGCTGATAATGCTGACGCTCTTCGGGGCGCTTCCCATCTACAGCCGCGTGGCAGAGGAAAGCCCGCATGGCGAAGGCTCCATCTCCATGCTTGAGCACCTGCTCTCGCGCTGGAAGGGCAAGCTCTTCGTGCTCGCTCTCCTGGGGTTCGTGGCGACGGACTTCGTCATCACCATCACTCTGTCGGCGGCGGACGCCACCGCCCACGTCATCGAAAATCCTTTTACGGAAAGATACGCGCCCTTTCTTGAGCATCAGATAGGAGTGACGCTCGTCCTCATAGCCCTGCTCGGCGCAATCTTCCTCAAGGGATTCAAAGAGGCCATAGGGATAGCGGTTTTTCTGGTAGGGATATACCTGCTGCTGAATCTGGTCGTAGTTGGCGTGGGCTTTTACCACTTGCTGGAGATGCCGGAACATTTCCCCGCCTGGAAGACCGCGCTCTTCAGCCATCCCAGGGTTCAGGGAAATCCTTTTCTCATCATAGGCGTCTCGCTGCTGCTGTTCCCGAAACTTGCGCTCGGACTATCAGGGTTCGAGACGGGCGTGGCCGTCATGCCGCTTGTCAAAGGCGATAGGGATTTAACCAAAGACGATTTAGAAGACATTCACACCACGCGCAGCACTCACAGAAAGCCGCCGCCGACGGCTCAGCAAATCCTGCGAGCGCGCATCACGAACACGCGCAAGCTTCTGAGGACAGCAGCGCTGATTATGAGCGTGCTACTGATTGGCAGCAGCTTCGTGACCACGACCTTGATTCCGCCGCACGAGTTCGAGGTGGGCGGGAAGGCGAATGGCCGCGCCCTGGCTTACCTGGCGCACACCTACATGGGCGACATCTTCGGCACGGTCTATGACCTTTCCACGATATTGATTCTGTGGTTCGCGGGCGCGTCGGCTATGGCCGGACTGCTGAACATAGTGCCGCGCTACCTGCCGCGCTACGGAATGGCCCCGCAGTGGGCCAGGGCCACGCGCCCGCTCGTGCTGGTCTTCACCCTCATAGCCTTCGCCGTGACCATCATCTTCAAAGCGGACGTTGACGCGCAGGGCGGAGCTTACGCGACGGGCGTGCTGGTCTTGATGACTTCCGCAGCGATTGCCGTCACGCTCTCGGTCAGGCGCAAGGGCGGCCCCTGGTGGGTCTTTCTCTTAATCTCGCTCGTCTTCGCTTACACGACCATACAGAACATACACGAGCGGCCCGAAGGCATTAAGATAGCCTCCTTCTTCATAGGCGCAATCGTCCTTACCTCGCTCGTCTCAAGAATCTGGCGCACGACGGAGTTGCGCGTCAAGAAAGTGGAACTGGACGACAGCGCCAAAGCAATCATAGGCGAAGCGAGCGGCGGCGTCATACGCATCGTAGCCAATCGTTGCGACCGTGGCGACGCGCTGGAGTATCAGATGAAGGAGAAGGAGAAGAGAGAGGACAACCACATCCCCCAGTCTGAACCCATCATCTTCTTTGAGGTCAACCTAGGCGATGCTTCTGAGTTTTCAGGCGTGCTCAAGATTCGCGGCGAGCATGTTGACGGCTTCCGTGTTCTCAGAACCGAAAGCCCTGCGGTGCCGAACGCGATTGCAGCCTTTCTGCTGTACCTGAGAGACAGGACAGGCAAGCTGCCGCACGTCTACTTCGGCTGGAGCGAGGGCAACCCGCTCGTCTACATCTTCAAGTACATAGCCTTTGGCGAAGGCGACACGGCGCCCGTCACGCACGAAGTCCTGCGCCAGGCCGAGAAAGACCCGAAGAAGCGACCCGTCGTTCACGTTGGCGGGTGATGATGATTGGAATTTTAATTA